>NZ_JBVFTR010000004.1:2940000-3298670 GCF_055693285.1 Roseobacter sp. S87
ATTACCATCGACCAGGCCTCGACACAGCGGAAACGATAAAGCCGTTCCTCGATGGTCATCGCCTTCATGATGTCCTCAAAGGCATAGTCGCCCGGGTTGTCGACCATCCCGTCGATTTTCACACTCCAGGGATCAATCGTCAGCGCATTGGCATAGCGCTTCGGATCGCCCTTGTCGGTGCCGAATTCATAGAAGTTGTTATACTCTGTGATGTCTTCCCAGGAGTTGGGCTCCAGCTCTTCTTCTGCTGCTGATGCCTGACTTCCGGTGGCCGCAAGCCCAAGGCCGGCCGCAGCTGCGCCCATCAGCTGACGGCGGTTCAGGTACACCGCTTCGTCAGTCACGTCGTTATCGGTCAGTGTGTTCTTCCAGCGAAATGCCATCAGATGCTCCGGTCAAAACTCGTTTCCGTTGATGTAGAGGGCGCGCGCGCCACGTCCAAACCAATTTGTCTCACAATCCGGACAGCAGACTGTAACGAAAAATATCAGAGGCCCAGCAGCGCCGGAAGCTCCGGCATGGCGTCAAACGCCGCATCACACACCGCAAGCAGTGCTGCGCGGTCCGCATGCGCGGCGAAGCCCACAGTATACATGCCGGCTGCAACACCCGCGCGCGCGCCGTTAGGGCTGTCCTCAATCACGACGCAGCGCTCCGGCGGCACGCCTTGAGCTTGTGCTGCGGCCAGATAGACATCCGGCGCCGGTTTCGGGTTCGGCACGTCCTCGCGCGACCACACGCGCCCGGCCAGCCGCGCCGCCAGCCCCGTCCGCTTCAGGGTAATCTCCATCTTGCGGTGCGGACCGTTCGAGCCGACCGCATAGGGAATGCCAGCCGCGTCCAGCGCATCCAGCACCAGAGGCGCACCGGGGACCAGTTCCACCTCCTCGGCGAGCGCTTCAAAAATCTCTGCATATATATTGTCGACCCAGTCGCCCGGCAGACGCGCGCCCATCCCGCGTGCGGTGTCCGCCACCCCGGCAATCGTACCGCCCAGAAACAGCCCGGATACCTCCTGCACGGTGATCTCCAGGCCGTAATGCGCCAGTGATTTCTGAATGACACGATCCGAAATCGGCTCGCTGTCCACCAGCACACCATCACAGTCAAAGATCACCATCCCGGGCGGCATGATCATATCGGTATCCTCCGGCTCTTCCCGCCCTGCATGGGGCTACTTCACCGCCCGCGTCAATCCATTGCGGCCCAATTCGTGATCCGGATCGCCAGCAGTTCTGACATTTTTGTTATTTGATCTGAAAAACGGCTCCGGCTTAGCGCGGATCACGTCTCCGTCAAATGGCGTGAGCGATAATCCCCGGTGATCCGTTCCCCTCCCTCATGCGTTTTCCCGTCAATGCCCAAGACGGCAGAAACCATAACATCAGCCAAAGGAAGACCTATGTTTCGCAAGACACTCATCACCCTGACCGCCGCCGCAGCCATCGCAGGCACAGCTGCCATCGCAGGCAGCTACAAAAAGGACATCGTGGACACCGCCGTGAACGCGGGCACCTTTGAGACACTGGTTGCAGCGGTCAGCGCCGCAGATCTGGTGGACACGCTCAAGAGCGAAGGTCCCTTCACCGTTTTCGCCCCCACCGATGAAGCCTTTGCTGCCCTGCCCGAAGGCACCGTGGAAACGCTGCTGAAGCCCGAGAACAAAGACCAGCTGGTCGCTGTGCTGACCTATCACGTGGTACCGGGCAAAGTGATGTCCACGGACCTTTCCGATGACATGACCGCTGCCACCGTTCAGGGCTCCGAGATCACCGTTGATCTGGACAACGGCGTGATGATCAACGACGCCTCCGTCGTGACCGCTGACATCGAAACATCAAACGGTGTGATCCACGTGATCGACAGCGTGATCCTGCCGCCGGAAGCGTAAAACCGACGATGCGCCCGGGGTTCACTCCGGGCGCGTCTGCCCCCGAAAGGCAACTCTTGCATCGTGGCCCCTGATCCGCTTCGATAACGTCCAGTGGACACACGGCGGGAACCCATGTTGCAGACCATACCCCTTCACAACGATTTCGGCGTCGAGCTTCCGGGCATCGACCTCAAAGAAGCCACACACGATTTTCTCTATCCCGAATTGCGCGCGGCCTTCGAGGAACACTCTTTGCTGCTCATCCGCGGACAGGACTGGTCAGACGAGGACATCCTGCGGTTCGGCCGCCTCTTTGGTCCCATAGAAAACCGGACAGATGGTCCGGATTTTGTCTCTGCCGTATCCAACGTCCGGCCGGACGGGTCAGTTCTGCTCCCGGATGCCCTGCGTCTCAAGGATCTGCAGGCCAATATGCTCTGGCATACGGATTCCACCTTCCTGCCCGTCCCGTCGCTGGCCAATATCATCACCGCCCGCGTCGTTCCGACCAGCGGCGGGACAACGGAACTGGTCTCAACACGCGCGGGACTGGCGCGGCTGCCACAGCATCTTCGGGATGCCCTTGCCGGTGCCTTCGAACACCGCCTCACGCATTCACGCCGAAAAATCGACCCCGATCTCGCCCAGGCGGATCACATCACAAAGTGGACAGGCCAGACCTGGCGCGGCATCTGGACAAACCCGGTAAACGGTCAGGACGCAGCCTATATCGCCTCGCACGCCTGTGGGATCGCGGGAATGGATGCCGGGCCGGCCCAGGACCTGATCGACGAGATCATCGACGCTCTGACACCCGAAGACGCCATTTATGCGCATCAGTGGCAGGTGGGGGATGTCCTGATCTGGGATGAACGCGCCACGCTGCACCGTGCCATGCCCTGGCCTTACGAGCAGCCTCGCACGCTCGCCTCAATCTGCGTGTCGGCCAGCGCCGCGGACGGCCTCGATACGCTGCGCCCGTCCGCGTGATCCTCCCGCCCCGCGCATAAGATCCATGGCAGACACTGGTTATTCATCACGTACCGGCGATGGACACCGCTCGTCAGAGCCTCTGTGCGTTCAGCCATGCGCGGGCCTGGCGTTCCGCTTCCCTCACCTCAGCCGGGGTCATGGTCTTTGATACATGATCCAGATGCTTTGCCATCAGGTCTGCCCGACTTTGGGACGCGATCTTCAGCCATTTGTAGGCCTGCACCCTGTCCATCGGCACGCCGGTGCCCTTCAGGTACATAAACGCCAGATCATGCTGCGCGAAAACATGGCCCAGCTGTGCCGCACGGGCATACCATGCTGCGGCACCTGCGCGGTTCCGGGGTACGCCCCAGCCGTTATCCAGCAGAACACCCAGCCGGTACTGCGCCTCTGCGTTGTTCTGTGCCGCGGCTTTTTCGTACCAGAAAGCAGCCTCCGCATCGTCCCGCTCCGTTCCGTGACCGTACTCATACATGTGACCCAGCGCATGCTGCGCGTCCGGATGCCCGGTCTGGGCCAGAGGGTGCCAGGCCTCAAAGGCCTGCTGCGTTTCGCCCGCACGGAACGCTTCCATTCCGGTCTCAAAATCGGCAGCTGAAACGGACGGGGGCACGATGATCAGCGCCACGCCCAGAACCACCGCATAGCTTGCCCGCATACGCGCGAATCTGTTGTTTCGGCATCGTAGCATTTTGAGGACCTCTCCATTTACAGGCAGGCCGGTTCCAACCATCACCTGTTGTCAGGCTACGGCACCGACGACGCTATGGGAAATCACGAATGACGGAAAACACGCGGCCGCCGGTGACTGCTGTGCGGAATAAGCAGTCTTGCACTGCGAATGTGTCGATGTCTGCTTCGCAAATCCAGCGCCGGTATTGCGCACTTGGCCAAGTTGAGCGATCTAGTCTCACTAAGACTCAGCTAATTTAGTTGCGGTTTCGAAGGAGCCTAAAGACGTGGCCACGTTGATATATGTTCTCTTGGTGGTTGTGATTTTTGGTTTTCTGGTTGCGATTTTCTGGTTCTTCAAGCTCTTTGCGTCGCTTTCAAACTTGATTTTCACCTCACAAGCTACCGCACGCGGTGCTTGGGACTTTGCAACGGGTGGTTTCTTTTCGTTTTTCCGTGTTCTGAACCATTCGAGAAACACAGATGCCAGAAAAGCGCTTTGCCGAAATGCAATTTTCTTTATCGGCTCTTTCGCCATAACGCTGTGCGCTGCCTGGCTACTGGTAGAGCTCAATTCGTCGTATTGCGTTCTAAACATGGTCGGGACCGCTTCGGACGGAACAATTACTTCTGTTTGCGCCGCGTCCAGATGATATTTTTAACGTCATTCAATTCGCCAACAGACCTTGGCGAGGCAAAAACCATCGGTTGCTAAAGGATCACAGCGAACACCAAAAAAAGCCCGCCGGAGCGGGCCTTTCCTGTTCTGCAAAACACTCAGTGAATGACCGCATCATCCGGCTTGGGCCGGTTGCTCGCAGACACCCGGTCGCCGATGATCAGACCTTCGCTGCCCGCGCTGACCTCGATGGTCTGCCCGTCCAGCACGTCACCGGCCAGCAGCATTTCAGCCAGCGGGTCCTGCAGCGCGCGCTGGATCACACGTTTCAGCGGCCGTGCGCCATAGACCGGGTCATAGCCTTCATCGGCCAGCCACTTACGCGCACCGTCATCCAGCTCCAGCGTGATCTTGCGCCCCGCCAGACGTTTCAACAGACGCGCCATCTGGATCGTGACAATGCCGTCCATATCCGCGCGGCCCAGACGGTCGAAGATGATCGTCTCGTCAAGCCGGTTCAGGAATTCAGGCCGGAAATGCGCGTTCACCGCATCCATCACATCGCGCCGCGCGTCCGAGGCATCGGCACCGTCGGGCAGGTGGCTCAGCGCCTGCGCCCCCAGGTTCGATGTCAGGATGATCAGCGTCTGTTTGAAATCCACCGTGCGGCCCTGACCATCGGTCAGCATGCCGTCGTCCAGCACCTGCAGCAGCACGTTGAACACATCCGGGTGCGCCTTTTCAACCTCGTCAAACAGCACGACCTGATAGGGTCTGCGCCGCACCGCTTCGGTCAGCACACCGCCCTCGTCATAGCCCACATAGCCCGGAGGCGCGCCGATCAGGCGGGCGACCGCATGTTTCTCCATGAACTCTGACATGTCGATACGCACCATGGCGCTGTCATCATCAAACAGGAACTCAGCCACCGCTTTGGTCAGCTCGGTCTTACCCACACCGGTGGGCCCGAGGAACAGGAACGAGCCCAGCGGCCGGTTCTCGTCGTTCAGACCCGCACGCGCGCGGCGCACCGCATTGGCCACCGACCGGACGGCTTTGTCCTGACCGATCACGCGCGTGTGCAGCTGCTCTTCCATGCGCAGCAGCTTGTCGCGCTCGCCTTCCAGCATCCTGCCCGCCGGGATACCCGTCCAGCGTTCGACCACACTGGCGATCTGTTCGGGCCGCACGGCTTCCTCGACCATCACGTCGCTGTCGTCATGGGATTCAGCCTCTTCCAGCTGTTTCTCCAGCTGCGGGATCACACCATAACTCAGCTCACCCGCCTTGCCGAGGTTCCCCTCGCGCTTGGCGATCTCCAGCTCGGCCCGCGCCTGATCCAGCAGCGCCTTGATGTCGCGCGCGCCTGCCAGCTTGTCCCGCTCTGCCTGCCAGCGCGCCGTCATCGCGGTGCTCTGCTCCATCAGACCGCCAAGTTCCTCCTCCAGCCGTTCCAGCCGGTCTTTGGAGGCCGCGTCGTCCTCTTTCTTCAGCGCTTCGGCCTCGATCTGCAGCTGCATGATCTGCCGGTCCAGCGCGTCCAGTTCCTCGGGCTTGCTGTCGACTTCCATGCGCAGGCGCGATGCGGCCTCATCCACCAGGTCAATCGCCTTGTCCGGCAGGAACCGGTCCGTGATGTACCGGTGGCTCAGCGTCGCCGCCGACACCAGTGCGGAATCCGAGATCCGCACCCCGTGGTGCAGCTCGTATTTCTCCTTGATGCCGCGCAAAATACTGACCGTATCCTCTACCGTCGGCTCCAGGATCATCACCGGCTGGAAGCGCCGCGCCAGGGCCGCGTCCTTTTCAACGTACTTGCGGTATTCATCCAGCGTCGTGGCGCCCACACAATGCAGCTCACCCCGCGCCAGTGCCGGTTTGATCAGGTTGGCCGCATCCATCGCGCCATCCGTTTTGCCTGCACCAACCAGTGTGTGCATCTCGTCGATGAACAGGATGATCTCGCCTGCAGCTTCCGTGACCTCGGTCAGCACTGCCTTGAGGCGTTCCTCAAACTCGCCGCGATATTTCGCGCCTGCAATCAGCGCGCCCATGTCCAGCGCCAGCAGCTTCTTGTTGCGCAGGCTTTCGGGCACGTCACCGTTCACAATCCGCAGCGCGAGACCCTCGGCAATGGCGGTTTTACCCACACCCGGCTCACCGATGAGCACCGGGTTGTTCTTGGTCCGGCGGCTCAGCACCTGCATCGCGCGGCGGATTTCCTCGTCGCGTCCGATGATCGGGTCAATCCTGCCCGCTTCCGCACGCTCCGTCAGGTCCATCGCGTATTTCTTCAGCGCGTCATAGCCATCCTCGGCCGTCGCACTGTCCGCGGTGCGCCCCTTGCGCACATCATTGATCGCAGAATTCAGCGCCTGGGCATTGACGTCGCCTGCCTCCATCGCGGTTTTCGCCCCGGACTTCACCATGGCCAGCGCCATCAGCAGACGTTCGGCCGGCACAAAGCTGTCGCCAGCCTTTTTGGCCAGCGCCTCCGCTTCGGCCAGAACCTTCTGTGTTGCGTTGTCCAGATAAACCTGGGCGGCATCGCCCGTGACTTTCGGCATCTTGCCCAAGCCCAGCTCCAGCGCATCGCGCACCCGCGCAGGCTTACCGCCGGCGGCACTTATCAGGTTTGACGCAAACCCCTGATCGTCATCAAGCAATGCTTTCAGCAGATGTTCCGGTGCCAGCCGCTGGTGGCTGTCACGCGTGGCAATGGTCTGGGCGGCCTGAATGAAACCGCGTGACCGTTCCGTGAACCTGTTCAAGTCCATGGGTATTCTCCTTTTCATAAGCGCCCGTCCCGTCCGGCACCCGGCTAAGCGGCATACCGGCTCCTGAGGCCTTGGATCATATCTGGTGCGCCACACGTCCGGCTTCAAGACCATATTCGCGCAGCACGGGAATACTGTAGACCCGCGCGCGCGCCTGCACCCTGATCCACATCAATTCAAGATGGGAAACCGTTTCACCCATTCCCCGTTACCCCCTGACCTGCGGCGGCTAAAACAGCGATGTGGGGGCGCAAAACAGGTGACACGCAATGAACACCAGCGCCAGACGCGTAACCAGTGGGCCTGTTTTGCCTGCCTGACATCAGATGACGCACTGCGTTGATGGAAACCTGACCGCTTCCCCGGACCGTTTCCTGCAGTGTGACACAGCTGAATGACAGTTTACCCGGGACACGCCCACCGCGTGTTCCGGGTTTTTACGTCTGCGCATAGACATTCACGCACCACGGGCCTAATCACACGGCAGATTTCCGGGGGATGCAGAATGACTGATGACAGATTGATTGTCGCACTGGACGTGCCGAACGCTGTAGCCGGGCTGGACCTGGCGGGCAAAATCGGGGACGCGGTCAGCTTTTACAAAATCGGTCTTGGCATGCTGACCGGCGGCGGCCTGGCGCTGGCCAATGAGCTCAAACAGGAGCACGGCAAGCGCATCTTTCTGGACATGAAGCTTTTTGACATCGGGGCCACGGTCGAGGCTGCGGTGCGCGGTCTGGCGCAGTTTGATCTGGATTTTCTGACGGTGCACGGCGATCCGCACGTGGTCCGCGCGGCCCGCGAAGGGGCCGGGGGGTCACAGACGAAAATCCTGGCCGTAACGATCCTGACCTCGCTGGACCGTGCTGATCTGGACGCGGGTCTGATCGTGCCCGGCGACATACCGGACCTGGTGCAGACACGGGCCGCGCGCGCGTTTGAGGCCGGGGCGGACGGTGTGATCGCCTCCCCGCAGGAAGCTGCACTTATCCGGTCCCTGCCGGAAGCCGCCGGACGCCTGATCGTCACACCAGGTGTGCGGCCCGCAGGCGCGGATCTGGGCGACCAGAAGCGAGTCGCCACGCCGGCCCAGGCCATTGCGGACGGTGCTGATCATATTGTTGTCGGCCGTCCGGTCTGGACAGCAGAGAACCCGGGCGCGGCGGCACGGGCCATCGTGTCCGAGCTGAACAGCCCCCAGGCACAGAGCCCAAATCGCTGAAATTTCAGAACAATTCAGAGTTGTACACAGCCTGTGGATGGATGAGGAATCACCCACTGTTTCACTCAACAAACTGTGGCTCAAGCACAACAGACAACAGCATCCAGGCTAATTCCTGCAAATTGGCCTCGGCGGTTTCACGCTCAGGTGGTAAGTTGACGTAAGGTGATACTCCCCAACGGACCATGTCTTCCTGAGGTTCGTTACCTCCCCCCGCTTCAGGCAGCGGGGGTTTTTCCTTTCAGCGCATGATGGCAACCCGGAACAGTGCTGGTATACTGTACCCGACCGCCGCCCCTGCCGGATGCTGTGACCGATGCCCGCCCTCTGCCGTGACTGTCTGACCGAATTTGATGCGGGTCGCCGCTGTCCGTCCTGTGGCAGCCCCCGCGTGGTGGCGCACGATGAGTTGCGCGAGCTGTCGATTGCGCACATGGACTGCGACGCCTTTTACGCCTCTGTCGAGAAACGCGATGACCCGTCCCTGCAGGACAAACCGGTCATCATCGGCGGCGGCCGGCGGGGCGTTGTTTCAACCGCCTGTTATGTGGCCCGTATCCGGGGAGTGCGCTCTGCGATGCCGATGTTTCAGGCCCTGAAACTCTGCCCGGATGCGGTGATCATCCGGCCCCGCATGGAGGCTTATGTAGAGGTGTCGCGCGCGATCCGCGCCATGATGGAAGAACTGACGCCGGACATTGAGCCGCTGTCGCTGGACGAGGCCTTTATGGACCTGTCCGGGACCGAACGGCTGCATGGCGCACCGCCTGCGGTGATGCTCGCCCGCCTGATCCGGCGCATGCGTACCGAACTGGGGCTGACGGGCTCAATCGGGCTCAGTCACAACAAATTTCTGGCCAAGGTGGCCTCGGATCTGAACAAGCCGCACGGATTTTCCGTGATCGGGCGCGCGGAAACGGATGACTTCCTGCGCGACAAACCGGTGCGCCTGATCTGGGGCGTGGGTCAGGCCGCCCAGGCATCGCTGGACAAGGCAGGCATCCGTACGTTTTCCGACCTGCTGCGCTGGGAGCGCACGGATCTTGTGGCGCGCTTTGGCTCTATGGGGGACCGGCTGTGGCATCTGGCACGCGGCGAGGACAGCCGCCGGGTCTCAGCGCATGCCCCGATGAAATCGATCTCGAATGAGACAACCTTTTCTGAGGATACTGCTGATCCTGATCTGCTGGACGGACACCTTTGGCGTATGGCCGAAAAAGTGTCCGACCGGGCCAAGGCAAAAGGGCTCGCCGGGCGGGTGGTGACGCTGAAACTCAAACGCGCAGACCATTCCCTGCTCAGCCGGAGGGTCAGCCTGCGGGACGCCACCCAGATGGCCGATACCGTTTACCGCACCGCACGCGGGCTTTTTGATCAGGTCGGAGACGAAGGTCCCTACCGGCTGCTGGGATGCGGGTTGTCAGACCTGATCGCCGATGCAGACGCGGACCGGTCGGGAGATCTGCTGGACCCCGGCGCCAGAACACGGACTGACGCGGAACGGGCGACCGATCAGATCAGAGCCCGGTTCGGGCCGGATGCTATTCTGAAAGGCCGGGCGCTGCGCTGATGGTACGCCGCAAGCCATCCGGAGAGAGACGGGCGAGCCCCCTCCCCCCGGTTGACGGGGGTCGGGCGCTGTCCGGCGGTGCCCGCCAGACGGCCTGGGAATGAAGGGGGTGTTTTCGCCTCTGAACTAACGCGCAGGGGCAAGAAATTCACATCACTTTGTGTTTGTTGTAAAACGCAGGAAGGTACCTCTGCCATTGGTCGAACCCGCGCCGCAGCACGTATCCTCCGGAAAATACCAAAGTACCTTATTCAGCCGCCAGCGGCATCCGGCCCTGCCCGATCTGCGCAATCTCTGCGATGACACCGCGCAAGGCGGCGCGCACGTTATCATAGTTGTCGTTGGGCGTGATTGTACGCTCGTTCATGTAAAGTGACCGGTCGATCTCTATCTGGACCGCATGCTGTGCACGGGACGGCCTGCCGTAAGCCTGGGCGATATAGGCACCGGCAAAGGGCGCATTCCGCGCCACAGCAAAACCAGCAGATGCAAAGGCTGCCTCGATCCGGTCGACCACGTCACCGGAGGCCGCCGCGCCAAACCGGTCGCCCAGAACGACTTCCGGGCGGCAGGAGCTTGTGCGGGCGATACCGGCAACCGCCTCGCGCGGCATGGAATGGCAGTCAATCAGCACTGTCTGGCCGAAACGGCGGTGTGCCCTGTCCAGCAGGTCCTGAAGCGTCGCATGATAGGGATACCAATAGGCATCGAGGCGTTCCCGCGCCTCGCTGAGCGGGATCTTCCCGCGGTAAATCGCACGGCCATTGGCCACAACACGGGGAATCACCCCCAGCCCGGAGGCCACCCGCGGATTGTGCCCCTGCCGCCGCACACCGTTGATCAGTGCCGGGTCAAGCTCATCCGGGCTGCGGTTGAGATCGACAAAGGCGCGGGGGGCACCTGCGCGCAGAAACGGCGCTCCGAAATCTGTAGCTGCCTCAAACAGGCAGTCCACAAAGGCATCCTCTGACGAGCGGATCACATGGCTGTCCAGCACCGACCGGCGCATCATCGCAGACGGGTAGTCCCGCCCGCTGTGGGGCGAGGCAAAGACAACGCAGGAGCTCAGATACTCTGGTTCGGTTATGTCAAATGGAGCGGGTGTCATTCGGTTTCCTTCCGCTCAGAGCATAGCGCATAAAATATGAAAGCCAAAAGCTCTTGATCCCTCTGGCGACTCCTTTTATAGACCCCGCTACCGGCGCGTTTTTTCGCGCCCCATTTTTGTTTGGGGCAACAGAATCCGCATCAACATAGTGGGTGATTAGCTCAGCGGTAGAGCACTTCGTTGACATCGAAGGGGTCACTGGTTCGATCCCAGTATCGCCCACCACCTGTTTCACTGGTCCGCTGCGGCGGGCCGCCCGCAACCCGGCGCTGGCCCGCGCCACAACATGAGGAGATGACCATGAAGGTTCGCAACTCGCTCCGCTCGCTCAAGAACCGGCACCGCGACTGCCGTGTTGTGCGCAGAAAAGGCCGCGTTTACGTAATCAACAAAACGCAGCGCCGGTTCAAAGCCCGCCAGGGCTGATCTGCAGCGCAGCAAAGTAACGAAAAGCCGCTCCTTCGGGGCGGCTTTTTTTCTGTGTCAGCCCAGAAATTTCTGTATCTGTGACGCTGTGACAGGCGGCCCATGTACAGGAGAACCCAATGACACAGCGCAGCGAAGTGGCGGCAGCGTCCGCAGGCAACAACCCACGGCCACCCAGCCGGCTGGGCCTGCGCTATGGTCCCGACGGGTTCCTGCACGAGCCGGGCAATACCGTCGTCTGCCATCTCGACCGCAGCGACCCTGCCCACACCGCCGTGCTGGAGGCGCGCCAGGCCATTCAGGCGCTGCCCGGCGCGGAGTGTCTGCTCTTTACCGCCGAAGACAGCCTGCACATGACCGTGTTCGAAGGCATTATCGAAACGCGCCGGACCGAAGATGCCTGGCCCGCTGGCATGGACCGCACGGCCCCCATTGATGACATCACGGAAAAGCTCAAAGAGCGCCTGACTGCCTTTGTACCGCCGCCGCCCTTTCAGGTATCGGTCACATCTCTCCGGCCCGGCGGGCTCAACCTCGATGGCGCCACACCACAGGACCGGGCGACGATGCTGGCATGGCGCGAAGCGCTGACAGAACCCTTTGGCTTTCGCCACCGCGAACACGACAGCTACCGGTTTCACATGACTTTCGCCTATTTTCTTGACTGGATTCCGGATGATCTGGTGCCGGTCTGGGAAGCCGGGTTGCGGGACATCCATGCAAAGCTGGCAGCCCATGCGCCGGTGATCCCGCTGGTACCGCCTGCCTTTTGCCGGTTCGAAGATATGGACGCTTTTCCGGAACTGCTGGTGCTGGGCACCTGACGCCACAAGGCAACCACGTCCTCAGACCAGGCGGCGTAACAGCCCCAGGACATGGGCGGTCAGCGCAGGCTGAAACGCAATGCCCGCTGCATCCCCCCGTTGCCAGGCCACTTTGCCCGGCAGGCGATGGTTCATCAGCTGCAGCGCAATCATCGCGCCCGCAGGCATCGGCGGGGCCCCGGACAGACGGGCGCCATCCTCACTGATGTTCAGGACAAGCACACGATCCCTGACCTGTCCGCAGACAAGGGTGGCCGGCATCCGCGCGGCAGCCCGCTGTTTTCGCCATTTGTGCATGGTGTTTTCCGGCCTGTGCGTCTCGGGTGCCGAGACTGCCACAAATGTGCTTACGACAGATTAACCCTGGCCCTTGTTCTGATCCGAACAAAGCATAGGTCGGTGCAGGAACGGCGACGAGAGGACAACAGGATGACCGACACTACTGAATACACACCGCCCCGCGTTTGGACCTGGGATCAGGAAAGCGGCGGGAAGTTCGCCAGCATCAACCGCCCCATCGCCGGACCGACGCACGACAAAGACCTGCCTGTCGGGAAACACCCGCTGCAGCTCTATTCGCTGGCCACCCCCAATGGGGTCAAGGTCACGGTTCTGCTCGAAGAACTGCTGGCGCTGGGGATTTCAGAGGCAGAATATGACGCCTGGCTGATCAAAATCGGCGACGGCGATCAGTTCGGCAGCGGCTTTGTGGGCGCCAACCCCAACTCCAAGATCCCGGCACTCGTGGATCACAGCTTTGATGAACCCCAGCGGGTCTTCGAATCCGGCGCGATCCTGCTGCACCTGGCGGAACGTTTCGGAAAATTCATGCCCGAAGGTCCCGCAGCACGGGCTGAAACGCTCTCCTGGCTTTTCTGGCAGATGGGATCGGCACCTTATCTGGGCGGCGGATTCGGCCACTTCTATGCCTATGCGCCCGAGAAATTCGAATATCCGATCAACCGTTTTGCAATGGAAACCAAACGGCAGCTGGACGTGCTGGACCGGCAGCTGGCGGAACATGAGTTCATCGCGGGCGCAGAGTACACAATCGCGGATATCGCCATCTGGTCCTGGTACGGGCAGCTTGTGCTGGGCCGGCTCTATGATGCGGCGGAATTCCTAGATGTGGACAGCTATGAGCACGTGATGCGCTGGGCGAAGGCAATCGACGCGCGACCCGCAGTCCAGCGGGGACGGATGGTCAACCGGACCTTTGGCGAGCCGGAAATGCAGCTGCATGAACGCCATGACGCAGGTGATTTCGACACGCGGACCCAGGACAAAACGGGCGAGCCCGCCTGATCCGGCACCGCCCTCATCCGCGTCTGCAACGGGCAGCGCGACAGGTACAGGGTGAAACCGGGCGCAATCGCGCTACATCAGGGTTAACAGTGCGCAGGGTCGTCGGAGAAATCCGGCGGCCCTCATCTTTTGCGCTGCCGTCCCACCTGGCGGCAGATCAGAATCACGGGCAGCACACCAATGGCCACAATCACCAGACTGGGCACCGCTGCCCCCTCCAGGCGCTCGTCACTGGCCAGGCGGTACGCCTGCACCGCCAGCGTATCGAAATTGAACGGCCGCATGATCAGCGTTGCGGGCAGCTCTTTCATCACATCGACAAAAACGATCAGCAGTGCGGTCAGCAGGCTGGGCGCCAGGATCGGCAGGTGCACACGCCGCAGCGTCCCGCCCGGCGTCTGGCCCAGCGACCGTGCAGCGGCATCCATATTGGCCGGCACCAGCGCCTGCCCGCCCTCATAGGCGCCCAGAGCCGCTGCGAGAAACCGCACCATATAGGCGGCCACCAGCAGCCAGATGGATCCGGTGATCAGCAGGCCGGTGCTGATGTCGAACTGCGCGCGCATGAAGGCGTCGAGCGCATTGTCAAAGGCCGCAAACGGCACCAGCAGTCCCACTGCAATCACCCCGCCCGGCACCGCATAGCCTAGCCGGGCGACATAGGCCGCGGTCCGCGCCTGCCTGCCCGGGCGCAACCGCAGGAAAAAGCCCACGCAGATCGCCGCCAGAACGGTCACACCCGCTGCGACCGATGCGAGGATCAGCGAGTTGCTGATGAACCCGATGTAGCGCGGGCTGAGCAGGTTCTGCTCTGAGCCCAGGGCCATCGAAAAGAGGATAATGATCGGCAGCACGGCCCCCAGCAGCACAGGCACCGCACACAGCGCCATCGCAAACGCGGCCTGCCGGCCCTGCAGCCGTGCGGGCTCCATCGGTTGCTGGCGGCGCGCGGGGTCATAGAACTGCGCCCGCCCGCGCTGCGCCCGTTCCAGCATCGCCAGCAGCAGCGCAAAGCTCAGCAGGCAGAGCGCCAGCTGCGCGGCCCCCGCCCGGTCGCCCATGGAAAACCAGCTGGTATAGATGCCCGTCGCAAAGGTCTGGACCCCGAAATAGGCCACGGTACCGAAATCCGCGATTGTCTCCATCACTGCCAGGAGCACGCCGCCCGCAATGGCCGGACGGGCCAGCGGCAGGCTGATCCGGAAAAAGGCAGACCAGGCGCTGGACCCCAGCGCGCGGGCCGCGAGAAACGTGGTCGCCGACTGCTGCAGAAAGGCCGCGCGCGCCAGCAGATACACATAAGGATAAAGCACCAGCACCAGCATCGACGCCGCCCCGCCAACTGACCGGACCTCGGGGAACCAGTAGTCCCGCGCACCCCACCCTGTCACATCCCTGAGCAGCGACTGCACAATGCCCGGATGATCAAGCACATGCGTATAGGCATAGGCCAGCACATAGGCGGGAAAGGCCAGCGGCAGCACCAGCGCCACCTCAAAGATACGTACACCGGGAAAGCGTGTCATGGTCACAAGCCACGCCGCACCAACGCCGATGGCAAAGGTGCCTATCGAGACCAGCACCACCAGAATAAGGGTTGTCAGGCTGTACCGGCCGAGCACGGTACCGGCCAGATGTGCCACCGTGTCCGTACCGCCGCTCAGCGCGGCAATGGCCACGGCCACCATGGGCAGCGCACAGACCAGGGCCACCACAAAGGCCATGCCACCCAGGGCCCGCAGGCTGTCTGTGGCGCGGCGCAGCCGGAAAGGCGCACCAGGGCTGGTATGTGTCTGATCGGACATGCCCCGTTTTTGACTGTTTCAGTCGGAATTACCAGCCCCGACCGCATGACCCGCGCCTGAGCAGAACGGCCTGTCCTCGAAAAAGTCGAGAACATCGTCGAAAACGCGGGGCTCCGTCAGGAAAAGCAGGTGACCGTGGCCGGGATACCCGGTGATCGCAACACCACCCAGTTTCTGCGCCAGGGCCTGCGTCTGTGCCAGCGAAAACACCGGGTCCTCAAGGCCCACAAACAGGTGGCTGTTTGCTGCCGCATCAAAGCCCGTGAGGTCCGGCAGGGTCCACCGGCGCAGGTCATCCGTATGGGCGCGGGGTTTGCCTTCATCCGGCATCACGATCTCGTCGAGGCGGTCGTCGATATAGCGCGTTGCGGCAGGGTTATCCCGGTCCGCGCGCCCAAAGAGCAGCGTGCGGTAGTACTCCAGCCAGACCTTGCGCACATCCACCGACCGCGCCCGCAGCGCCGCACCGGCCACATCAACCGCCCCGCGCAGGCCGGTCTGCAACCCGCCGCCCCGCTCAACCGCTGACGACATCAGCGCCACGCGCAGGTCCCCGACGATCAGGGCGGCGGCGTCCAGGACAATCGCCCCACCGGTCGAATATCCCAGCAATCTCAGCTCTTTGTCCGGATACCGGGCTGCAAAATCCGCGATCTCGCGCGCAGCCTCTGCAATATCGAGCGCGGGGTGCACCGGGCGCCCGTCGAGCCCCGGAAAGCGGTAACGCACCAGCGCATAGCCTTCCCGCGTCCAGGCTTCCGCCGGGTCGAAAATGGAAACAGCCGCATGCGCGCCGGGCACCAGCACGGCAACCTTACCGGCCGCTGCAACCGCATCGGCATCAAACAGCAGGTGCCCCTGTTCCGTCACCTCAGTCGTAGGACCGCTGGTCTTCGATCACGACGCCGTCGCGCGGCAGACTGCCGGGCGCGACCACTTCAATAACGCCCTTCATCTTCAGCACCGCAGCCACGCTGTCCGCATAGGCAGCCGGATCACCGCCCGCCGCCTCCAGCCTGACCGTCATCGTGTCCTGCGCACCGTCCCGGCCCGCAATCACCCGCGCGCGTTCGACTTCCGGATGGCGCGCCACCAGCGCCGCCACCTGTTCGGGGCGCACAAACATGCCCTTGATCTTGGTGGTCTGATCCGCGCGGCCCATCCAGCCTTTGATCCGCATGTTTGTCCGCCCGCAGGAACTCTCTCCCGGCAGCACCGCAGAGAGATCACCGGTGGCAAAACGAATGAGCGGATAATCCGGGTTCAGCGATGTGACCACCACCTCGCCCACCTCGCCCGCCGGGACCGGATCGCCCGTGCCCGGGGTCACGATCTCCACGATCACGCCCTCATCGACGATCATCCCCTCCATCGCGGGGCTCTCATAGGCGATGTTGCCCAGATCGGCGGTCGCATAGCATTGCAGACAGGTGATCCCCCGGTCCGCATAATCCTGCCGCATCGCCGGGAAGAGCGCGCCACCACTGACAGCCGCCTTTGTGATGCCTAAGGAAACCCCCATCTCGGCGGCCTTATCGAGGATCACCTTCAGGTAATCGGGCGTGCCCGCATAGGCCGTGGTGCCCACATCCGCCGCCGCCTGCACCTGCAGTTCGGTCTGGCCCGTGCCCGCCGGCAGCACAGCCGCCCCCACCGCCCGTGCACCGTTCTCGAAAATCATACCCGCCGGGGTCAGGTGATAGCCGAAACAATTCTGCACAATGTCATCCGAACCGATCCCCAGCGCATGCAGAAACCGCCCCAGACGCCACCAGTTGTGCGTCACACCACCGGGCTCATAGATCGGCCCGGGCGACTGAAACACATGCGCCACGTTCTGCACCGGAATACCACCAAAGGGCGGCTTTTCCTTCTGCCAGGACGCCAGCGCGGATTTGCGCAGCACCGGCAGCGATACCAGATCGCTCAGTGCATTCAGCGCCACATCGTTGGGCAGACAGTTGTCCTGCGCCGCATGAACCGCCGCCACCTGCCCGCGCAGAGCTTCCAGCTGTGCCGCCTCGCGCGCATCCGCACTACGGGTCTCCAGGTCGTCAAAAAATGTCATGTCTTTCCGCCTTCCGCCTCACAGTCAGACCAGAGTATTGTTTCACGCAGAGGCCTGTCGGCCTTCAGTTTTTCTGCCAGCAGCACTGGATAACCTGCAAGAATTGTTTCCATCATCGTTTCATAGGGCCAGATCTTGTCGCACACAAAAGCGCGGCTGGTCTCTTTGTCACACAGGCCCTCATCATAACAGAATGCAAAGCTTTCGAGGTACTGTGTGTATGGCGTCAACCGGATAATTGTCTGCGTCAGGTGGGTCTCGCTTCTGGCCTCCGCAGGTATCAGAGCCGACGACCGGGCAGCAGCTGTCAGTAATTCGGTTGCCCCTGAAATCACCGTCTCAGAACCGGACTGCTCGACAAAATGCAGAACTGCGCGCTTCTGTTCACGGACAGACAGATCTTCTCTCAGAAAAAGCTCGTTTACAGCCAGCCCAAGACCGCACAACACCGCCGCAGTCTGAATCCAGTCTGTCCAGGCTGACACTTCAGCTCAACCACCGCTTGCGGCGGCGATAGCTGCGTACATCGCGGAAGGACTTGCGCCCCTCTTCGGACATGCCGAGATAGAATTCCTTCACATCCGGGTTCTCGCGCAGCTCTGCGGCAGGGCCGTCCATCACCACGCGCCCCGATTCCAGGATGTAGCCGTAATGCGCAAACCGCAGCGCTACGTTGGTGTTCTGCTCAGCCAGCAGAATTGTCACGCCCTGCTCTTCGTTAATCGACTTCACGATCTCGAAAATCTGCTCCACCAGCTGCGGGGCCAGCCCCATAGACGGCTCATCCAGCAACACAGTCTCGGGCCGCGACATCAGCGCACGACCAATCGCCGTCATCTGCTGCTCGCCACCGCTGGTATACCCCGCCTGGCTTTTGCGCCGCTCTTTCAGGCGCGGGAAATAGGTATAGACCATCTCAAGGTCCTGCTGGATGGCGGCATGGCCATCCTTGCGCGTATAGGCGCCCGTCAGCAGGTTTTCCTCTACCGTCAGGTGCTCGAAACAGTGACGGCCCTCCATCACCTGAACCACACCTGCGCGAACCGTTTCCGCCGGATCGGCGTGATGGATTTCCTGGCCCCGGTACCGCACAGACCCCTTGGTCACCTCGCCCCGCTCCGAGGCCAGCAGCCCGGAAATGGCTTTGAGTGTCGTTGTCTTGCCCGCGCCGTTGCCGCCCAGCAAGGCGGTGATGCCGCCCTTGGGGACATTCAGCGAAACACCCTTCAGCACGAGGATCACGTGATTATAGATCACCTCGATGTTGTTGACCTCCAGCACCGTTTCGGCGGCGGCCTCTGCCTGATGTTGCGCGTCCAGCATGGGGTTTACCCTTCCCGAAATAACTCATGTCTCCGGCGACAGCATGTGCCGCCGCCGGAGGTAACTGCGATCAGTTGCAGTTGCTTGCGATGTTGTTCTCTGCCTTGAACGCGGCAGAGTCCTCGTCGATCAGCGGCTGGATGACGCTCATGTCGGTCGGCGCAAAATCCGCGATTTTCACGAACTCGCCTGCACCGGCATCCCACTGCGTGACGGCAACCATGCCCTCACCACCGTGGTTTTCGCAGGACACCGAGAAGGTCGGACCAAAGTTCGGCAGACCTGCCGCGACCATCACGTCCTCGGTAATTTCCAGAGCTTCCATGCCGTCGCGCATCTGACCGCTGGTGATGTCTGCGACGCCGTGGATCTCCTGCGCCTTTTTCACGGCCTCAGCCGCCAGCATCGCTGCATAGATCCCGCGGTTGTAAGGCACGGTACCCAGCTGATCGCCCGCACCGGCGGCTTTGCCCGTGTCCACAACGTATTTCTGCAGATCGTCGTAAAGCGGGAAGTCATCGCCCACAGCCGTCAGCGCCAGCGCTTTGTAGCCATTGGCCTTGTCGCCCGCCGGGGTCACGTCGATCTCGGCACCGGACCACCAGATACCGATGAAGTTCTCCATCGGGAAACGGATGTTCGCGGCTTCCTGAACGGCCACCTGGTTCATCACGCCCCAGCCGTACATGATCACATTGTCCGGCTTTTCACGGCGGATCTGCAGCCACTGCGACTTCTGCTCCTGGCCCGGGTGATCCACCGCCAGCAGTGTCAGCTCAAAACCATGCTTCTCGCTCAGCTTCTCCAGCGTCCGGATCGGCTCCTTACCATAGGCGGAGTTGTGATAGACCAGCGCGATTTTCTTGCCGGAGATGTCACCGTTGTTCATGTCCAGAATATGGTTCACCGCCGCCGACGCGCCATTCCAGTAGTTGGCCGGATAGTTGAAGACGTGGCTGAACACATCACCGTTCGCGGCCGACGTCCGGCCATAGCCCATCGAGTGGATCGGGATGTCATCCGCTGTCGCTTTGGGGATCAGCTGATACGTGATACCGGTGCTGAGCGGCTGATAAACCAGCGCGCCTTCACCCTTGGTGCTCTCATAGCATTCCACACCTTTTTCGGTGTTGTACCCGGTTTCACATTCCAGAACGCGGGTCATCACGCCGCCGATGCCACCATCGCGCTCATTGAGCAGCGTGAAGTAATCCGCATAGCCATCCGCAAACGGGATGCCACCCGCCGCATAGGGACCTGTGCGATAGCTCAGCGACGGGAACACCAGGTCCGCCATCACCGGGCTTGCCGCCATCAGACCCGCAACGGCCATTGTGCCTAACTTGTATTTCATCGGTAAATCCTCCCTTGGGTTACATCCGATAGTGCCGGTTTTCCGGCTTGTTCCGGCGGGTATTTTCCCGCCTGTCGTTTCGCGGCCCGCCCTAGTGCGGGAAGGGCCACAGTCTCAATTTCTCTTTCGCCAGCCGCCACAGCTGCGCCAGCCCGTGCGGCTCCACGATCAGAAAGATCACAATCAGTCCGCCCACGATAACCAGATTGAGGTGCGCCACAATATCCGTGGGCCAGCCCAGCCAGTCGACGCCGATGATCTTCAACAGAACCGGCAGCAGCACCAGAAACGCCGCCCCCGCAAAAGAGCCGAAAATCGACCCCAGCCCGCCGATGATGATCATAAAGAGCACCAGGAACGACTTGGTGATGCCAAAGGCCTCACCCACTTCCACAGCGCCCAGATAGACCGCAAAGAACAGCGCACCCGAAATGCCCACAAAGAAAGAACTCACCGCAAAGGCCGTGAGCTTGGCACGCAGCGGGTTCACCCCGATGATCTCGGCGGCAATGTCCATGTCCCGGATCGCCATCCACTCACGCCCCACAGACCCGCGCGTCAGGTTGCGCGCAATGACCGCACTGGCAATCGTGAAGATCAGACAGAACAGATAGGTGGCCCAGGCTTCAGTGTTCGGCCCGGTGATCAGAATGCCGAATGTGTCCCGCTCGGGCGCGTTGATCTGACCCGAAGCCGAATAGTTGTAGAACCAGGACACCCGGTTGAACATCCACACCAGGAAAAACTGCGCGGCCAGCGTCGCCACCGCCAGATAAAACCCCTTGATCCGCAGAGAGGGCAGACCAAACAGCACACCCACCGCCGCCGTGATCCCGCCCGCCAGGATCACATGAATAAACATGCTCACCTCCGGAAAGGCGGTCATCAGCTTGTAACAGGCATAGGCGCCCACCGCCATAAACCCGCCCGTCCCCAGGCTCACCTGACCACAGTATCCCACCAGAATGTTCAGCCCGATCGCCGCAATCGAATAGATCAGAAACGGCATGAAAATCGAATTGACCCAGTAGTCATTGATCATGAACGGAATGACAAACACCGCCACAAACAGCACCGCATAATACCGCCAGCGGTCAAACCTTATCGGGAAGGTCTGACTGTCCTGGGGATAGGTGGTGCTGAAATCACCGGCCTCACGATACAGCATGTCTTACGCCCTCCCGCCGGGGCCCACTGCGGCCCCATGTTTCTTCTGGCCCGAAATATCCCGGGGTGCGGGGCAGCGCCCCGCATTAACCATTTCACAGGAAATCACATGATTTCCCAATTCTGCCCCATTTGCTCCGGCACACCTGTCCCCACGAACCGGAGTGGGATGAGTGACGGCAGTACTGAACGAAATAAGGGGCCTTGAGGCACGCCTGGAGCGCGGAGAACTGACACATGCGCAGTTCCTGACCAAACGCGCGGCACTTCTCGACAGTATCGAAGTCGCGGAGACGGAATTCACCGGCACGCCCACTCCCGAAGAACACAGACCCGTACAAACAGGCTCCTCTGCCCTGGTGCTCAGCATCGTGGTCTGCCTTGCGGTCATGACCCTCTGCATCGGCTTCACCCTGCTCTTCCTGCCGGACCTCAACCTGGCACTCACGCTGGGCGTGACGATCCTGGCCGCGCTCAGCGTAACGCTGCTGGTCGCGCCCGAAGACTGATCCGCGCTAAACACGTTCAATGATCTTCTCCCCGAAAAGCCCCTGCGGGCGGAACACCAGAAAGACCAGTGCCAGCATATAGGCAAACCAGTTCTCTGTGGCGCCGCCCAGATAGGGCGCACCGATCAGGAACTCGAACAGCTTCTCGCCCACGCCGATGATCAGCCCGCCGACAATCGCCCCGGGGATCGACGTGAACCCGCCCAGCATCAGCACCGGCAGCGCCTTGAGCGCAATCAGCGACAGCGAGAACTGCACACCTGATTTCGCGCCCCACATGATGCCGGCGACCAGGGCGACAAACCCTGCCAGCGACCACACCAGGATCCAGATAAAGTTCAGCGACACACCCACCGACAGCGCCGCCTGGTGGTCATCGGCCACCGCGCGCATGGCACGGCCCTGTTTGGTGTATTGCGCGAAAATCACCAGCCCCGCCACCAGCAGCGCGGCCACGATGCTCGCCACGATATCCAGGTTGTCGATGAAGAACCCGTAGCCGAAAGCGTTATAAGTGGTCTCGTCAATCCACAGGTTGATGCCCTGCGGCAGCCCGACCTCCAGCGTCTTGATGTCGGACCCCCACATGAGGTCTCCGACCCCTTCCAGGAAATACGCGAGGCCGATGGTTGCCATGAACAGGATGATGGGCTCCTGCCCCACGAGGTAACGGAAGATGAACCGCTGCACGAGCCAGGCCAGCAGCACCATCGCCGCCATGGTCAGAAGGATCGACAGCACCGCGGGCAGGTTCCAGCCGAAATAATGCACCTCGGTGCCGAACACCGCGTTGATCAGATGCGCAAACGGCACCTGCCCGTTCATGATCCCATAGAGCGTCATCGCCGCAAAAAGCGCCATCACGCCCTGGGCAAAGTTGAAAATACCGCTGGCCTTGTAGATCAGCACGAACCCCAGCGCCACAAGCGCATAAAGCACCCCGGCCATCAGCCCGTTGAGAAACACTTCAATGGTCCAGAGAAACTGTTCAGGCATCGGGACTCTCCGCACATGCTGGAATATCAGGGTTCATGCCCGTCGGCTTTCCGCTTTGCATGGAAAAACGGAAATCGTCTCGTCTGGGAATAATTGAGAGCGCCAACGGACGTTCTGAGTGAAAACAACTTCTGAAGATTTCCTGAGGAAATCGTCTTTCGTTTTCGGGAATGATCCGCAACCTGTTTCCTGCGAGGTTCAAATGCAACCACTCGTTTATTGCAAAAGATGCCTTTTCGTTTCTGGCGGGGCCGAATTTCCGGTCGTCCGACTGACAAGCAACGCCAGTGTTTCTGCCCTTGTCCGTTAATTCAACCTGAACAACAAACTCCGTCTCCGGGTCTTGCAGGGTTCCAAAGAGTGTGGTGCAGCTGTCGCAAGATCGTTTCAGCTCCCGCAAAACCACCCAGTCCTCGAAGACGCCAAAGTCACGCGTCTCGTAAAAGCTCAAGCAGTTTTCCAACGCGCGTACAAATACGACAGGTGCGGGTTTATGATCTGCAAGCGCTTGTATCGGCAAAAACAAACCAAAGGTAACCACACCGACCGCCACGCACCGACGTAATACCGACGTTAAACCGACGTGATACCGACGCCCCACCGACGCCCTGAAATCAGTCATGTGAGACCCCCAGATAGGCGTCGATCACGTCCTGATTATTGCGGACTTCATCGGGCGTCCCGTCGCCGATCTTTTTGCCGTAATCCATCACGACCACGCGGTCGCTGAGGTCCATGACCACCCCCATGTCGTGCTCGATCAGCGCAATGGTCGTGCCGAACTCGTCATTCACATCCAGGATAAAGCGGCTCATGTCCTCTTTTTCCTCGACGTTCATGCCCGCCATCGGCTCGTCCAGCAACAACAGGGACGGCTCGGCGGCCAGCGCCCGCGCCAGTTCCACCCGCTTTTTCAGACCATACGGCAGGCGCGACACAGGCGTCTTGCGGATCGCCTGAATTTCCAGAAAATCAATAATCTTTTCAGCGACTTCCCGGTTCTCTGTCTCTTCGGCCTCAGCCGCACCTTTCCACAGCGCCTGGCGCCACAGCCCGGTTTTCATCTGGGTCAGCCGCCCGGTCATTACGTTGTCAAGCACTGACATGCCCTCGAACAGCGCGATGTTCTGAAAGGTTCGCGCAATGCCCTGACGCGCCACCTGATAGGGCTTCATCGCGGGGCGCGGCGCACCCTTGTACCAGACTTCACCCTCCTGCGGGACGTAAAAGCCCGAGATGACGTTGAGCATCGAGGATTTGCCCGCCCCGTTAGGTCCGATGATCGCCCGGATCTCGCCCTCGCGGATATCAAAGGAGATATCCTTGATCGCCTCAACCCCCCGAATCTAAGGGTAATATTGCGCATCTCCATCACGACGCCGCCGATTTTGCGGCCGTCGGCTGTGGTGTATCCTTCGGACTGATCAAGCATATCCGCCCCCTGCGCGCGCAGCCTGCGCGAAATATTAACACTCATCTGCCTATGGTGGTGACGGGAGCAGCCAGAAGGAACAGCACCATGCAGACAGACTGGGAAAGTAACTGTCTCGTGTCCATGGCCACCAGACGCCGCCGCCGTGGTCTCAGCCGCGCGGAAGCTATCCGCGATATCGACATTGCCCTGCGCGGGTTTTCGACCCGTTTCCGCATCGGCCAGGCCGTCCGCAGCGTATACGACCGGCGGGACCGCTTTATCTGAACAGGCCGCAGACCTGCCGCCGGACTGGATCATCGACCTCATTCCGCGGCCATCCGTGTCCCCACCGGGACCACCTTTGCACTTCGCACTTCCAGCGTCGCTGAAATCGACCCCTTGCGACCGTCCTCATAAGTCACTTCCGTGACCGTACTGACCTCTGCCGAGCCATCATAAAGTGCTGCGATAATATCATCGTATTTCTCTTCAATGATCCGCCGGCGCACCTTGCGGGTCCGCGTCAGCTCTCCGTCATCTGCATCAAGCTCTTTGTGCAGCACGACAAACCGGTGCACCTGGCATCCCGACAGCATTTCGTCCTGCGCTACAGAGGCGTTTACCTCCTCAACATGGGCCTGGATGGTATCCATAACTTGCGGGTGGCGCGCCAGTTCCTGATAGGACGCATAACCGATGTTGTTGCGCTCCGCCCAGTTGCCCACCGCCGTCAGGTCAATATTGATGAACGCCGTGCATTCATCGCGCCCGTTCCCGAAAACCACAGCCTCGAGAATATTGGGGAAGAATTTCAGTTTGTTTTCAACATACTTGGGCGCAAAGAGCGACCCATCCGCCATCTGGCCGACGTCCTTGGCGCGGTCGATGATCCGCAGATGGCCGGAGCCTTCCTCGATGAACCCGGCGTCCCCCGTCGCAACCCAGCCTTCGGGGTCCTTGGTGTCTGCCGTGCTCTCTGCGTTTTTGTAGTACTCCACAAATACACCCGGCGAGCGATAAAAAACCTCGCCGTTCTCTGCGATCTTCAGTTCCACGCCCGGGCAGGTTACCCCCACCGTGTCGCTGCGCACCTCGCCATCGGGCTGCGCAGTGATGAACACGGTCGCCTCGGTCTGACCATAAAGCTGTTTCAGGTTGATCCCCAGCGACCGGTAGAAATCAAAGATCTCCGGCCCGATGGCCTCACCGGCGGTATAGCCGACCCGCACCCGGCTGAAGCCAAGCGTATTTTTCAGCGGCCCATAGATGAACAGCTCACCGAGGTTATACTTGAAACGGTCCCACTGGCTGACCGGATTGCCGTCCAGGATGTCCGCGCCCACCTTGCGCGCCTGGGCCATGCAGACGTCAAACAGCCAGCGTTTGAACCGTCCGGCATCTTCCATCCGGATCATCACATTTGTCAGCTGCGTCTCGAAAACGCGCGGTGGCGCGAAATAATAGGTCGGCCCGATCTCGCGCAGGTCCGTGTGCATCGTGTCGGCGCTTTCCGGACAGTTCGTACAGAAACCTGTCCACATGGCCTGCCCCACGGAAAAGATGAAATCACCCACCCAAGCCATCGGCAGATAGGCCAGAATATCATCCGTCTGACGCAGGTCGTCGAATTCCGAGGACGAGCGCGACGTCTCGATCACATTACGGTTGCTCAGCACCACGCCCTTGGGCTTGCCCGTCGTCCCGGACGTGTAAAGCATCACGCAGGTGCTGTTGTATTCCAGCTTTTCCTCGCGACGGCTGATCTCGGGCCGCAGCTCATCGCGCTTGGCCCTGCCCGCGTCCTGCACATGGGTGTACTGGTGCAGTTTGGAATGGTCGTATTTGCGCAGCCCGCGCGGATCGAGATAGATCATCTGCTCGAACTGCGGCAGCTCGGCCTGCACTTCGATCACCTTGTCCACCTGCTCCTGATCGCCGGCGATGACAAAACGCGCGCCGCAATGCCCCAACACGTAAGCCATCTCTTCGGCCACGGCATCCTGATAGAGCGGCACCGGAATGGCGCCGCACATCTGCGCCGCGACCATCGACCAGTACAGGCGTGGCCGGTTCCGTCCGATGATGGCAACGAAATCCCCTTCGGCCACGCCGAGGTCGATCATCCCGAGCGCCAGCGCCTCGACCTCTTCAAGCGTTTCCGCCCAGGTCCACGACTGCCAGATGCCGTATTCTTTTTCACGATAGGCGGGTGCGGCCTGAAACGCCTCAGCGTTTCGGCGCAAAAGAGCAGGAACAGACCCGATCCCACCCGGCTTGCCGGCTGTTTGCTGCACTTCTTGTCCTCCCTGGCGGCCCATTTTTGCGGATCTCACCGTAAAGACAGGCCAGCGCAGTCAGCACGCGCAAACCTCTCTTCCTGCCAGGGAGTTTGGCGCGTGAAACGCTGTCTGTCCAGTAGAGCGGCGAAATTTATTTAACGCCCGTTCAATTAAAAAATACCGGATCCATCAGATCACAGCGCATTTTTAAAACAATGTGTTAGCCCCGGGTCCCACCAGCGGAATTCCGAACGGCGGCATCCAGCACGCGCAGACCGGCCACCAGATCCACTTCTGCGGTGTCTTCCTCAAAGGCATGACTGATTCCCCCGATCGACGGCACGAAGAGCATCGCAACAGGCATCAGGCGCGAAACATTCGTCGCATCATGCAGCGCACCTGACGGCATTCTGCGCCAGCGGTCCGGCGCAACTGTTCCCGCGGCCTGTTCCAGTGCACCACGCAGCGTGCTGTCCATTGCAACAGGATCAAGCCCGAGCAACCGGCCAAACGACACCTGCATGCCAAGGTCACCGGCGGTGGCCTGCGCGGTGTCACGGATAATCTCTTCCATCCGCGCCAGACGATCCTGATCTGCATCCCGCCATTGCATGGAGAACACGGCGCGGCCGGGCACAATGGACGATGCATTGGGGTGCAGGCTGATATGTCCGATGGTCCAGACCGTCTGCGGCGTAACAACATTGCGGAACCGGTAGTTCAGCGTGGTGTTGAACGCAGACACAGCCTGGAACGCATCCTGGCGCAGGTGCATCGGCGTCGTTCCGGCATGGTTCTGCTGGCCGGTGAAGGTGATATTCATATCGCGGATGCCGACAATATCCGTGACCACCCCGATCTGTTCGCCTGCTGTGTCAAGCGCCGGGCCCTGCTCGATATGCATCTCGATAAACCCGCGGAACTGCGCAGAGTCCACCGGGCCGGTCACCAGATGCCGCATCGCACCGCGCGCCTCTGCCAGCGGCATACCGCTGTGATCCTGCAACCCGTCCGCGTCCGCCAGACTGAGCTGACCGGACCAGACCGCGCTGCCGGTGGTCACGCCAAAACGGCCCTCCTCGTCCTGGAACGAGACGACAGAGACCGGCGGGCCACCACTTTCCTTTGCGGCCCGCGCAACTTCGAGCGCAGAGATCACCCCCAGCGCTCCGTCGAGCCATCCGCCTTCGGGCTGGCTGTCACTGTGCGACCCCAGCAACAGCGATGGCCCGTCCGCGAGACCGAAGAGATTTCCCATTTCATCGCAGGCAACCCGCAGACCCGCATCGCGCATGCGCCCGGCAAGCCAGGTGCGGGCCGCGACGTCCGCGTCGGAATAGGCAGGCCGCACAACACCTTTGCCGACACCGCTGGCGCCGAAGCTCCGCAGATGGTGGAGGTCAGCCAGAAATCTTTCGGGGTTCAGCATATGTACGTCACGGCGCGCAGTTACCGCCAGTTCCTGTCAGCAGAATTGAACCAGAAGAGTGCAGGAGGAACCCAGAATGATCAAATACTATTACCCGGACGGCACACATTGCTACCGCGCACTGCATACCACACACGCCGTTTTCCAGAACGCGGAAGGCAAGCTTATTGCCCGCGCGGAAAGGCCCGACCGGAACGGCATGTACGAATTCGAGATTACCGGCTTCGAACTGGTGGAACCGGGTCAGCTCTGTACATGAGGCGTCGCGGTCCTGCTATTCCGCGGCGACCTGTTTTTCCGCTTTCTCGACCCGCACGGCAGAGAATTTGAACTCAGGGATCTTTCCGAAGGGGTCAATCGCGGAGTTGGTCAGAATGTTCGCCGCCGCCTCGACATAGGCGAACGGTACAAAGACCATATCAGGGGCAACGGCACGGTCCTCGCGCGCCATAATCGTGATGCTGCCCCGTTTTGTCGTCAGGGTGACATGGCCGCCGGGGGCAACCCCAAGTTTGCGCAGCGTAGACGGATGCAGCGAGCAGTTGGCCTCCGGCTCCAGCCCGTCCAGCACAGAGGACCGCCGGGTCATGGACCCGGTATGCCAGTGTTCAAGCTGGCGGCCGGTGGTCATGATCATCGGGTATTCGGCGTCCGGTACATCGTCGGGTGCGATTACCGAGGCAGGTGTAAAGCGCGCACGGCCCTCCGGGCGCGGGAAGCCATCGCCGAAGACAACGGCCTGACCCGGATCTTCAGGCGAGAGCGACGGATAGGTAACGGCCGTACCCTGCAGCCGGTCCCAGGTGATATTGTCGAGACTGCGCATGTTGACCGCCATCTCGGCGAAGACGTCACTGGGGTGCGTGTAGGTCCAGTTGAGCCCACAGCGTTTCGCCAGCTCCACCTCAATCCACCAGTCTTCGCGCGCCTCGCCAGGCGGTGCCACCGCGGGCCGCACCATCTGCACCTGACGATTGGTGTTGGACACCGTTCCGGACTTTTCATAAAGCGCCGACGCCGGCAGGATCACATCCGCATAGTTCGCGGTTTCCGTGATGAAAATGTCCTGGACGACCAGGTGATCCAGCTTCGCCAGCGCATCGCGGGCGTGTTCGACATCGGGGTCGGACATTGCGGGGTTTTCGCCCAGCACATACATTGCTTTGATATTGCCGGCGTGCACATCGTCCATGATCTCGGTGACCGTCAAACCTTTCTCGTTCGAGAAATCACCGCTGCCCCAGACTTCGGTAAAGGCGGAACGCACACCATCATCGGTGACCGTCTGATAATCCGGCAGGAACATCGGGATCAGGCCCGCGTCCGAAGCCCCCTGCACGTTGTTCTGGCCCCGCAGCGGATGAAGCCCGGTACCGGGCCGCCCGACATGGCCACACATCAGTGCGAGGCTGATCAGGCAGCGGGAATTGTCCGTGCCGTGAATGTGCTGGCTCACACCCATGCCCCAGAAAATCATAGCGGACTTCGCACCCGCAAACTCACGGGCCACCACGCGCAGGGTTTCCGCATCGATGCCGCAGATCTCGCTCATGGCTTCGGGTGAGAAATCCGCAAGATGCTCTTTCTCGGCGTCCCAGTTCTCGGTGTAGGCGCTGATATACTGCTCGTCGTAGAGCCCTTCCTCGACGATCACATGCATGATCGCGTTCAGCATCGAAACATCCGCGCCGGGGCGGAACTGCAGCATGTGGCTGGCAAAGCGGCGCAGCGCCTGACCACGCGGGTCCATGACAATGAGTTTACCGCCCCGCTTGGTGAACTGCTTAAAGAACGTCGCGGCGACAGGGTGGTTTTCGATCGGGTTGGCTCCGATCACAATCGCCACATCTGCGTTCTCAATCTCGTTGAACGTCGCAGTGACCGCACCGGAGCCTACGTTCTCCATCAGCGCGGCAACAGAAGAAGCGTGGCACAGGCGGGTGCAGTGATCCACGTTGTTGTGTCCGAACCCCTGCCGGATGAACTTCTGGAAGAGGTAAGCTTCCTCGTTGGTGCATTTGGCAGAGCCAAAGCCCGCCACTTCGCGACCGCGGCCTTTCAGGCCGGCGGCTGCTACGTCCAGCGCCTCGTCCCAGGTTGCTTCGCGGAAATGCGTCTGCCAGTTGGCCGGGTCCACGTTCAGACCCTTTTCCGGTGCATCCTCGCGGCGGATCAGCGGTTTTGTCAGGCGGTGCTGGTGATGAATGTAGTCGTAGCCAAAGCGGCCCTTGACGCAAAGGCGCCCCTCGTTTGCGGGCCCGTTGATCCCTTCGACGTATTTAACTTTGCCGTCCTTGACCTTGATCGAAATCTGACAGCCGACACCGCAGAAAGCGCAGACACTCTCGACTTCTTCGTCGTAGTCGCGGCTGTCGCCTGCGCCGGCACCTGGTGTTACCGATGCAGGCATCAGCGCACCCGTCGGGCAGGCCTGCACACATTCACCGCAGGCAACGCAGGTCGACGCCCCCATCGGATCGGCCATATCGAAGGTCGGGTACGCATCATGCCCGCGCCCGGACATACCGATCACATCGTTGACCTGAACCTCGCGGCAGGCACGTACGCAGAGGCCGCACTGGATACAGGCATCCAGATTGACCGACATCGCCACATGGCTGTCGTCGAGCAGCGGAATCCGGCCCTCTTCCAGTTTGGGAAACCGGCTTTCGCTTACGCCGTTCAGCTCGGCCATGTCCCAAAGGTGGCTGGATTTATCGTGGGCTTCGTCCCGTTCCGGCTGGTCCGCGACAAGCATCTCAACAACCATTTTGCGGGCGTTTTCGGCGCGCGCGGAGTTGGTCGTTACAATCATCCCTTCAGAAGGCTCGCGGATGCAGGAGGCTGCAAGCGTACGCTCGCCCTCTATCTCGACCATACAGGCGCGACAGTTGCCGTCTGGCCGGTACCCCGGAGCTGGCTTGTGGCACAGATGCGGGATCACCAGACCACGCCCGTTCGCCACTTCCCAGATCGTCATGCCGGCTTCCGCCGTCACTTCTTCTCCGTCCAGGGTAAACTTTACACCGTCCGCCATTGCGCACACCTCCAGCCTCGTTGCGGCGAGCATACCGCGCAGGTACAGCCCGCGGGAGGGTCAATCCCGACATATCCGCCCTGAATCCCGGCAGATGTGTTTCCCATGCGAAATCCGCGGCACAAATGCGCCCCGCGCGACCCGACCGACGGAAACAGCCGAGCACGGGCCGGAACACCTTTTCAGCCGCCGGTCTCTCCCCTACTAAGGAGGCAAAACACAGGTATTCATGTCCCAGATCACACTGATACGTCACGGCCAGGCCAATTCCGGTGCCACGGATGAGGCGAGTTACGACCGGCTCAGCCCGCTCGGCCACCAGCAGGCGGCCTGGCTGGGCGATCATATGCGGCGCCACCAGCAGCACCATGTGCGGCTCTATACGGGAACGCTCCGGCGGCATGTTGAAACGGCGGCCTCTATGGATACCGGGCTGGAGGCAGTGCGTGATCCGCGGCTGAATGAACTGGAATACCTGACCCTTGCGAGCGCAATGGAGAAGGAGCATGGCGTCCCGTTTCCCATGGATCAGGCCGCGTTTACCGCGCATCTGCCACAGCTTTTCACGGCGTGGCAGAACGATGAAATCAGCGCGGCACCGGAGCGTTTCTCTGACTTTGAAAACAGGGTCGGGACAGCCCTGGCCGAGATCGCTGCGGGCGACGGTCCCGCCCTGGTGGTCACGTCCGGGGGGCTGATCTCGATGGTTATGCGCCAGGTGCTCGGGCTTGATGTGGGGGCCATGGCGCATATGGCGCTGGCCATTTACAACACCTCCCAGCACCAGCTTTTTCCCATTGGCGGCAGGCTCTCGCCGGTGATGTTCAATGCCATTCCTCATCTGGAAGACCCCGGGCGCCATCATGCCCGCACCCACGTTTGAAAGGATCTGACCATGCGTCTGTGGTACGCCCCCCGAACCATCTCTGTCGCCGCCGCAATTGCGCTCGAAGAAGCCGGCCTCGCGCACGAACTGGTCCCGGTCGACACGGCAGGGGGCGAGCAGCATTCTGAAAGCTATCTGAAGCTTAATCCCAAAGGCCGCGTGCCGCTTCTTGCAACAGACGATGGCACGCTGCTCACAGAAACCGGCGCTATTCTGGAATATATCGCGGCATGCGCGCCCGATGCCGGTCTGGTCCCGGCGGATCCGGTTGCCGCCGCTCAGATGCGCAGCGTGATGTATTACATGGCCTCCACCATGCATGTGAATCACGCCCACAACCGGCGGGGACACAGATGGGCGCGCAAACCCGAAAGCTTTGCCGACATGACCGCGATGGTGCCGGAAACAATGGCCGCCAGCGCGGCGTTTTTCCAGAAAGACTGCCTGCAGGGGGATTGGGTTCTGGGTGATACCTTCTCGCTGGCGGATATCTACGCCTTTGTGGTCTGCAGCTGGCTGGAGAGCGATGGTGTTTCGCTTGATGGCTTTCCGGGTATCGCTGCCTTCATCGAACGGATGAGGTCACGCGCCTCTGTGCGGGCCGTTGCCGCAAAAGGGCTGATCTGATCATGACGCATCTGTGGGTCCGCGCGGAACAGCGGGACAATGAAACCCGGGTCGGCGTGACACCAGCCGGTGTCGAAAAGCTCCTGCGTGCCGGTCTGAAAGTCACAGTCGAGCGCAGCCCGACCAGGGTCATCCCTGATGACGCTTACGCTCAGACCGGGTGCGACATGGCAGAGACCAGCAGCTGGCCCGACGCCCCCGCCGATGCGGTGGTGTTCGGCCTCAAGGAACTGCCCGACGAGGGCTCCCCCCTGCCGCACCGCCACATTATGTTCGGCCACGCGTTCAAGGGACAGCCTGCAGGGCTGCGCCTGCTCAGGCGGTTCAAAGCTGGGGGTGGCACCCTGCTGGACCTGGAATACCTGACGGACGACAAAGGCGCGCGCGTTGCCGCTTTCGGATACTGGGCGGGCTATGCAGGCGCTGCCGTTGCGCTGAAGTGCTGGGCTGCGCAGCAAAAGGGGCGCTCTGCCGGTCCGGTGGGCGCATATGACAGCTCAACCCATCTGTTGTCCGAATTGCAGGCGGATCTGATCTCCACCGGGACGCACCGCCCCGACGCGCTGATCATCGGCGCGCTGGGACGCGTCGGACGGGGTGCTGCCGATCTCTGCACAGCCATGGGCGTTGCCTGTACCCGCTGGGACATGGCCGAAACGGCGCAGGGCGGGCCGTTCCCGGAAGTTCTGGCGCATGACATCTTTTTCAACTGCATTCTGGCGCGTCCCGGCACACCGGTTTTTGTCCCGGAAACCGCGCTGGATGCGCCGCGCAGGCTGAGTGTCATTGGTGATATTGCCTGCGACCCTGACAGCGATTTTTCACCGGTCCGGGTCTATGACCGCACAACAACCTGGGAAAGCCCCGCGCTGAGGGTCTGTGATAATCCGGTGCTGGATGTGACGGCAATTGATAACCTGCCCTCGATGCTGCCGCGCGAGAGCAGCGAGGATTATGCCGAACAGCTGCTGCCTGTACTGCTGACCCTGGGCGATGCCGATGATCCCGTCTGGGCTCGTGCCGCCGCCACTTACAACGAGCACGCGACGCGGCCCTGAGGCGTCAGGAGAAAATCCTGAAATACAGCCAGTCCGGCAACAGCTGGCTGCCCCGGAACAGCCACGAAAAGAGGCGCGGGTAACTCAGCTTGAAACGCTGGGTCTGCATGTGGCGGAACATGTAGTCCGCCGCCTCTTCTGGCGTCATCAGAAAGGGCATTCTGAAGCTGTTTTTGTCCGTCAGGCGCGTCTTGATGAAGCCAGGATTGGCCACCTGGACCTGAACACCGGTTTTGCGCAGATCGGCATACATGCATTCCGCCAGCGACATCGTCCCGGCCTTGGAGGCGGTATAACCAATGGAACCCGGCAGGCCACGGAAACCCGAAAGACTGCCCGTGATGACGATATGACCACTGTCGCGCGCGACCATGGCCGGGACCACCTGGCCCATCACCCGCATCAGCCCGGTAAAGTTGATGTCCGCCATTGCGGTCGCCTTTTCGGCATCCCACTCTGCGGCGCTGAACGGCCAGTAGACACCCGCGAGGAACACGACACCGTCGATGTCGCCCACCGCCTCGGCGGCTGCTGCAACGCTTGCGTCATCCGAGACATCTACCGTCTGAAATGACCCCTCGCCCGGCAGGTCATCCACCAGCGCTTTCAGGCTGTCTTCTGATCGGGCGGAGACAATCACATGCACGCCTGCCGCGCTCATCCGGCGCGCCAGTGCCGCACCGAGCCCGTCGCTGGCGCCCACCAGCCAGTAGCGTTTGTCCTGAAGGTCGCGCATCAGGCCTCCCGGGGACGCATCGTTGCCACCAGTTCAGCCACCTTGATCCCGAATTTACGGAACTGGGACCGGTTCATGATGGTGCCGTTCGGGGTCAGATACATCCAGTCCACGGTGTTCAGGACGTGCCCGCCCGAATTCTCCGGCAAGCGGATGTTGTAGCGCAGCAGAACGGTCGACCCTGACTGCCGGCCGCGCCCCTCTCCGACCACGTCCGGTGCGGTTGCGGCGATCGCCCCGTCCGGGCGCAGTTCGAGATGCCATTCGCGGTTCTGAACACTGCCGTCATCATAGACAAACCGCTCTTTCATCAGCCCCCGATCGCCCTCCCAGGAGGCATCGAAATCCGCGACAAAGCGGCTGCTGACACGTCCCAGCGGGCCGTAAATCACGCCTTCACAGACGATCGGTCCGTTCAGGTGCTGGCGGATGTCAAAGGTCGGGTGGTCATCTTCGTAATCTTCCGGTCGCTGCGCGGCGAAACCGGCGAACAGGTCCTTGAGCCAGAACAGGGCCAGCGCCAGCAGGGCACCAGTGAGGATATAGATCCAGACGGTCATTTCTCAGGCCTCTTTCAGGTTGGTCACAGACAACAGAAGTATGGCGACCAGTTTCAGAACACAGGGCACAGCAGCATACAGAAATGTGAGCAGCGCCAGCGCCTCGGGCGGATTGTCGGTTGCACCACTCCGGAAACCTGCGTTTTCCAGAAGCGGCAAAAGGGATACGGCGGCAAGCGCCAGGGTCAGTTTGGACACGAACGACCACAGCCCGAACCCCTCGGATGCAGAGGGTGAGATACGGGCCATCCGGGTGGCAAAAATTGCAGGCAGCAGGGTCAGGTCCGCACCAAGTGCCGCGCCGGACGCCACGCAGATCACGGCAAAGAGCAGCCAGTCGCCCGGACCCAGCGTGAGCGCGGACCCAAACGAAATGATCGCGAGCACCATGGCCAGCAGCAACACGTCGCGGGCACCGATGCGTTCGGCCAGAGCCCCCAGAGTGGTGCTGCCAGTGCTGCGCACAAAAAGAAAATGAGCAGTAGCGGCCCTTCGAAACCCGGCGCTTCCAGCCGGCTTTCCACAAAGAACAGGAAGAGTGTAGAACTGACTGCAACGGGGGCAGCATTGACGAGAGCAATCAGCAGCAGACGCCGCGCCAGCGGATCCGCGAGCACAGCACCAAACCCTGTCGACTGACCAAGGCCCGCAGTGCTCCATTCATTTCTCATCAGAAACCAAGCCACCACGGCCAGCAGGGCAAACCCGATGGCAAAACCGGCAAAGGGGGCCGGGAAGACTGCGCCAAGTGCCACCGGTGCGACCGCCGCTACACAGACGCCAACCAGCGCACCGCTTTCACGCCAGCGGGCTAGACGCAGATGCCCCTGCCCTTTCATCGCGGTACCTTTGACCACGCCCTGCGCGTAAAAATTGATGGTCAGAAAGCTGAACGCGGAAAATACCAGCGTCAGACACAGGCCGAACCAGATAAGCGCCGGCATCATCGGCGGTATCGCAAAGAGCAGAAGCATTGCCCCCGCGATCACTGCGCAGCCACCCGCGACAGCCACGCCGCGCCGGTCCCGCAGAAATTCGGAGAGCCGGCCCAGCAGCGGGTCCTGGACCACATCAAGAAGCCTGAGCCCGAACAGAACGGCCCCCAGCGCGGCCAGAGACACGCCGTATTCGTCCACGTAGAACTTTGGTGCGTGGATATAGATCGGCAAACCAGCGGCTGACAGAAGAGCCGCGAAGACCGAATAAGCGGGGAGGCGTTCGGCGGTCTGCATTATCGCGAGACCTCCTTGTCGGGCGGCTCAGGGCGGGCGCGGTAGAGTGCACCGCGCAGCCAGAGCTTCAGCGCCTGCCAGTGAATAAGGGCCAGCACCCGGCGTGAACCGAACGGGCGGCGCAGTGCAGAGGCGAGGATGATCCGGTTGCTCAGGCTGCGCCGCTTGCCGGTTAGGGTCGCAATCAGCCCACCATCCGGACGGGCGTAGTCGATCCAGATACCGATGCGTTCGGCGGTGATGTCAAAACGGAAGGTGTATCCTCCCTCGACCGGCTGAAACGGCGAGACGTGGAATATCTTGCGGGCCTTCAGCGTGTCAGAGGGTTTGATTTCGCTGAGATCGCTGTGATGACACAGATAACTGTGCCGGTCGCCGAAGGTGTTGCTGACCTCGGCAATCACCGTGATCAGCGCGCCGTCTGATGCACGGCAAAGCCAGAAACTGACCGGGTTGAAGACATGACCCAGCAGACGCGGCTGTGCCAGAAGCTCAATTGTGGTGACGCCGGTGATCTGGTGCTGCTGCAGCACATCACGCACCCAGGTGGCCCCGCGGCCGCGGCCCGGCGCGCCGCCATGGTCGCGGTCCTGCAGCGACGTCAGCCCCCTGCGGTTTCTGCCAAAAAGCCAGGGCGTGCGCACCTTTGCCTCGGCATCCAGCAGCACATAATCCACCGAATAACGGAAGGCGTTGGCGACCGCCCCCTTGCGACCGTGGTAGGTCAGGCCCGCAATATGATCGACGGTTGCGGTCATTCGGCGGCAAGCCTCGCGTAATTCTGAGCTCGGAGCGCGCGCACGACATCAACCGCGCTGGAAAGGCCGTCCTCGTGAAAACCGTTTTTCATCCAGGCGCCGCAGAACCAGGTGTTGTGCGCACCGTTGAATGCACGCACTTTCTCCTGTGCTGCAAGGGCGGCCAGATCGTAGACCGGATGGCGCAGGGTCACCTGATCGTAAATCAACTCCTCACGGATTGTCCGTTTGGTGTTCAGGGTGACGAAATGCGGATCATCCTGCGGGATCGGCTGAAGCGAATTCATCCAGTAGGTCAGGTCAATCCGGTCAGACTGCGCATCGCGGTCCTCGGTGTAGACCCAGCTGGCCCAGGTCTTGCGGCGTTTTGGCATGATGTCCGTGTCCGCGTGCAGCACGATATCGTTCGGCTGGTAGGCAACCGCGCCCAGCGCCTGCTGCTCGTCCGGTGTTGCATCTGCCAGCAGACGCAGCGTGTCGTCCGAATGAGTTCCGAAGATCACATGATCGTAAATCTCGGCTTCGCCACCTTCGGCACGCACCGAGATCTGGCCCCCGATCCGCGAAACGGCCTTAACAGGCGCGCCCGTGCGAAGGCGGACACCCCGATCACAGATCGCAGCCTCAAGGCGACGGACATATTCGGTTGAACCACCATCGACCGTGTACCACTGGTGCTGCCCGGTCGTGTTGAGCAGCGCGTGATTCTCAAAAAAGCGGATCATGGCGTGTGCCGGAAAATCCATGATCTTTTCGGTCGGTGTGGACCAGATCGCTCCGGACAGCGGCAGAAGGTAGTAGTCACGGAACCAGTCACCTGTACCCAGCTTTGCCAGAAAATCGCGCAGCGTCAGGGACTGATCTGCCGAAACCTCCAGCGCGTTTTTGTTGAAATGGAAGATGTCGCGCACCATGCGCAGAAACGCCGGGGTCACGGCGTTGCGGCGCTGTGCGAAAAGCGCATCCAGACTGGTCAGCGCATATTCAAGCGCACCTCCGTTGATAGACGCGCCGAAGCTCATATTGGATTTGACCACCGGCACGTCGAGCTGGTCAAACAGCGCGCTCATGTAGGGATAGTTAGCATAGTTGAAAACGATAAACCCCGTGTCCACGGGCTGGTCGCCGTTTTTGCCTGCCATGACCGTGCGGGCATGTCCGCCCAGCCGTGGCTCGGCCTCATAAAGTGTTACATGATGGTCACGCCCGAGCATAAAAGCTGCGCCCATGCCAGTGATGCCGCCACCGATGATGGCGATCTTCTGAGGCTGGCCTGCGGGTGATGTGTCGGGAATGTCGCCTGTTGTCAGGGCTTCAAAGGGCATATGGTCTTGATCCGCTCGGGTAGTTGATCTGTCTTAACTAGTGTTATCTACGGGATCGTCCCGTAAATGGATTTACGGAAGCGCATAAACTTTTTTTGATCCGGTTGTGCACCTGCAGCGTAGAGAGGATATGTTCGAAAGTGTGGATGTGGCAAAACATGACGGAAACGTGTCGCGCGTTGCGCGTCCTCCAGTGTTTTTGCGCGGGAAAAGTAACGGTTCAGGACGGTCGAAAGTGACGGCGGGTGACAATCCGGCCCGGATGGTCTGGGTCTCTCATATGGTCCGGATCCGGGACAACAAGGACCGTCAGGCTTTTGCCGAGCTTTTTGACCATTTCGCACCGCGGGTAAAAGGCTTCCTGATGCGCTCCGGCGCGGATCCGTCGCTGGCGGAGGAATGCACACAGGATGTGATGGCCGCTCTCTGGCACAAGTCGCATCAGTTTGACCCCGCACGGGCATCCGTGGCGACGTGGATTTTCACGATCGCGCGGAACAGAAAGATAGACATTCTGCGCCGCCAGCGCAGACCCGAGCCGGAGGACCTTGCATGGGGTCCCGAGGCAGAGCCGGATCAGGAAGACGTCCTGAACCTGCAGCAGGAAAGCCAAATACTCGGCGCCGCCCTGGCGGAACTGCCCGAGGCCCAACGGGAACTGATAGAAAAGGCGTATTTCGGGGATCTGACCCACAGCGAAATCGCCGCTGAAACCGGTCTGCCGCTTGGCACGATCAAATCGAGAATACGGTTGGCGCTGGAACGCCTGCGCCATGTAATGAAGTGAAAGCAATGAGTAACAGTATCAACCATCACCTGAACGATGCCATCCTTATGGCATATGCTGTCGGAACGCTGCCGGAAGCGTTCAACCTGATTGTCGCATCGCACCTGTCCATGTGCGACGTGTGCCGCGCCGCCTCGGAAAGCTTCGATGCACTGGGCGGCGAAATCCTGGACCAGTCCGCAGCACCGGACCTGTCGGATGACAGTCTTGCCGCGACACTGGCGCTGATCGACGGTGGCCCTGTCGAGCAGATCCGTGCGCCGAAAACTGCGAACGCTGTGCTGCCACAGCCCTTGCAGGACTATGTGGGCGGTGACCTTGACGCAATAAAGTGGAAGCCCGTGGGCATGGGCGTGAAACAGGCGATCCTGCCCACCTCGCGCGAAGCCACCGCTCGTCTGCTTTTCATCCCTGCCGGTGCGGCGATGCCGGATCACGGGCATCAGGGCACTGAAATGACAATGGTGCTGCAGGGCGCGTTTCAGGACGATGACGGTTATTTTGCCCGGGGCGACGTCGAGATTGCCGACAGCGACCTGCATCACACGCCGGTAGCGGATATCCATGAGGATTGCATCTGCCTTGCCGTGACAGATGCACCGCTGCGGTTTGACAGCTTTATCCCGAAAATAGCGCAGCGTTTCCTGCGCATCTGAGTTTACAGATTGATTTCAAAAGGTTCGAGGCGTGGCCAGTCAAAGGTTACGCCTGTACCCGGTTCATCCGACGCCACGGCGCGCCCGTTTTCCACGACCAGCGGCCGCGTCGTATAGCGGTCTATCGGAAAGCTGTGCACCTCAATCCAGCCGGCGTTTTCCCGTGCGGAGACAAGACCTACATGCAGTTCCTGCATGCCGTGGCTGCACACGGTCACACCTGCCGTCAGTGACAGCTCCGCGACCTGAAGCCAGCCTGTGACGCCACCGCAGTTCGAGGCATCCGGCTGTATGAACCCCAGTTCAGACAGCGCCAGCGCCATTTCGAACTCATGGATGGTGTGCAGGTTCTCGCCCTGGGCCACGGCCATCCCGGTCGTGCGCGTGATCGCGGCATACCCCGGATAGTCGTCCGGAATGATCGGCTCTTCAAACCACAGAATATTCTGATCAGATACGGCGTTGGCGAGAGTGATGGCCTCGTCCACCGTTAATGAATAATTGGCATCGATCATAAACGCCGGTTCAGGCCCGATATGAGCACGGACCGCGCGGATTCTGTCGATGTCTTCCTGCAGATCCGGCTGGCCGATCTTGATCTTTACCCCACCAAGGCCCGCATCCAGATACCCCTGCACATGGCTGAGCAGTTTGGGCAGCGGAAAGGCCAGATCAATACCGCCACCGTAGGCATCACAGGTTCTGCCAGCGCCACCGGCCATCTGCCACAGCGCCTTACCCGAGGCTTTGCCACGCAGGTCCCAGAGCGCGATATCCACCGCAGAGATTGCAAAGCTCAGAATGCCACCGCGCCCGACGTAATGCATATGCCACTGCATCGCATCATAGAGGGCCTCTACGTCCTCCGCATCCTGCCCCACCAGAAACGGCGCCAGATCATGGGTGATCATGGCAGCGGTCGCATGACCGCCACGCCCGCCGTTATAAGTGTAGCCAGTGCCCTGGCGACCGTCTTTCAGCGTGACGGTCGCCGTGATCAGATGAAAGTGACTGTGCGAGCCATGTTTGGCGTCGACCAGCACCTCATCCAGCGGCACGTTAAAAAGACGGGCTTCAACCGATGCAATCTCTGACACCGGTCACATGTCCGCGCATTCCGGCACCGGGCTGATGACCGTGCCGTCTTCGAGGTGCTGCAGCAGGTTGTCCACTGTCAGCGCGCCCATCGCATCCCGCGTCTCATGCGTCGCACTGCCAACGTGCGGCAGCAGGACAACATTCGCCAGGCCCCGCAGCGCTTCTGGGACCTTTGGTTCCGCTTCGAAAACGTCGAGACCTGCCCAGCCCAGACGGCCGTCCTGCAGCGCAGAGATCATTTCGGGCTCGTCGATAACCGACCCGCGCGAGACGTTGATCAGCGTGCCCTGTGGTCCCAGCGCTTCGATCACATCGCGGTTCACGATGCGGTTTGTGGACGGACCGCCCGGCGTAATGCAGATCAGGCAGTCCACATCGCGCGCCATCTCTGTCAGATCACCGTAATACTTATACGGCACGTCCTTGGCGCTGCGGGAGTGATAGACCACCGTGGTCCCGAACGGCGCCAGTTTGTCCGCGATGGCCTGACCGATCCGGCCAAGTCCCAAGATACCGACGGTCTGATTGTCTACAGAGCGGGTCAGCGGCGCATTGCCTTTTGCTTCCCAGTTGCCGGAGCGTACCCAGGCGTCATCGCGCAGCAATTCGCGGTAACAGGCCATCATCAGCATCACTGCTGTAGTGGCCACCTCGGCGTTCAGAACGTTTGGCGTATGGGTAACCACCACACCTTTTTCGCGGGCTGCGTTTGTGTCGATGGCGTCATAACCCACACCATAACAGCTGATCGCTTTGAGGTTGGGCATCGCAGCCATGTATTCGGGTTTCACACCGTCATGGCCGTTTGTGGCGACATAACCAACGGACGCACCGTTCTCATTCAGCCAGGCCTGCGGGTCATCCATTTCAGACGCCCTGTGGATGGTGAATTTCGCCCCAAGGCGTTCCAGCATTACCGGTGTGGCGCTTCCGATCATGAAAAGATCAGCCATGTTTATTCGTCCTCTTTAACGTTCTGACACTGTTTGCCGAGACCGCTGATCTCAAGCTCCATCACATCCCCGCCTTTCAGGTAAAGCGGGTCTGGCTTCATGCCGTCGCCCACGCCCGGCGGGGTACCCGTGCTGATCACGTCGCCCGGATGCAGGGTGAACAGGTGGCTCAGGTGTTCAATGATCTCGGCCACGGTGAAAATCATGGTCGAGGTATTGCCCGTCTGCATGACATTGCCATTCAGTTTCAGGGACATATCCAGCGCCTGGGGATCCGGCACTTCGTCCTTTGTCACCATCCAAGGCCCGGTGGGGCCGAACGTGTCGCAGGATTTGCCCTTGGTCCAGGTGCCGGTCAGCTGCGTCTGGAAATGCCGCTCGCTGACATCGTTGCAGACACAGTAGCCCGCGACATAATCCAGCGCATCTTCTTTGCTGACATATTTCGCAGCTTTGCCGATCACAACACCCAGCTCGATTTCCCAGTCGGACCGCTTTGACCCCCGGGGCAGGACAACATCATCATCGGGACCGACGATCGCGGAGTTTGCTTTCATGAACAGGATGGGATGCTCCGGGATCGGCAGGCCCTGCTCTTCGGCATGGTCGCGGTAGTTCAGACCGATGCACATGAACTTGCCGATATCACCCACGCAGGGGCCCATCCGTGGCGACCCGTCAACAACCGGCAGGCTCGCGGCGTCAATCGCGCGCAGTTTGTCCAGGCCAGCGTCTGACAGCACGTCGCCGTTGATATCGCCCACATGCGCCGACAGATCCCGCAGTGCGCCGTCTGCGTCCAGCATTCCGGGTTTTTCAGCGCCGGGCGCGCCGTAACGTACAAGTTTCATGATAGTCTCCCTATGCGGCGTTCAGATAGCCGATCAACAATGATAAAAAGGCGCCCACGTGGACGACCATAATGGCCCTGTCCTTCCACATGGCGCCCACGGCGAACCAGAGGATAATCCCGGCAAAAAAGGCCCAGATGTTCCAGGGTGTCATACCCAGCCCGGTCAGCGCGTAGCCGACAAGCTGGACCACAGTCGCAATCCATTTGACGACGTCGACTGGTTTCCAGCCGCCGGCTCCCGGTGTTTCAGTGGTTGTCACGCGGCAACCCTTTGCGCGAGATGTCCTGGTATTTGTCCGCGTCCTTCAGGATCATACCCTCGTCAAAACGGCCGACTTTTTCGCGGAAATACTGCTGCCAGGGCGACTGGCTTTCCGGAGCATCATATCCGCCCGCCGCCTCAAAAGCGCGCGCTCGTTCTGCCAGTTCATCCAGCGGCACGAGCATGTCAGCGGTGCATTTGTTCAGATCAATCCGCACCCGGTCGCCGTTTTGCAGCAGAGCCAGACCACCGCCATCGGCCGCCTCGGGCGACGCGTTCAGGATGGACGGGCTGCCTGATGTGCCGGACTGACGGCCGTCACCGACGCAGGGCAGCGCCTCGACCCCCTGTTTCAGCAGGTACGACGGCGGACGCATGTTCACCACCTCTGCCCCGCCGGGATAGCCTTTCGGCCCCGCACCGCGCATGAACAATACGCAATCCTCGTCTATGTTCTCCGCCGGATCGTCGATCCTGTGGTGAAAGTCTTCGGGGCCGTCAAACACAACCGCGCGTCCCTCAAAGGCGTTCAGATCATCCGGGTTGGACAGATATTTCGCCCGGAAGCTGTCGCTGATCACGCTGGTTTTCATGATCGCGCTGTCAAAGAGATTGCCCGTCAGGTTGATGAAACCGGCCTGTGGTTTGAGAGGCTCCGAGACAGGTTTGATCACATCCGGATCTTCACTGCGCAGGTGCGCGCAGTTTTCGGCCATGGTCCGGCCGTTTGACGTGATCACATCCGGATGCGGCAGCAGTCCTGCTGCGATGAGTTCGCCCACAACCGCCGGTACACCGCCCGCGCGCTGGTAATCCTCGCCCAGATATTCTCCCGCGGGCTGCAGGTTTACCAGCAGCGGGACATCATGGCCGACATTCTGCCAGTCGTTGTTGTCCAGAGGCACACCAAGGTGCCGCGCGATGCCGTTGAGGTGGATCGGGGCGTTGGTTGACCCCCCGATCGCCGAGTTGATCACAATGGTGTTCTCAAAAGCCTCCCGGGTCATGATGTCCGAAGGGCGCAGGTCCTCCCACACCATATCGACGATCCGCCGGCCGGTTTCATAGCTGATCTGTCCCCGCTCGCGGTAAGGAGCCGGAATTGCCGCCGAGCCGGGCAGCTGCATACCCAGTGCTTCGGCCAGCGAATTCATGGTAGTCGCAGTGCCCATCGTATTGCAGTAGCCCACCGACGGGGCCGATGAGGCCACGAGTTCCATGAACCCTTCGTCGTCAATTTCGCCCGCCGCATGCATCTCGCGTGCTTTCCACACGATGGTGCCCGAGCCGGTACGCTGCCCGCGGAACCAGCCGTTCAGCATGGGCCCCACAGACAGGGCTACTGCCGGGATGTTGACGGTTGCCGCCGCCATCAGAAGCGCGGGCGTGGTTTTGTCACAGCCGATGTTCAGCACAACGCCATCCAGCGGATAGCCAAACAGCGTTTCCACAAGGCTCAGGTAGGCAAGGTTGCGGTCGAGCATTGCTGTCGGTCGCTTGCCCGTTTCCTGGATCGGGTGAACCGGCACTTCGATGCAGGTCCCGCCTGCCGCGATGATGCCATCCCGCACGCGTTTGGTCAGTTCGAGGTGGTGGCGGTTACACGGGCTCAGATCGCTGCCCGTCTGGGCGATGCCGATGATCGGTTTGCCCGACTGCAGCTCTTCGCGCGTCAGTCCGTAGTTCAGGTACCGTTCCAGATAGAGCGCTGTCATTTCCGGGTTGTCCGGATTCATGAACCATTTGCGCGACCGCAGATCTTCGATTCCGATTTTTCTGGTCATTGGCCTGACCATCCTCCGTCAATGATATGGGGGTGCCCGGTGGTAAAGGCGCTTTCATCGCTCGCCAGATAGACAATCAGCGCCGCAATTTCCTCGGCTGTGGCCACGCGGCCCATGGGCTGGCGGGACACAAACTGCTTCAGGGCTTCTTCTTTGCTGCCAAGCTGCTCGCCCAGCGCTTCGACGCGTTCATGCCAGCTGGGGCTTTCGACAGTGCCCGGGCAGATGCAGTTACAGCGGATACCCTTGTCCACAAAGTCCACGGCGACGGACTTGGTCAGTCCGATCACGGCAGCTTTGGTCGTGCCATAGATGAAACGGTTCGGCGCACCAATTACGCTCGAACAGGCGGACGACATATTGATGATGGAACCGGTCCCACGTTCCAGCATGCCAGGCAGCGCCGCCCGGATGGTGCGCAGCATGGAGCGTACATTCAGATCGAATGCAAAGTCCCATTCGGCGTCATCTGCTTCCAGAACTGACCCGTGATGTACGAAGCCTGCGCAGTTGAAAAGAATGTCCGGTTCGGCGCGCTCAACACCCGCTTTCACGCTGTCATCGCTGCGCGCATCAAGTTCGAAAATTTCCAGATTTTCGTGATTCGCATCGCGAATCGTAGATAGCGCTTCCATGTTTACATCGGTTGCAAAGACCTGCGCGCCTTCGGCTGCCATGGACAGTGCGGTGGCACGTCCGATCCCCTGACCCGCGGCTGTAATAAGCGCGCGCTTTCCCTTAAGTCTCTGAGAAGTCAATGCTTTCCCCCGGCAGGATCATTCCTCTGGTGCGCCGTGCCCTCCGGCACGGACAGTGGACTGACCTGCATTCTCTTTGCTGTTGTCGTCAAAAAAGCCGTCAACCGGGCTGGTTCATCGGCTGGTTTCCGTTAGCGTATGACACAGTATTAACTTTGGCTACAGCCTTGTCTGAAGCGATAAGAGGATAACCGCACCCATGACACAATCCCGCAAGGTGACACTCATCGGCACAGGCCTGATGGGCTTTCCGATGTCACAGAACCTGCTGCGCGCCGGTCACGCGCTGACCGTATGGAACCGCAGCATTGCGCGTGCAGAGCCGCTCGCTGCCGAGGGTGCAACCGTGGCGTCGAGCCCGGTTGAGGCTGTCCGCGACGCGGAATTCATCATCACCATGTTGTCGGACGGTTTTGCGTCCGGCGCACTGATCAATGACCCGGAGATCCAGGCAGCACTGTCGCCCGGAGCAGTCTGGATCGATATGTCGTCGGCCAAACCCGAGCACGCCCGCGAGCAGGCCGGTGTTCTGAAACCCTTGGGATTTGGTCATCTGGATGCTCCCGTTTCGGGCGGCACAAAGGGCGCCGAAGCCGCGAGCCTTGCGATCATGGTTGGCGGCGACGCTGAGACCTTCGCAAAGGCCGAACCCGTTTTCGCGGCGATGGGTCGTCCTGTGCATGTGGGGCCTTCGGGTGCCGGTCAGTTATCCAAGCTGGCCAATCAGACAATCGTGGCCGTCACGATTTCCGCTGTCGCGGAGGCTATTCTGCTGGCCGAACAGGGGGGCGCGGACCCGGCGGCGTTGCGCGCGGCCCTGAAAGGCGGATTTGCGGACAGCGTTATCCTGCAGCAGCATGGTGAGCGGATGTCGGAGCGGAATTTTGAACCGGGCGGGCTCACCAAGTTCCAGGTCAAGGACCTGAATAACACACTGGACGAAGCCGCCTCGCTGGGCCTTTCGCTGCCCGCGACAGAGAGCGTGCGCGACAGGTTTCAGCATTTTATTGATGCGATGGACGGCGGCGAAAGGGACCATTCCGGTCTCTACCTTGAACTCAGAGCAAGAAACGGATTGCCGGTATGACAAAGATTCTGATCCTTGGCGGCGGCGGCATGGTCGGCCAGAAACTGGCGGCACGCCTGGTGAATGAAGGCCTTGGCGGCGATGCGGCTCCGGAGATCACACTGTTTGACGTGGCTTTCCCACCTGCTGGTGTTGGCGGCCCGGCACAGATGACAGGCGACCTGAAAGACCCGGAAACCGCCGTGCGTCTGGCTGCGATGAAACCCGACGTGATCTTTCACCTTGCGGCGATTGTCTCCGGCGAGTCGGAGACCAATTTCGAAAAGGGCTGGGCGATCAACATGATGTCCATGTGGCATCTGCTGGAGGCGCTGCGGCAGGAACACGACAAAAGCGGTGGCAGCTATGTGCCGCGAATGGTGTTTACGTCGTCCATCGCTGTTTTTGGCGCGCCGTATCCCGACAAAATCGACGATGAATTCCTCTCTGCGCCGCAGACAAGCTACGGGGCACAGAAGGCCATCTGTGAACTGATGGTCACAGATTTCAGCCGCAAGGGCTTCATCGACGGTATGTCGCTGCGACTGCCGACCATCTGTGTCCGGCCCGGCAAGGCCAATCTGGCGGCATCCTCTTTCTTTTCGGGCATTATCCGCGAACCACTGAACGGTGTGGAAGCGTTGCTGCCCGTGCCCGACACCGTGCGCCACTGGCACGCGTCACCCCGGTCAGCGGCTGGTTTTCTGATACATGCGGCCAGTCTGGATACTGACAGGCTGGAAGGCCGCCGCGCGCTGAGCCTGCCCGGTGTCAGCTGCACCGTGGCCGAGCAGATTGAAGCGCTGCGCCGAGCAGCGGGCCAGAAGGCCGTTGACCTGATCCGGCATGCACCTGACGAGGCGATCATGAAAATTGTTCAGGGCTGGCCGCGTGACTTCGATCCGCAGCGCGCGATTTCACTGGGCTTCCGCGCAGAGAGCAGCTTCGACGAGATCGTCGATGTTTACATCAAAGAGGATTTGCCGAACGCAACCGCCTGATGCCTGCCGGGTAGCGGGTGGGTCAGATTGCGCGCCAGATGATCGTGGATGCGTTTGCGCACCAGTTCTTCGTTCCGGTCCAGCGCGGCATCAAGAATCGCTTGATGCTCCGGAATGTTCTCCGCGAAGTAGCCGTAGTTGGTCTCGGCCGAGACCAGCTGCTGGCGGAACTGTTCGTAGATCACCAGATGCGTCCGAATCAGCAACGCAGATCCGCAGGCCTCGATCAGCGTCTCGTGGAATTCCTGTTCCGCCCGGCTCCAGAGGTTGAGCAACGGCGACACATCCCCCGACGACCGGACCCGCATTTCGATATGCGACAGCTTGTGATGCGCAGCGGAAAGACGCGATTCCCACTCGACACCGCCAAGACGGATTGACAGGCAGGCCCCCTCGGATTCCAGCATGATCCGCATATGCGTAAGGTCATGCTGCCGTTCACGCGACTGATATGGCGAGCGAAATCCGCGCTGTTCCTGAAAATCCACCAGGCCGACTGTAGACAGACGGAAGAGGACTTCGCGCACTGTACTGGCCGAACAATTGTAATCCGAACGTAGCTTTTCGGCACGCAGTTTGGTACCGTAACCGAACTCGCCTGTGATCAGGCGGTGACGCATATCGTCAAAAATGTCCGCGTCCTGCGTACTCATCAAGCTCCTCCCTTGGCCTTTCGGTGTACGATCAAAAACGCGAAATTCAAACAAAATATCAAAATTCACCCAAAATAAAATTATTTCTTGCGCGATGCGCCGCGCTCGGCCTAACGTTTCTTCAGCGTAATCAAAAAGGGCCACAGGCCTTCTAACCAAGTGCGCTCAACGTCTGGGAGGACAACATGACAATCATGAAGAAGGCGGCCACGGTTGCCGTCGCAGCAGCACTTGCTGCTTCGACAGCGTTCACCGCGTCGGCCGATACAACCAAACTGCGGATTCAGACGCACTATGCGCCTGAGACCGTTTCCGGCAAACTTGCGGCTCAGTACATCGACGATATCCAGTCCATGTCCAACGGCGAGATCGAAGTAGAAATGTTCTACTCCTCCTCCGTTGTGAAATCGGTGGAAACGTTTGATGCGGCATCCACAGGCATTCTCGACTGCGACATGACCGGTGGCGGCTACCAGACCGGCAAAAACTCTGCGTTCCAGTTCGTCGGCGACATCATGGGCGGCTACGACACGCCGTACCAGCAGCTGAGCTGGCTGTATTTTGGTGGCGGCAAGGAAGCCGCAGCACCGCTTTACAACAAGTACGGCATGGAGCTGATCGGCTGGTGGGTCTACGGCCAGGAGAGCTTTGCCTCTTCCAAGCCGATCGCCAAGGTCGAAGACTTCAAAGACTGGAAATTCCGTTCGCCCCCCGGCATGGAAACAAAGATCTTTGAAAAGCTGGGTGCCTCGCCCATCGTGATGGACTTCACCGAGATCTTTACCGCTCTTGAAACAGGCATCATCGACGGTGCAGACGCATCGGGCCTCGCCAACAACGTGGGCCTGGGTCTGTATGACATCGTGAAATACGCAAACTTCCCCGGCTTCCACTCAATGCCGTCGGATCACCTGGCTTGCAACAAGGCCGTGTTTGACGAGATGCCTGCGCACCACCAGAAGATCATGAAGGTTGCCATGGAAGCGCTGGCGCTGCGCACCGCTCTGACGTTCGAGAAAAAGAACGCCGAAGCGGCGGCACAGCTGCGCGAGCAGGGCGTGACACTGTCCCAGTGGGCACCTGAAGAACTGGCGAAATTCCGTGCGGCGGCTCAGGCCACCTGGCCGGAGTTCGCGGACACACCCGAAGCGAAAGCTCTGGTGGAATCGCACCTCGCCTATCTCGATCAGCTGGGCCTCAAGCAATAAGCTGACCTGAAACCGGACCCCGCCTGACCAGGGCGGGGTCTTTTTTGTCCCTGGGCCAGGACAATTCAAAAAACCGGCCAGTGCGAGGGGGACATCATGCAGGACAAATCCGGAAGCCTTATCGAGTGGGTTGTACCGCTGGCATTCATCCTCTGTGCGGGATGGCTGACCTGGCACCTGCCCGCATTCACGCTGTCCTGGGCGCCACCCGAAGACGCCTCACAATACGACAAACTGTCCGCGCTTTTCGCCCGTGTCGATGTAACCCCCGGCCTCGGTGGCCTGTTTGGCGGCTACGCGGACGCGGTGGACTGGATTGCTCTGCTGATGCTGCCAGTCTTTGGCATTATCGGTGTCCGGACAGTTCAGCGTGCACCGATGGAATTTGAAAGCTGGAAGCCGCTTGACCGGCTCGCTGTCTTCATCGGCCGCCTGACGATGATGCTGATCGTTCTGCTGTGCTGCGTGATGATCTATGAAGTCATCCTGCGCTATGTGTTCGAAGCGCCCACACTGTGGGCCAATGAAATGTCGCTCTGGCTTGCAGGCTTCGTTTTCCTCTGCGCAGGGCTTTATGCCATGCAACAGCGCAGCCACATCCGCATCTTCCTGCTCTATGACATGCTGCCCAGAACACTCCAGCGGGTCTGCGACTGTATATCGACGACGCTCATCGTGACCTTCGCCTTTTTCCTCGTGTACGGCGGGTATGGCGAAGCCTTTGACAAGTTTTATCGCTGGGAAACCTTCGGGACGGCCTTTGATCCGCCCATTCCCGCGACACTCAAGCCTATGGTGCTGCTGGTGATCGTCCTTGTGGCTTTTCAGGCTGTCGTGAACCTCTTTTCTGACTGGAATGCAGAACCGGTTATTCACTCTGCCGCTGACGATATCGATCAGGATGAGCTGGAACGCCTGAAGGCTGCCGTTGGCAGCGATGGCACCGGCGATCTGGACGTCACACGCGGCTCTGTTCAACAGACGACTCCGGGGAAAAACTGATGGATATCGGAACGATCTCACTGGTCCTGATGCTGGGCCTTGTTCTGCTGCTGGCCATCGGGATGCCGCTGGGCTTTGCCTCGGCGATCCTCGCCGTGCTGGTTCTGGTGATGAAATTTGAGCCCGCTCTGCTGCTCAACCCGCTTTCCTTCGGGGATGGTATTCTGACGGGCAGGCCCGGGTCAGGGCCGCTGAATATCCTGGCGCAAAAGATATACGGGCTCTTAACGGACTATGTCCTCATATCCATTCCGCTGTTTATCTTCATGGCGGCCCTGCTGGAACGCTCCGGTATCGCCAAGGACATGTATTCCTCACTGAACGTCTGGCTGAACCGTACCCGTGGCGGTATCGCCATCGTGACATCGATCATGGCCGTAATCATGGCGGCGATGTCAGGTATTATCGGCGGCGAAGTCGTCCTGCTGGGTCTGATCGCTCTGCCGCAGATGCTGCGTCTGGGCTACAACCAGAACCTCGCCATCGGGACAATCTGTGCGTCCGGCTCGCTGGGCACCATGATCCCCCCGTCGATCGTTCTGATTATCTACGGCCTGATCACCGAAACCTCGATCAAAGCTCTGTTTACTGCATCTTTCCTGCCCGGCTTTATGCTGGCGAGCTTTATCATCATCTACATCATCATCCGCACCCAGCTGCGCCCTGATCACGCCCCCCTGCCCGATCCGGTAGAGGGAGAGCCGCGCGGCTTTGAGAAGTTCAAACTCTTCGCAGCCTTCCTGTCGGTGCTGGTTGCCGGTTTCTCGACCGTTCTGTTCCTGCGCGCGCTGTTCTTTGAGCTGTCCGGTCAGAATGCCGCCAATACAGGTGCTGCATTCGCCTATGGCACAGCGGATTACCTGCCGTGGTTCGGCGGTGCGGTTGTTGCGTCTTTCATTCTGATGTTCGGCGTCCTCGGCCGGCAGGCAACCGCGACCGGCTGGTCCATGGGCAAAGGCCTCGTTCCCCCGATCGTTGTGATCGGCGTTGTCATGGGTTCGATCTATGGCGGGATCACCGGGATCACCGAGGCCGCTGGCATGGGCGCCCTCGCCGTTCTGATCATCGCCATTCTGCGCGGCGAAGGATCCTTCGATCTGGTCTGGGACAGCCTGATGCGCACGCTGAAATCCACAGGTACGATTATCTGGGTGACCATCGGTGCGGCCGCACTGGCAGGTGCCTATACCATCGCCGGCGGACCGACATATGTCGCTGACTTCATCGTCGGCTCTGACCTGCCGACCATGGGCATTATCCTGGCGATGATGCTGATCCTGCTCTTTATGGGGGCCTTCATGGACTGGGTCGGGATCGTTCTGCTGATCATCCCGGTGTTCCTGCCCATCGTGCAGCGACTGCCTATCGAAGAGATTGGTGTCTTCGGCGAACTGAACCCGCGTCACGTGGCGATCTGGTTTGGTGTTGTGTTCTGTATGAACATGCAGGTCAGCTTCCTCAGCCCGCCCTTTGGTCCCGCGGCTTTCTACCTGAAATCCGTAGCCCCGCCGCACATCAGCCTGACCGATATCTTCAAAGGCTTCCTGCCTTTTATCGGCATCCAGCTCTGCGCGCTTTCTGTGTTGCTGATCTGGCCACCCATTGTGTCCATTCTGCTCTGAGACAGGAACCGGACCATGCTGACAGCCGGGCAGAAAGACCGATTTGAGCAGGACGGCTATCTGGTTCTGCCCGATGTTGTGCCCGAAGTCACACGGCTGGCCGTTGAGGAAGAATACGCCTTCCTGCTGGACCGGCTCTATCAGGAATGGTTCGACGCGGGAAAGGTGGGCAACGCGCCTCAGGGACTGACGTTCTGGCAAAAGCTGCAGATCGCTTATGACGCTGGTTGCGACTGGTTCCAGCCGATGGACATCAGCCTGCCCGGTGACACGATCCACGCGGACACACCAATTCATTTCGGGCCTGCGGTTTTCGATCTGCTGCGCTGTGACGAGATCCTTGATGTGGTTGAATCGCTGATCGGGCCGGAGATCACATCCAACCCGATCCAGCATGTGCGCATAAAGCCACCGGCGCGGACGCTGAAAGGTAATGAGGTGCGCGCCCATATCACGTCGACCGACTGGCATCAGGATCGCGGTGTCGGTCTGGAAGAGGCGGATCAGACAGATATGATCACCGTCTGGATCGCCATGACGGATGCAACACCGGACAACGGATGCCTGCAGGTCATGCCGGGTCGCCACAGGGAGATGCTGCCACATTGCCCGAAGACACAGACCGCCATCGCCGATGGTTTCCTGGAGGAAGATCAGGCCGTGCCGCTGCCCATAGGGGCCGGAGGGATCGTTCTCTTTCATCCGCTGACGCCGCACGCCTCTCGGGTGAATGTAACGGACGGTTTCCGCTGGTCTTTTGATGTACGCTACAACGTGACAGGTCAGCCGACAGGCCGGGCACATTTTCCGGAATTTGTTGCGCGCAGCGCAGCCGCGCCCCAAACCATGCTGACAGACTGGCGTCAGTGGCGGATAATGTGGGAAGATGCCCGTGCACGTCTTGCGACTGAGGCACATATACCCATCCACCGCTGGCAAAGCGACGCGCCTTTCTGCGCGTAAAGGAGACCACATGGACACCGTACGTCTTGATCCGTCCGACAATGTCGTGACTGCGACCCGCGCGCTGGAGGCAGGTGCGGGCGTCGAAGGCATCACCACCACGACGCTGATCCCATCCGGTCACAAGATCGCGGTCACTGATATCGCCGCCGGAGCAGCCATCCGCAAATACGCCCAGATCATCGGCTATGCAGCTATGGACATTCAGGCGGGTGACCACGTGCACACCCAGAACGTGGAATTCCGGAACACTGATGCCGATTATGAATTCTCCACGGATCTGCGCCCCGTCACCCCGGTCGCCGAAGAGGCACGGGATACCTTTATGGGGTATCGCCGCGCGAATGGCGCGGTGGGCACGCGCAACTATATTGCCATCGTGACTTCGGTGAACTGTTCGGCCACGGCTGCCCGCCAGATTGCCGGTCATTTCACGCCGGAACGGCTGGCGGACTTTCCGAATGTGGATGGGGTTGTGGCGTTTGTGCATGGCACGGGCTGCGGCATGGCCGACAGCGGCGACGGGTTCGAAGCGCTGCAGCGTGTCATGTGGGGCTATGCCCGCCATCCGAACCACGCCGCCGTTCTGATGGTTGGCCTTGGATGCGAGATGAACCAGATAGACTGGCTGCTTGAGGCCTACGGTCTGGAACAGGGGCCCACCTTTCAGGTGATGAATATTCAGAACGTCGCTGGCCTGCGCCGCACCGTCGAGGCGGGTATTGCCAAGATCGAAGCCATGCTGCCCATCGCCAATGAGGCAACGCGGACACCCTGTCCGGCGTCTGAACTCAGGGTTGCTCTGCAATGCGGTGGCTCAGATGCCTGGTCCGGGATTACCGCGAATCCGGCGCTGGGATACGCCTGTGATCTGCTCGCAGCTCAGGGCGGCACAGGTGTACTTGCGGAAACCCCGGAGATTTACGGCGCAGAGCATCTGCTCACCCGCCGGGCCGTTGACCGCGCCACGGGCGACAGGCTCATAGGTCTGATCCGGTGGTGGGAGGATTACACCGCCCGCAACAAAGGATCGATGGATAACAACCCCTCTCCCGGCAACAAAAAGGGCGGTCTGACAACAATCCTTGAAAAGTCGCTGGGTGCTGCGGCCAAGGGAGGCACATCGCCGCTGACCGGGGTCTACAAATACGCCGAACCGGTTACGGCACGTGGCTTCACCTTTATGGACAGCCCCGGTTATGACCCCGCATCCGTGACCGGGCAGATCGCAGGCGGATGCAACCTGGTCTGCTTTACCACGGGGCGCGGGTCAGCGTTTGGTTCGAAACCGGCACCGACAATCAAAATCGCTACCAATTCGGCTATGGCCAAGCGCATGCACGAGGATATGGACGTAGATGCCGGCACCATCCTGACCGAAGGCGTGAGCGTCGAGGAAAAGGGGCGGGAAATCTATGAACGTTTCCTGCGCGTGGCCTCGGGCGAGGCCAGCAAGTCCGAAGCACAGGGTCTTGGCGATTATGAGTTCGTGCCGTGGCAGATCGGAGCGGTGATGTGAAACGGATCCTGGTCGTCGGAGGCGGGCTGATCGGTGCGCGGCATGTGGACGCCGTGCGCGCGCATCCTGGCTGCGATCTCGCCGGGCTGGTTGATCCGGATCCGGACTGTATGAACGACGGCTCTGTGACGCGCTTCATGGACATGACGGACGCACCGGATGACATCGACGGGGCGATCATCGCCACGCCGACCCACCTGCACAGCGCACATGGCATTTATGCCGCCTCAAGGGGCTGGCACATGCTTATCGAAAAACCTGTTGCCGGTGATATAGCTGGTGCGCAGGCGCTGAAACAGGCCGTCGTTAAGGCCGGTGTGCAATCGCTGGTGGGTCATCACCGTCGCTATCACCGGCGGGTTGCGCGGCTCAAAGAGCTGATTGCAGGAGGTGCTCTTGGCGAGGTCGTGACCGTTTCGCTGATCTGGGCGATGCGCAAACCGGATGGGTATTTTCAGGGCAACTGGCGCACGGCCGGTGGCAGCCCGGTAATGATCAACCTGGTGCATGACATCGACATTCTGCGGCATGTGATCGGCGAAATTGACCGCTGCGTCACGCTGCCCGGCCGGTCGCTGCGCGGCACAGACAGAATTGAAAGCGGGGCTGTTGCAATAGCTTTTGAGAACGGCGCAACGGGCACCATCAGTTTCGCCGATACAGCGCCCAGCCCCTGGGGGTTTGAGGCCGGCATTGGCGAAAATCCCAACATCGGGACCACGCACCAGGATATGATGTGGATCACCGGAACAAAGGGCGCGCTGAGTTTCCCCTCGATGACACAGTGGCAGGGCATCGATTGGTCCCAGCCCGCAACAGCCCGCGACCTGTCAGATCCTGGCGACGAGACCGTTCCGCTGGACCGGCAACTGGATCATTTTCTTGACGTCATGGACGGTCGTGCGGTGCCACTGATCGACGTTGCTGACGCTGCGCGCACATTATCCGTGGCGCTGGATATCGAGGCCCAGCTCTCAACCGGATCAGGAGAACAGCGATATGGCTGAAACGCTGAGTACGGAGCAGATCGCTCACTACGCGGAGCACGGCTATCTCGTGCTGGAAAACCGAATCCCACCCGAGTGGCTGGCAAAGATCTATGCGGAAATCGAACGTTTCGAAGAGGAAGCGGCCACGATGACGGCCAGCAATGACCGCCTCGATCTCGAAGACAGTCACACGGCCGATGACCCGCGCCTGCGCCGGATCAAGCTGCCGCACACGATCTCGGATGTGATGCGCGAGCTGATGTATTCCGACCTGATCCTGGCACCTGCACGCGACCTGATCGGCCCGGATCTGCGCCTGCATACGACGAAACTGAACATGAAATCAGCGGGATACGGTGCTGCCGTCGAATGGCATCAGGACTATGCGTTCTATCCGCACACGAACGACGACATCCTGGCCATCGGTGTGATCCTGGATGACATGGCACCCGAAAACGGCCCGCTGATGGTCTATCCCGGCAGCCACAGGGGCCCGGTGTATGACCACCACGTGGACGGTGTCTTTGCTGGCGCGATGCTGCCGGAGGCAAACGGTCTGAACCCGGCTGACGCGGTGCAGCTGACCGGTCCTGCAGGATCGGTGAGCATTCATCATGGACGCATCGTCCACGGCTCGGCGCTGAATACATCCGACCGTGCACGCCGCATTCTGTTTTACGAAATGATGGCCGCAGATGCCTTTCCGATCATGGGGTCCATGACGAAATGGGACGGCATTGAAGATTACGACACGCGGATGCTTTGCGGACAAAGCACAAAGAACCCGCGGCTCAAAGACATTCCGGTACGCATTCCTCAGCCGCAGCCGGACGTTCCGATTTCCATCTACGAAATTCAGAAAGGCATGAAGAAACGTGCCTTTGATACCATCTGACAGGAGAAAGTTATGACGCAGCCTACAATCGGATTCATCGGTCTTGGCCTTATGGGCGGCGCCATGGTCGGGCGCCTGCAGGATCAGGGATACGCTCTGACCGTTCTGGGCAATCGCGACCGGACACATATCGACACCGCCATCAGCCGCGGGGCCACAGAGGCGGGCAGTGCCAGAGACGTCGCTGCTGCCTCGGATATTGTCATGCTCTGCATGGGCACGTCAGATCATGTAGAAGGCCGGATGCTGGGTGAGGACGGCGTCATCGCCGGTCTGAAACCGGGCGCCGTCGTCATAGATTTCGGCACGTCCCTGCCGGGCAGTACACGGATGCTGGGCGAGAAAACGGCAGCTGCGGGCGGGACGTATCTGGACGCTCCGCTGGGCCGCACACCTGCACATGCCAAAGACGGACTGCTGAACATCATGGCCTCCGGTGACAAGGCCGCGTTCGACAGGGTCGCACCTGTGCTGAAGGATCTGGGCGAAAACGTCTTTCACCTGGGCTCACTGGGATCGGGCCATACCATCAAACTGATCAACAATTTCTTTGGCATGACAGTGGCGAATGCGATGGCCGAGGCCTTTGCGATGGCGGATGTGGCCGACGTTGACCGCGAACAGCTTTACAGTGTGATGGCGGCCGGACCTTTGCATTCAGGCATGATGGATTTCGTCAAAGGCTACGGCGTGGACGGCGATCCGAACCAGCTGGCCTTTGCGATCAAAAACGCGGCCAAGGATGTGGGCTATTACAAAACAATGGCCGATGATGCCGGGGTGGACAGCATCATGTCGCGCTGTGCGCTGGCCGCTCTGAGCGAAGCGCGAGACAACGGTCAGGCCGACGATATGGTCAGCCAGATGGTGGACTTCTTTGTGGCGCGGTTCGGCAGGTAATGGCAGTCACCGCCCGCGCACAGGAGGACAGACCACAGCTTGGCATCCTGATGATGCTGGCGGCGTGGTTCCTTTTTGCGCTGGTGGATACTTCGGCGAAATGGCTGGTGCTGGCAGGATATCCCGCATTCCAGCTGGCGTTCATGCGTTATGCCGGACACTTTGCCATCTCGCTGGTGGTGACCTTCCGGGGCGGTTTCGACAGCGAACGGCTGCGGACGGACCATCTCTGGCAGGTTCTCTTTCGCTCATCGCTGCTGATCTCGGCAACGCTTGGGAATTTCTACGCGCTGAACTTCCTGCCATTGACGGTAATTTCAGCCATCATGTTCTCCAGCCCGATCATCGTCTGTTTCTTGTCGATGACCGTGCTGAAAGAACAGATCGGTCCGTGGCGCTGGGGTGCAATTCTGCTGGGGTTCGCAGGGGTTCTTGTTGTCATCCGACCGTTTGGCGAAACTTTCCACCCGGCGATGATCCTGCCTCTTTATAATGCGACAGCCCTTGCGCTTTATTCCCTGATGACCCGACGCCTTGCCGGGCTGGTCGCGACTGAGACCATGCAGTTCTACATGGGCGCACTGGGTACTGCTGTCCTGCTGCCTTTTGCCGTCTGGGCATGGGTTATGCCGCCTGATCTGCATGGCTGGATCCTGTTGATCGGCCTTGGTGTCGGCGGGTGGACGGGCCATCAGCTGCTGACCACCGCCCATCTTTTCGGGTCCGCGAATACGCTGATGCCCTATACTTACTCCTTCATGATCTACATCGCCGGGCTGAGCTGGCTGGTGTTTGACCACCTGCCGGATCTGTGGACGGTCGCTGGTGCTGCGGTCATTGTGGTGTCGGGTCTGATCATCTGGAAACGGGAGCAGAGATGAGTCTCAGGATTGCATGTGTGGGTGAGGCGATGATCGAACTCGCTATTTCCGGGAATACGGCAGGTGTCGGCGTTGCAGGAGACACCCTGAACGCCGCTGTCTACCTGACCCGCGCCAATCCCGATCTGCAGGTCGATTATATTACCTGCCTCGGGGACGATCCCTTTTCTTTGCAGATCCGTGATTTCATCGAAAACCAGGGCATTGGCTGCGACAACATTTCAATACTTCCAGGCCGGACGCCCGGTCTTTATGCGATCACGACATCGCCTGAAGGAGAGCGATCTTTCACGTACTGGCGGGAAACTGCGGCGGCGCGCAGTCTTTTTGCAGGACCCGGAGAGGCCGATTTCTCGGTCCTCGCGGGGTATGATGTCGTGTATCTGTCCGGCATCACCATTGCCATCCTGCCGCATCCGGTACGACTGGCTCTGATTGACTGGCTGGTTCAGTCGGACGTTCACGTTGTTTTCGACAGCAATTTCCGGCCCCGGCTGTGGGAAGATACAGCCACCGCGAGGACGATCACGACGCTGCTGTGGGCCTGCGCTGACATAGCATTGCCTTCTGTCGACGATGAAATGGACCTGTTTGGGGAAACCCACGAGCAGGTCCGTCAGCGCTTTGCGGAACTGGGTGTTCGCGGTGCGCTCAAACAGGGTGCTGATGGTCCTGCCAGCCTGGGAGAGCCGGTTTCCCAGAACTATCCGCCCGCCCGAAACGTGGTGGACACGACGGCTGCCGGTGACAGCTTCAACGGCGCATACCTTGGCGCGGTATTGGCGGGCGCCACACAGGCGGACGCGCTGATGGCGGCACATCTCTGCGCATCTGAAGTTGTGGGAATACGGGGCGCGATCACTCCGAGGGTACAGGAATGAAGGCAATCCTCATCGGTCTGGGGATGGTTGCGGACACCCATCTGCTTGCCGTCCGGGACGCGCAGCCCGCAGTGACGCTTTCTGGCGTAATGGGGCGCGATGGCGACCGCACCCGCGCCTTTGCCGCGAAGGCGTCCGAGGCCCTTGGGTACACTGTGCCTCCATTGGCCGATACCGGAGACCCCGCGTTTACAGAGGCAGATTTCGTTATCCTGACAACGCCGCCGGATGCCCGACTGGCGCTGGTCCGCGCGTTGGCTGCGGCGGGAAAACCCATACTGATGGAAAAACCTGTTGAACGGACGCTGGCCAACGCCCGGAAAATTGTGGAGCTGTGTGAGCAAAGCAATATCCCTCTGGGGATCGTTCTGCAGCACCGGGCGCGCGCGGCGTCTCTGCAGCTGCGGGAGTCCCTGAACAAAGGTGCGCTCGGCGATGTGGCGACCGTCGACATCCGCGTGCCCTGGTGGCGCGATCAGGTTTATTACGATGTGCCCGGGCGCGGCACCTATGCACGCGATGGCGGCGGCGTGATGATCAATCAGGCGATCCACACGCTTGATCTTGCATTGTGGCTGCTGGGGCCAGTGCGCAGCCTCCAAGCGCAGATGCACAAAACACCCCTTCACCAGCTTGAGGCCGAGGACTGGGCCAGCGCGCTGCTGACTTTTGAAAGCGGCGCCGTTGGGTCGCTGGCAGCGACGACAGCCGCCTGGCCTGGCACGTCCGAAAGCATCACGATCCAAGGCACAAAGGCGCGCGCCCATCTTGAAGCCGGTGTGCTGGTCATCGACAGTCTCGATGGTCAGACGACACATTATGGCGAAACCTCCGCAACAGGCGGCGGAGCAGATCCGATGGCCTTTACGCATGCATGGCATCAGTCTGTTCTGGAGGACTTTGCCACTACGCTGCGCACTGGCGGTGAACCCCTCGCAACGGGCCGCAGCGCTTTGCCTGCGCAAGCCGTTATTGCAACCATGGAAGAAGCCGCCCGGACCGGGCGCATCACTGAGGTACCCCGACTATGACACTGCGGTTTGTGGCGCTTGGCCTCGATCACCGGCACATTTATGGCATGACCGAAAACATGCTGAAGACCGGTGCAGAATGCGTCGGGTTCTGGACCGAAGGCACGCCGGGTACCCTCGACGGTTTCGTCAGGCGTTTTCCCGATATTCCCAGAATTAACGATCTTGAGGACGCTCTGAACTGTGGCGCGGAACTTGCTTTGATTGCAGCGATACCCGCTGACCGCGCTGAACTGGCTGTCGCTTCCATGCGCAACCGTATGGATGTGATGACAGATAAGCCTGGCTGCACGACTCTGGATCAGCTTGCCGCGATTAAGTCCTGTGTGGCTGAAACAGGCCGGATCTGGTCCGTCAATTTTTCCGAACGTTTTGAAGTTCCCGCCGTGACCCTTGCCGACAAGCTGGTCTCCGACGGGGCCATCGGGCGTGTCGTCCACACTGCCGGTCTTGGTCCGCACCGCCTGAACAGAGAAACGAGACCCGACTGGTTTTTCGAAAAGGACCGCTACGGTGGCATTCTGACCGACATCGCCTCCCATCAGATTGACCAGTTTCTGCACTTTACGTCCTCTGCTTCAGCTGAGGTTTCTCATGCGTTTACAGCCAATTACGCGAATCCGGATGATCCGGGACTGCAGGACTTTGGCGAAATCTCGCTGCGCAGCGAAAACGGCACGGGCTACATTCGCGTCGACTGGTATACCCCCGATGCTTTGCCAACCTGGGGCGACGGTCGCCTGACCATACTGGGCACCGAAGGCTACATTGAACTGCGCAAATATGTGGACGTCGGCGGACGGGATGGCACCGATCACCTGATCCTTGTGAACGGTGAGAAATGTGAGAGCATTGATGCGTCGGCTGCCGGTCTTCCCTATTTCGAGAGACTCGCAAAAGACATACGGGAGCGTACGGAAACAGCGATGCCCCAGGCACATTGCTTTCTTGTGATGGAACTGGCGTTGCATGCACAGCAGATAGCGGACCGAAAATGACCAGAGTTGCAATATTGGGTGCAGGGATCGGCGGCGAACACCTTACAGCCTACCGTGCACTGCCGGACCATTTTTCAGTCGCGTTGCTGGTGGATCAGGATTCCGCGCGCGCGGAGGCTCTGCGCGCAGGCGATGGCTACAGAACGGAAACGGATATCAGCAAGGCCCTCGCAAATCCACAGATCGACCTGATAGATATATGTCTGCCGCCGCATCTGCATGTCCCGGTCACGCTGCAGGCACTTGAGGCCGGCAAACATGTTATATGTGAAAAACCGCTCGCCACATCCCTGCGGGACGCACATCAGATACGCGATGCAGCATCACGGACCGGGCGCGATGTTTTCCCCGTGTTTCAGTACCGCTGGGGCCCCGCACTCGCGACCCTGCGCAGCCTGATCAGGGAAGGATCTCGCCGGCAGGCCTCAGGTCGCATCGATTGAAACGCACTGGTCCCGCGGATCTGACTATTACGCCGTTCCCTGGCGCGGAACCTGGGCCGGGGAGCAGGGCGGTGCCGTTCTCGGCCACGCCATTCACAATCATGACCTCCTGACCCATTTCATGGGGCCTGTGACTGATGTGTCGGCCATGACCGCAACGCGCGTAAACCCCATTGAAACCGAGGATTGCGCAACACTGGCGTTCCGTCTGGATGGCGGTGCCCTCGCAACCAGTTCGGTCACTCTCGGCGCTGCGACAGACGAAACGCGCATTCGCTTTGTCTTTGAAAACCTGACCGCGACATCGGGCACGGCGCCTTATGCGCCGGGGTCTGTTGACTGGCGGTTTGACGCGCGGGACCCGGCCCGCCAGCAGGAACTGGATGACCTTGTGGCGAAGGCTCCGGAAGAGCCCAATGGCTTTGAGGGTTTTCTGGCAGAAATCGCTGCGGCTCTCATCGACAAAAGCAACAGTGCTGTCACTCTGGCCGAAGGTATCGCCTCTGTGGAACTTGTCACGGCCATCTATCACGCAGCCCGCACGGGGGAGCGGACGTCCCTGCCTTTGACGACAGAACACCCGCTGTATGGAGGATGGCAACCATGAAGCAATGCTGGCGATGGTTCGGACCGCAGGACAAAGTCCCCCTGGCACATCTGCATCAGGTGGGCGTCGAAGGAATTGTGACTGCCCTGCATGATATTCCACCGGGTGAGATCTGGAGTGCGAAAGCCATACGCAAGCGAATGGAGTTGCTGGCTGCTTCGGGCTTCGACTGGGACGTTGTAGAAAGCCTTCCGGTCTCTGAAACGATCAAGACCAAAGGTCCGGACTACCGTGAGCATCTCAACGCGTATCGGGCCAGTCTGACCAACCTTGCTGAAGCAGGCATCAGGACTGTCTGCTACAACTTCATGCCGATCCTTGACTGGACCCGGACGGTTCTGCGCGCGCCGCAGCCCCATGGCGGGAACGCCATGCATTTCTCGCTGCTGGATTTCGCGGTTTTTGATCTGCGCATCCTGAAGCGCGCAACGGCCGCCGACGACTACGACCCGGAGTTGAGGGCACTTGCGGCAGAGCGCTTTGGGAACCTTTCGGACCAGGAAAAACAGACACTTCAGAAGACCGTGATCGCCGGTCTGCCCGGAGCCAATGACTCGTGGTCTCTGACCGAGATCGCCGCGCGCCTCGCAACCTATGATCATATCGACGCCGACCAGCTTCGCGCGAACCTGATCGATTTCCTCTCAGAGGTTGCACCTCACGCGCAGGACTGTGGTATCCGTCTTTGCTGCCATCCGGATGACCCCCCTTTCCTCTGCTCGGCCTGCCCAGGGTAATGTCATCGACAGAAGATTATGTCACCGTGCTGAAGGCCGTCGATATCCGTGCCAGTGGTGCGACGCTGTGTACAGGGTCGCTGGGTGTGGCCGCTGAATTCGATCCTGTGGAATTTATCCGCCGTACCGGGCCACGGATCCATTTTGTGCACCTGCGCAACACCCGGCGCGTGCCCGGCCCAGACCCTGCGCGACCCGACTTTTTCGAGGCTCCACATCTTGAGGGCGACACCGACATGGTGGCGACGATCCGGGCCCTGACTAAGGAAGAGACGCGCCGTCGGGGCGCAGGACGCGAAGATGCCGAGATCCCGATGCGGCCGGATCACGGACAGGAACTGCTGAGTGATCTGGATACAGACAGCATGCCTGGCTATCCGCTGATCGGCAGAATGCGCGGGCTGGCCGAACTGCGCGGGATCATGGCCGCCTGTCAGCCCTGAGGTTTTGTCAGCGGCACGACCGTGTCGCCATCATCCACGCTCAGTTCCTCAAAATCGAAATTGTCCAGGCGGGCAGCGCGCTTACCTGCGCGCTCTGCTGCTGTGGAAATACCATCCAGATCCGCGCGCGCTTGTCCGAAATGCGTGTTCAGCTTGCCCACTCGCTCGACAACGATTTCAACATCACGGTGCAGTTGCTTCAGGGTCTTACGGATCGCCCCGGCCTGTTCGCGCATCCGCGCGTCTTTCAGAATAGCCCGCATGGTATTCAGCGTCGCCATGCAGGTCGTCGGTGAAACGATCCAGACCCTGGCGTCAAACCCTTTGCGGACTAGGTCCGGGAAATTGGCATGCAGCTCAGCATAAACCGCTTCTGATGGCAGGAACATCAGCGCGCCATCGGCGGTTTCGCCATCGAGGATGTACTTTTCGGCAATGTCAGTAATGTGTTTGGTCACAGCCGTTTTCATGCTGGCCACGGCCTGTTTCAGGTCATGCTCACTGTCGGCCGCGCGGAGGGCTTCATAGGCCTCCAGTGGGAATTTACTGTCGATCACGATCGGACCGGGCGGGTTCGGCAGGTGGATCAGACAATCCGCACGCTTGCCGTTGCTCAGGGTCGGCTGCCAGGAATAACTGTCAGCAGGCAGGGCTTTGGAGACGATATCCCGCAGCTGGATTTCACCGAAAGCCCCACGGGTCTGTTTGTTGCTCAGTATGTCCTGCAGAGACAGCACATCGCCGGACAAACGGGTGATATTGTCCTGCGCCTTGTCAATTGCCGCCAGCCTCTCCTGGAGCTGCGTCAGCGAGGTTGTCGTCTGTTTCGAAGACCCGTGCAGGGTTTCCTTCATGCGCTCCTGCATCTCCGTCAGCGCGCGCTGCGACCGCATGGCATTGTCCGCGAGCCTGTCCTGCATCTGCTGCTGAACCGACGCAAGCCGGGTTTCAACGGTCTGAATGACCTGGGTCTGCGCATTGGCCTGCGTGTCTGAAACCGTCTGAAGACCGCCGCGCAACTGCTCCTGGCCTGCGCCAAGCTGCTGAACCTGCTGGCCCAGCATGCCGATCTGCTGCGCCAGCGGGGCTGCAATCTGCGCGGACCGGCCAGCGGCGCGCACCGCCATGATCAGCAGGACCAGTACCAGCAGAATGATGGCTGCACCGGCGACAGCAGCAATCACAACAGGATCGCTCATTGTATATGTGGTTCCCGCGATCTCGATCATGTGCGTCCGAAAAGCCGTTCAATATCGCTGAGTTTCAGTTCCACATATGTGGGGCGCCCGTGATTGCACTGGCCTGAATGCGGGGTGGCTTCCATCTCGCGAAGCAGAGCGTTCATCTCTTCAGCCCGCATGCGGCGGCCCGAGCGGATTGACCCGTGGCAGGCAACCCGGCTGAGAATGGCGTCTATCCGCGTTTTGACGGCATCCGAACTGTTCTGGTCGGCCAATTCGTCCAGAATATCCATGACCAACGCCCGCGCATTTACAGTTCCCAGAATGGCGGGTGTTTCGCGCACTGCAATGGCGTCTCCACCAAAAGGTTCGAGTACCAGACCCAAAGCAGCCAGGTCCTCTGCGCACGCCATCAGCCGGCTGCAGTCGTCACCCGACATGTCGATCACTTCCGGAATGAGCAAAGCCTGAGAAGCGACGCCGTTCTCGGCCATCTGGTTTTTCAGCTTTTCGTACACCAGCCGCTCGTGCGCGGCGTGCTGGTCTACGAGAACCATGCCGGTAGCTGTTTGTGCAATTATGTAGTTCTCGTGCACCTGGCCGCGCGCGGTGCCCAGTGGAAAGTCCTGTAAGTCAGCCCCATCGGTTGCAACCGGTTCCGGCGTTTCCTCGACCCGTCCCCAGGGGGCTGATGCTTCCTCAAAATGAGGCGTCTGGACCGGGAACGCGGTGGTCTGCGATCCGCCATAGGGTCGGTCCATCTGGTAGACACGTGCGCCAACGGGTTCGGGTTTCATCGCGCCCAGTGTGGCACCTGCAACTGTTGTTGATGCACGATGCCCGGCTTCGGCCAGCGCATGACGCAGTGCGGAAACAATCAGACCCCGCGCCAGGCCCGGGTCGCGGAACCGCACCTCTGATTTCGCCGGGTGCACGTTCACGTCTACCAGCGTTGGATCACAATCAATGAACAGAGCCGCCGCAGGGTGCCGGTCACGGCTCAGAAAATCCGAGTACGCACCGCGCAGAGCGCCCACCAGCAGTTTATCCCGCACAGGGCGGCCATTCACAAAAAGGTACTGGGCAACTGCAGAGCCCCGCGAATAGGTTGGCAGCGCCGCAAACCCTGTCAGATGCAGACCTTCGCGTTCCGCATCGATACGCAGTGCATTTTCAGCAAATTCGCGGCCCAGCACCCGCGCCAGCCGACCATGAAGCGCATCGAAAAGGCCCCCCTGCCCGGCATCCGCGCGGAAAATCTCGCGGGGCGCGCCATCGCCGGAAACGTCCCTGAGCACAAAGCTGATAAAAGGCTCCGCCATGGCGAGCCGGCGCACCACATCGCCGATGGCCTGTGCCTCTGCCCGGTCAGTGCGCAGAAATTTGAGCCGCGCGGGTGTGGCATAAAATAGGTCCCGCAGCGTTACGGTCGTGCCTGGCTGAGACGCTGCAGGCCGGACCGGCGCAGCGTTCCCGCCAGCCACTGTGATCTCCGCGCCATCGTCCGCGCCGGTACGGCTGGTTATGGTCAGCCGGCCGACCGCAGCAAGCGATGGTAAAGCCTCCCCGCGAAACCCGAAGGTATGGATGTTCAGCAGGTCGGAGCCGTCGATCTTGGACGTTGCGTGCCGTGACAGCGCCAGCGGCAGATCATCTGCGGTGAGACCACAGCCATCGTCCTGCACGCGGATCAGGGTCTTGCCGCCATCGGCATATTCAACGGTAATCCTGCGGGCACCGGCGTCGATGGCGTTCTCCACCAGCTCCTTCACGGCAGAGGCCGGGCGCTCCACAACCTCGCCGGCCGCGATCCTGTTAACAGCACCTTCGTCGAGTTGCCTGATAACGGGGCGCTTTTCGCCTATGTTGGGGTCTGTCATCGCCATACCGCAAAACTTAGCATACTCAACGGCGATTCTGAAACCGGAAAGCAGTGCCTCAGATGTCAGACGCCGCCTTGTACCAGGCAACAATCAGTGCCCGTTCTGTGTCTTCCATCCAGGACAGGTTGGCGGGTGGCATGGCATGGCTGACACCAGCCTGCAGGTAGATATCCCGCGCGTGCCGCGTGATGTCATAGGCCGTTTCAAGGCGTACCCCCTTTGGTGCCCACAGGAGGCCGTCCCACACAGGTTCTGCGGCATGACACATGGAGCACCGGCCCAGCACGATATCCTGCACATCATCAAATCCGGGCGCTTCGGCGTAGCGGAGTGCATCCCCGTGCGACTCCTCGGTTTCTGCACCACTCATGGGAGCGGTGGAGAGCCACATAATGGCAATGAAAATCAGAGCGGTCAAAGCCCAGGTCCAGTGCGGATTTCCCTGCCGGGCGTGGATCGAATTGAAATAGTGCCGGATGGTAACACCCATCAGAAAGACGAGGCTGGCGATGACCCAGGTATTCTGCGTCGCAAACGCCAGCGGGTAGTGGTTAGACAGCATCAGGAAGATCACCGGCAGCGTCAGGTAATTGTTGTGCGTGCTGCGCTGTTTGGCGATTTTCCCGTATTTTGCGTCCGGGGTCCGGCCGGCCATCAGATCGGCCACCACAATTTTCTGGTTAGGGATAATGATCATGAAGACATTGGCGCTCATGATCGTTGCCGTGAAAGCTCCAAGGTGCAGCATCGCCGCCCGGCCGGAGAACACCTGGGTATAAAACCATGACATCGCCACCAGGACCGCAAACAGAGCCACCATCAGAACAGTCTGATCCGCATCAACGAATACGCGGCAAAGCGTTGTGTATGCGATCCAGCCAAAAGCCAGCGACACCAGCGAGATGCCCACGGCCTGCCAGGCAGACAGATCCATGACCGCCGGATCAATCAGGTAAAATTCTGCGCCCAGATAATAGACAAGCACCAGAAGGGCAAAACCGCTGATCCACGTCCAATAGCTCTGCCATTTATGCCAGATCAGGCCGTCCGGCATGTTTTCAGGCGCAACAAGGTATTTCTGGATGTGATAGAACCCCCCGCCATGCACCTGCCATTCCTCACCATCGGCACCGGAGGAGAGGTTCCTGTCGCGGTGCAGACCAAGATCAAGCGCAATGAAGTAGAACGATGACCCGATCCACGCGATGGCCGTAATGACGTGCAGCCAGCGAACGCCGAATTCGATCCAGGCGGCCATGACGGCAAAGTCATACATGTCGTGTGGTCCTCATCTGTTTCGGCCATGTCGCCGGTGGCACGGTCGGGTGCCTCCGGCGGGGATATTTAAAGCCAGAAGAACCTGGTCAGATCTCTTCCGGCAGGACAAGGTTCAGCACGATCGCAACAAGGGCTGTGGGGGCCACAGCGGATGTTGCGACGGTTTTGACAACACCTGGCAGATACTGAACGGCCGTTGGCACAAGATTGAGGCCGAGACCCGCAGCAAGTGACACCGCGATGATCACCATGTTCCGGCGGTTCATCTCAATTTCGCTCAGCACATTGAGCCCTGCCGCAGCAACCATGCCAAACATCACGATCACACCGCCGCCAAGCACCGGCAGTGGCATTGAGGCGATGACGGCACCGATCTTTGGCACCAGGCCGCAGAGGATCAGTACGATGGCACCGATGGTGACAACATGGCGGCTCATAATGCCTGTCATACCGACGATGCCGACATTCTGGCTGAAGGAAGTGTTGGGCAGGCCGCCAAAGACGCCAGCGACAGCCGTTCCGAGACCGTCTGCATAGGTCGCGCCGGCGATTTCCTCGTCCGTTGCTTCACGCCCCGCGCCGGCCTTGGTCGTGGCAGACGCATCCCCAACGGTTTCGATAGCCGAGACAATAGACACCAGCGTCACGGCGATCACTGCGCCCAGCGAGAACTCAAACCCGTAGGGCAGTGGCGTGATAGCCGTGAACCAGCTGGCATTCGCGACGGGTGCGAAGTTCACCATACCCATCACGAGGGCCAGCAGATATCCGACGATCAGCCCCACCAGAATGGCTGCGTTCGACAGCGTGCCTTTGGTGAAGAACTTCAGGATCAGGGCGACGATGACAACAGAAAGTGCGACAGACCAGTGCATCAGTGAGCCGAAACTTTCAGCCTCCATCTGGAACTTTGCCGCACCACCGGCTGCATATTTGATCGCGACCGGAATCAGATAAAGACCGATTGCGAGGATGACGAGACCCGTGACAAGCGGGGGGAAAAGCCAGCGCAGGTGCCGGATAAACCCGCCAAGAATAAAGTGAACAACGCCGCCGATAATACAAGCGCTCAGCGCGACACTGAGACCTTGCGTGGCGGCAACCCCGGCCAGAACACCGACAAAGGCGAAACTCGTGCCCTGCATGATCGGAAGACGGGCGCCGATCGGGCCTATGCCAACTGTCTGAAACAATGTGGCAATCCCGGCGAACAGCATCGCCATCTGGATGAGGTACACCTGTTCGGGCCCGCCAAACGCAAGGCCCGCGGCACCGGCGACGATAATGGAAGGTGTCACATTGGAGGCAAACATCGCCAGCACGTGCTGCAGTCCGAGCGGAACTGCCTGCGCCAGCGGTGGGGTCTGGTCCGGGTCGCTGTAAACGCCCGCTGTACGATCTGTCATCTTCTGTCCCTGTCGTTTTTTTACGCCCGCTTTTTGCGGGTCCCGCCCGTTATGAAACCACAACAACCGGCGGATCAAGCAAAACCTCATCAAGGTTGGGCGTATCGCCGATACGGTCTACAACTGCGAAAATTCCGGGCGCTGCCAGCGGGGTGAGCACACCATGCCAGGTGCCTGCGTAAAAATTCACGCCCTGATGCGGTGCCGTCAGGAATGCAGAAGGTGTGCCGGGACGGCCATTTTCATCGGGCGCGACGATCACCAGAAACGGGTTGGACGTCATCGGCAGAAAGGCCTGGCTGCCTTCGGGATGACGTTCGAGCAGGTTGAATTCGTAAGGTAAGCTGCGCGGTTCGGCATTGAACAGGCTGATACCCGCGCGCCCCTCTCTCCGAAAGACAGGCGCGCCCGGTCGTGGTGGCGCCCGCACAGACCGGCGTTGATCATCCGGTCCGGTGCATCTGAGCAGTCGAGCACATCGCCAAAGGGCGCAAAGGCCTGTGCCGTAAGCGGCTGGGTATGGATGCGGAGGATCACAGGCGCGCGTGACGGTTGACGTCTTTGTAAAGCAGGTAGCGGAATGGCTCCGACCCGGTCGCGATGCAGGCCTGGGGGCAAAAGGCGCGCAACCAGAGGAAGTCACCCGGCCCGACAGACACCCAGTCCTTGTTCAGAAGGTATTCGGCGGTGCCCTGCAAAACATAGAGGCCGTGTTCCATCACATGCGTTTCAGCAAATGGGATGCGTCCCCCGGGCCGGAACGTGACGATGTTCACGTGAAAATCATAATTGATATCAAGAGGATCCAGAAAACGCTGGGTTGCCCACTTACCTTCGCTGTGTGGCATTGCGACGGCGGGTACTTCATTGTCGTGGGTCACCAGCGCCTCCGGCACGCTGACACCTTCGGCAGGTTCGAACTTCTTTCGGATCCAGTGGAACCGGCAGGGCGTGCTGCCCGTGTTCCAGAGCGTCCAGACCGCACTGGGCGGAATGTATGCATAGCTGCCAGGGCGCAGATCATAAAAGTCCTGGCCCAGTGTCAGCCGTGCGGTGCCCTCGGCCACAAAGATGACCGCCTGGGCGTGTACATCGGGTTCCGGTGTCGCACTGCCCCCTTCGGGGTCCATTTCAACCGCATACTGAGAGAACGTTTCAGCGAAGCCCGAAAGAGGCCGCGCCAGAACCCAGACCCGCGTATTCTGCCACCCCGGCAGAAAGCTTGTCACGATATCGCGCTGTGTGATGGCGGGCAGAACCGCGTAGCTCTCCGTGAAAACGGCGGTGCCTTCCGGGTTGTGTGTCTGATCCGGCAGGCCGCCGGGGGGAACGCGTAGCTCACAGAATTGCCTCCAGCCGCAGTCGCGCAATCCGTTCGACCTGGCGGCAGGCCTCGTCAAACTCTTCGCCGGTGTCATGTTCAATCCGGCGGTGAAAGGCCTTCAGAATGCCCGCCTTGTCGTGATCTCGTACGGCAATGATGAAAGGAAAACCGTGTTTTGCCACATAATCCGCGTTCAGTTTTTCAAACTGCGTGCGTTCCGCGTCTGTGAGCGCATCCAGCCCGGCGCTTGCCTGTTCCTGCGTGCTGTCAGCGGTCAGACGGCGTGCAGCTGCGAGTTTTCCGGCAAGGTCAGGGTGCGCCTGCAGGACCGCCAGACGTTCTGCATCCGACGCGCTGCGGAAGACGCGTGCCATGGCTGAATGCAGCCCCGCCGCACTGTCATGTGCGGGACCCAGCTCCAGCGCAAAGGCCCGTTCGGCGATCCAGGCGGAATGCTCAAAGATGCCGCCGAACCGATCAACAAAAAGCCCTTTGTCCATCTGCGAGGGACGGCTGCGGTCCACGGGCGGATGCTGCGCGGCCCAGTGTTCGGCGATATCGATCCGCCGCGGACACCAGACGCCCTCAAACGTCTGAATATACCCGATGAACTTCTGCAGCGCCCGGATGCGCCCTGGTCGCCCGATCAGCCGGCAGTGCAGGCCAACCGACATCATTTTTGCGGAACCTTCCGCGCCTTCGGCATAGAGCGCATCGAAGGTGTCCCGCAGATAAGCAAAGAACTGGTCCCCGGAATTAAACCCCTGGGGCGTAGCAAAGCGCATGTCGTTGCAGTCGAGCGTATAGGGAATGATAAGCTGATCGCGCGATCCGATCTTTGTCCAGTACGGCAGGTCATCGTCATAGGTGTCCGAGATGTAGTCGAACTGCCCGGTTTCGGCGGCCAGTGCGACGGTATTCTCCGAACACCGGCCTGTGTACCAGCCGCGCGGTGCGGCACCCGTAACTTCGGTATGCAACCGGATGGCCTCGACCATGTCAGCCGTTTCAGCTTCGGGCGTGTGGTCTTTGTAGTCGATCCACTTCAGCCCATGGCTTGCAATTTCCCAGCCTGCCTGCTGCATCGCCTCGACCTGTTCAGGCGCACGCGCAAGTGCAGAGGCGACGCCATAGACTGTGACCGGAATGCGCGCACCGGTGAAAAGACGGTGCAGACGCCAGAAACCCGCACGCGCGCCGTAATCATAGATTGATTCCATGTTCCAGTGACGCTGGCCGGGCCAGGGTTGTGCGCCCACGATTTCGGACAGGAACGCTTCGGAGGCGGCGTCCCCATGCAGCAGGCAGTTCTCGCCGCCTTCTTCATAGTTCACCACGAACTGAACGGCGATCCTGGCGCCACCGGGCCATGCAGCATCCGGTGGAGTTGCGCCATATCCATTGAAATCACGGGGGTAGCGGTTCACGCGGGAAACTCCTGACAGGTCAGTTCTATTCATTACTGACTACACGGCGCGTTGCAATTCGCAACAGGCAAAGGCAGGGTGCCACAGACAATGATGGAGGCAGGCCAATGCCCGAAGGTTATCTGACAACACATGTTCTGGACACAGCCCGGGGTATGCCGGCGGAAGGCATCCGCATCCTGCTCTACCGTGTGTCCGGCAACAGCCATCGCAAAATCGCTGAAGCCGTCACAAACAGCGACGGCCGGACGGACGCGCCCATTCTGCCCGCCGGCAAATTCAAAGCGGGCAGCTACGAGATGATCTTCGAGACTGGGCCTTATCTGGATGCTGCAGGTGTCCCGCCCGAAGAGCCGCGGTTTCTCGACGGTATTCCGATCCGCTTTGGCATCTCTGACGAGGATGCACATTACCATGTGCCTCTGCTGCTGTCGCCGTTCGGGTATTCAACCTACCGGGGCAGCTGACGCTCCGGCATCCCTGCGAGATATCGGCGGCTGCGCCTTGCCAAGGCGCTTCACGCGTGCGATTTTTGGCGCAGCTTCCTTAAAGGCACAATCATGCAAAGCCATACAACCGATACGGCCGCTCTGGCCGCTGCACACCAGTTGCCACAGGTCACAGAACCCCGCAATCCGGGCACTGAATTCGACATGGACTGGGTTCTGAGCCTGCAGGCCAATACATCGGCCATTGAGCGCCGCGCCGCACAGCTCCCCGCGCGCCGGTCGGTCAAAAAGGCCCATCAGGCCGCCTGGCTGCTGCGGGCGGTGACCTGTATTGATCTGACAACCCTGTCCGGTGATGACACAAGCCGGCGCGTGCAGCGGCTGTGCTCAAAGGCCAGACAACCCGTTGCACAACGCACACTTGATGCATTGGGAATGGGACCGATCACAACCGGGGCGGTCTGCGTCTACCACGATATGATCCCGGCGGCGGTCACGGCACTTCAGGGCACCGGCATTCCGGTCGCAGCGGTCAGCACCGGTTTTCCGGCCGGCCTGTCGCCTTTCCATCTGCGGATTGCAGAGATCGAAGAGAGCGTCAAAGCCGGTGCTGCGGAAATTGATATCGTCATTTCGCGCCGGCATGTTCTGTCCGGAAACTGGCAGGCACTGTATGACGAGATGCGCGCTTTCCGGGCCGCCTGTGGAGAGGCGCATGTCAAAGCCATCCTTGCCACAGGGGAACTGGGATCCCTGCGCAATGTAGCGCGGGCTTCTGTGATCTGCATGATGGCCGGAGCAGATTTCATCAAGACCTCGACCGGCAAGGAAAGCGTGAATGCCACGCTGCCTGTGTCGCTGGTCATGATACGGGCCATCCGCGAATACTTCGGGCGCACAGGCTACCGTGTCGGATACAAGCCTGCGGGCGGCATCTCAAAGGCCAAGGACGCGATCACTTATCTCGCGCTGATGAAAGAAGAACTGGGCGACCGCTGGCTGCAGCCTGATCTGTTCCGCTTTGGGGCCTCGTCCCTGCTGAATGACATCGAGCGCCAGCTCGAACACCACGTGACCGGCACGTATTCCGCCGGCTACCGCCATGCTGCCGGCTGACGGCCCGCGGAAAGGACAAGCAATGACTGTCTCTGAAATCTTCGAAACGATGGACTATGGCGAGGCACCCGAAAGTGCCGCTGAGGCGCTGGCCTGGCTGGTCGATCAGGGCGACCGGTTCGGTCACTTCATTGATGGCGCTTTCACACAGCCGGGCGACGGATTTGACAGCCGCAACCCCGCGACCGGGGAAGTGCTGGCAACGCTGACACAGGGCACGCAGGCTGACGTCGATGCCGCCGTGGCGGCAGCTCGCAAGGCTCAGCCCAGGTGGGAGAAACTGGGCGGCCCGGGCCGCGCGCGTTACCTCTATGCCCTTGCGCGGCTGCTGCAGAAACACAGCCGCCTTTTTGCCGTTCTCGAAACGATGGACAATGGCAAGCCCATCCGCGAAAGCCGCGACATCGACATCCCGCTGGCACAGCGGCATTTCTATTTCCACGCGGGCATGGCGCAGCTGATGGAAGAGGAACTGCCTGATCGCCGGGCCCTTGGTGTCTGCGGGCAGATCATTCCATGGAATTTCCCGCTCCTGATGCTGGCCTGGAAAATTGCGCCAGCCCTGGCGATGGGCAACACGGTGGTGCTGAAACCGGCGGAATACACATCCCTGACCGCCCTGCTATTTGCGGATATCTGCCGTCAGGCGAGTCTGCCCAAAGGGGTGGTCAACTTCGTGACAGGCGATGGGTCGGTGGGCGAGATGATCGTTGCGGCAGATGTCGACAAGATTGCCTTTACCGGCTCCACTGCCGTCGGTCGCCGCATTCGTGAAGCCACTGCCGGGAGCGGCAAGGCTCTGACGCTCGAGCTCGGGGGGAAATCCCCTTACATTGTTTTTGATGATGCTGATCTGGACAGTGCCGTCGAGGGTCTGGTGGATGCGATCTGGTTTAACCAGGGACAGGTCTGCTGCGCGGGTTCGCGGCTGCTCGTGCATGAACCGGTTGCCGATGCCTTCCATGCCAAACTGCGCGCCCGCATGGACAAGCTACGGCTGGGCAGTCCGCTGGACAAAAGCATTGATGTCGGTGCCATCGTCGATCCGGTGCAGCATGCAGCAATCTCTGCGCTGGTAGACGCCAACACAGCAGGCGAAACCCACGTTGCCGCGGTGGACATGCCGGTTGAAGGCTGTTTTTACCCGCCGACCCTGATCACAGGCCTGAATCCCGCCGATACGCTGATGCAGGAAGAAATATTCGGCCCTGTGCTGGTGTCCTGTACCTTCAGAACACCGTCCGAGGCGGTCTCGCTGGCAAATAACACAAGGTATGGCCTTGCGGCATCTGTCTGGAGCGAGAACATCAATCTTGCGCTGGACATGGCGCCAAAGCTTGCAGCAGGGATTGTCTGGGTCAATGGCACCAACATGATGGACGCCGCCGCCGGCTTCGGAGGAGTCCGGGAAAGCGGTTTCGGACGCGAAGGCGGGTGGGAAGGCCTTGCAGGCTATACACGCCCAAAGGAGCGCACCCGCAAACTCAGACAGCCGGTTGCAAACACCGGCGACGGTGCACCGGCCGATCCGCTGGACCGGACGGCAAAGCTCTATATCGGTGGCAAACAGGCACGTCCCGACAGCGGTTATTCCCGCGCGGTCTGGTCCAGAGGCGGCGCGTTGCTGGGACACGCCTCCTGTGCAAACCGCAAAGACGTGCGCAATGCGGCAGAGGCGGCAAATGCGGCCGCTTCCTGGTCAAAAACCACCGGGCATCTGCGCGCACAGATCCTCTATTTTCTCGCCGAAAACCTCAGTGCCCGCAGGACCGAATTCGCCCGGCGTCTTGATGAAATGCAGGGCGGTAAAACCGGCGCGGCAGAGGTCGACGCCGCAGTCAGCCGTCTCTTTACCTATGCGGCTTGGGCCGACAAATTTGATGGTCAGGTGCATGGCGTGCCGATGCGCGGCGTTGCTCTTGCAATGCGGGAACCGGTGGGCGTCATCGGTGCTCTCTGCTCCGCCGAAGCGCCCCTCCTGGGCCTCATCTCCTGCATGGCCCCGGCCATGGCGATGGGCAACCGCGTGATCCTGTCCGCTTCGGAGCCCTTCCCACTGGCGGCAACTGATTTCATCCAGGTGCTCGAAACCTCTGACGTTCCTGCAGGTGTGGTGAACATTCTCACGGGCGCGCATGCAGATGCCGCAGAAACCATGGCAGGCCACCTCGACATCAATGCAGTCTGGAGTTTTGGCGCAGCGGAATTCTCTGCAATCACAGAACGTGCCTCAGTAGGCAACCTGAAACGCACCTGGGTGAACAACGGTATGGCCCGCGACTGGATGGGCCCTGCAGGTCAGGGCCGGGAGTTCCTGGACGCAGCAACCGAGGTGAAAAACGTCTGGATCCCTTACGGCGAATAATCAGCCGCCGCCCGCACCCGGACCGTTCAGGTCCAGGGACATCGCGTGACGCGACAGCGTCTCATTCTGATAACGGTTCAGTTGGCGGCTGTGGTTTCAACACCTTCCGGCTGTCCGACCACCACAAAGTGCAGCCCTTCCGGGTCAAGCAGTTCGGCAGCCACCCGCCTCACATCTTCCAGAGTTACGGCCTCTACCCGTTCATTGCGCGTCGCAATGTAGTCAATCGGCAGTCCCAGCATCTGCATCCCAACAATAATGCGGGCGATCCTGGCGTTTCCGTCAAAACGCAACGGATATGCCCCCGTCATATATGTTTTCGCATTTGCAAGTTCTTCGGGCGTCACCCCCTCGTCAGCGGCGCGCTGCCATTCCGAACGGATAACATCAATCGCCTCAGCGATGCGGTCATTCGCCGAACTGACGGAGCCCATGTAAACTTCTCCCAGGTCCTTGGGGGCAAGGTACGAGTACACACCATAGGTCAGACCACGCTTTTCACGCACTTCGTTCATCAGCCGGCTTTCGAATGAACCACCACCGAGAATACGGTTCAGGACAGCCGCCGTGAAATAGTCCGGATCATCCTGTTTGATGCCCGCCTGTCCAAAAATCGCCACCGACTGCGGTGTTTCGAACGGCACAACGGTGGTACCGCCGGGAATATCGATCTCGGCACGGGGCGGCATCGGCGCACCCGCTTCCGGCAGATCACCCAGCAGCGCATCCATGAGAGACGAAAGTTCTTCTTCGGTGATGTCTCCGACAGCACCTATGTAAATCCGGTCACGCGCAAAGATAGCCCGGTGGGCCGCCACAAGATCTTCGCGGGTCAGGGCTGCAACGCTTTCTTCTGTACCTTCAAGGGCAGTCGCATAGGGGTGGTCACCCCAGATGATACCGTCCATCGTGCGCCCGGCGATTGCATTGGGGTCTTTGGCGTCTGATCGGATGCCGGAGAGCACCTGTGCACGGACGCGCTCAATCGCGTCAGCATCAAACCGGGGCTCCATCAGTGCCGAGCGCAGCAATTCCAGAGAGGCCTCGCGGTTCTCCGTCAGAAATCGGGCGGAGACCGAGAGTTCATCATCGCTGATATCAAAACCGAAAGAGGTCGCGAGCGACTCAGAAGCGCGTGCAAAGGCGCGCGCATCGAGATCACCGGCACCCTCGTCCAGCAGATAGGACATCAGGGCGATGGCGCCACGCTTGCCCGGGGCGTCCAAGGATGCCCCCCGCGGAAACGAATTTCAAGAGCCGCAAAGGGAATGGAATGATCCTCAACGAGCCATGCCGTGAGCCCGCCAGGCGACTTAACTTCCTTAATATCGACGGCCGCAGCAGCCGGAAAGCTCATCACGAGCGCAGTAAACAGCGCGACAACAAAACGGATCATTGGGTCACCTCCTCACGCATCAGCCAGCCTGTGACTGAAGCGCGCCTGTCAAAAAGATCGCGGGCAGCCTGCAGAATGTCTTCTTCGGTCACAGCCTGCAAAATGTCCGGCCATGCCTGCACATCCTCAACCGTCAGACCCGATGTCAGCGCCTGACCATACCGGTTCGCAATCCTGTCGACATCGTCCCGTTCATAGATCAGTTCAGCCCGGATCTGCAGCTTGATACGTTCGAGCTGTTCCGGGTCGGGGCCCTCTTCGAGAAATTTGGCAATTGCGGCGTCCATGGCGTCTTCAGCTTCCTGCAGAGACACCGTCGGCGTGGGAACAACGATGACGTTAAAGGTTGTGTCGTCCAGCGAAACGCCCCGGTAGAACGCACCTGAAAACGTGACGATCTGGCTGTTGAACTGAAGTTCTTCAGTCAGAAAGGACGTCTGCCCGCCACCAAGGATTTCAGCCAGCATCGTCAGAGCCGCCGCCGTTTCCTGGTCGCCCGGGTCACGCTCGGGCGCAAGGTAGGACCGGCGCACATATGGCTGTGCCACCCGCGCGTCGCGAAAGATCAGACGCCGCTCAGCGGTCTGTGGCGGCTCCTCGGTCCGTACCCGCTCCGGGAGATCCGGATTGGCTGGAATGACACCATAGTATTTCTCTGCCAGCTGCCGCACCTCATCAGGCGTCACGTCGCCGGACACCACCAGGATCGCATTGTTGGGCGAATAGTAAATGTCATAAAAAGTCAGAGCATCCTGCATATCGAGCGTCTGCATTTCGTGCATCCATCCGATGATCGGCTGACCATACCGGTGGTTCAGAAACTGCGCTGCAGCCACCTGCTCGCCAAACAGAGCCCCCGCGCTGTTTTCGGTGCGCTGATTGCGTTCTTCAATGATCACATCCCGTTCCGTCAGGATGTTTTCTTCAGTCAGGCGGATATTGCGCATACGATCCGCTTCCATCCGCATCATCAGTTCCAGACGATCCGCAGCCACACGCTGAAAATACGCAGTGTAATCATACGATGTGAACGCATTGTCGCGGCCTCCGTTGCGCGCCACGGTCGCCGAAAGCTCCCCGGCTTCCAGCGTGTCAGTCGCTTTGAACAGCAGGTGTTCGAGGAAATGCGCCACACCCGATGATCCGGGCGGTTCATCCGCCGATCCCGCACGGTACCAGACCATATGCTGCACCACCGGCGCCCGGTGATCTTCGACCACTACAACCTGCATCCCGTTGTCCAGCTCAAACGTGGTCACCGCATCTTCGTTCGCGGCCAGAGAAGCAGGCAGGAGCGCGAGTAAAGCGGCGCACAGGGCAGTTTTGAACATCAGGGGTCTCCGGTATGTCAGGGCGCGTGGATGGGACACAGGTACGCCGTAACGCGTCCTGTTCAAGTCAGGCTGGCAGGAATGTTACAGCGCGATGGCTGCAACGATCAAAACTGCGGCGGGAAAGAAGGTGTGCGTGCGCCGGCCTGACGCCAGAGTTCAGCTGTTTCATCAGGGTCCAGCGCCTGGCCGCGGTAAGCTTCGTTGTACCGGTCCTGCGGAAAGAGCCTGATCTGGGTGAAGCGCGCCTGCCTGCGGCGGAACTCTTCGTCCTCAGCGGCAAGCTCCGACCGGATGGATGGGGTCACACCAAACCGAGAAGCCGCCGTCACCAGGGCTCCATCCGCTCCGGGAACGCCGGCATTCGGGTCCGTCGGCCGGCCACCCAGGGCAACAATCGCATCGCCCACCGGGTCATTGTCGGTCAGATTGCCCTGCCCCGGTGTCGGCGTCGGCAGTGCTGTCAGATCATCGGGGGTCTGCAGCTCGGCTTTCGGCTCCACCAGAAATTCATCCGGGCCCGTACCGTCCGATCTCAGCTCGCGCAGGCCGGTGTTGGCGCAGGCGCTCAGCAGTGTCGCAATCAGTATCAGGGCCACCGGACGGTGCATGCTGTGTCTCCTCAGTGTAATGCCTTTGATACGACAGGCATGCAGGCAATGTCACTGCCCTTTTTCCGCCTGTTTCTTCTCATCCGGAGCAAAGAAAACCAGCGCAATGGCACCGGCGAAAATAAAGATATCTGCCACATTGAACACGAACGGATTTGTGATGCCGCAACACGACATATTCAGGAAATCCAGCACATAGCCATAGATCAGACGGTCTAGCACATTGGCCAGAGCTCCCCCGACCAGCAGTCCCGCACCGATCCGCGCAACACGGCCCAGCGATGTCCTCGCAGCCCAGATCAGAACACCGCCACAGATAACCACAGCAAGTCCGATCAGAATCCAGCGGCTCGCTTCCGATCCCTCTCCAAACAGGCCAAAATTGATGCCCCGGTTTTCGCCGTACCGAAAATTCAGCAGCGGCGGAAAAACATCGACAGACCGGATACGCCACAGCTCCATCACTTGGATCACGAGATACTTGCTGATCTGATCCAGCGCGAAAGCCACAAGAGCTGTCAGGGCAATGAGCCGCATCGGCGTCTCCTAGTGGCGGAAATGGCGCATGCCGGTGAAGACCATTGCGAGACCTGCTTCGTCCGCAGCAGCAATAACCTCGTCATCACGCATGGAACCTCCCGGCTGAATGAGCGCTGTGGCCCCGGCACCGGCAGCTGTGATCAGGCCATCGGCAAAAGGAAAGAAAGCATCCGAGGCCACAACCGACCCTTCCGTCAGCGGCGCGGGCAAACCCATGGCCTCGGCCATATCCTGCGCTTTGCGGGCGGCAATCCGTGTGCTGTCCACACGGCTCATCTGTCCTGCGCCGACACCAACAGTCGCGCCATCTTTGACATAAATGATGGCATTGGATTTCACATGTTTGGCCACGGTCCAGGCAAAAAGCAGATCCGCCATTTCCTGCTCCGTCGGCGCGCGTCTGGTAACCACTTTCAGATCATCCGGCATGACTTGACCGGCATCCTTGTCCTGCACCAGATAGCCACCGGAAACCTGACGCACCGCCATAGAAGCCCGTGCCGGGTCGCCGAGCCCGCCGGTTGTGAGCAACCTCAGGTTCTTCTTCTGGCTGAAAATATCCACAGCCTCAGCGTCGGCACCAGGTGCTATCACAACTTCGGTAAAGATACCTGTGATCTCTCGAGCTGTTTCTGCGTCCAGCGGCTGGTTCAGGGCAATGATCCCGCCAAATGCAGAAGTCCGGTCACAGTCGAAGGCACGGGAATAGGCCTCGACCAGTGTTGCGCCACGCGCGACACCGCAAGGGTTGGCGTGTTTGATGATGGCACAGGCCGGCCCGTCTGCCGGGTCGAACTCGCTCACCAGTTCAAAGGCCGCATCGGTGTCATTGATATTGTTGTAGCTCAGTTCCTTGCCCTGGTGCTGTGTCGCGGTCGCAATGCCTGGCCCCGCGGAACCGTCCGTGTAGAAGGCAGCCTGCTGATGCGGGTTTTCCCCATAGCGCAGTGTCTGCGCCAGCTGGCCCCCGAATGTGCGCCGCCGCGGCGTATCACCGACCTGAGCGGCCATCCATGTGCTGACGGCGGTATCATAGGCTGCGGTCCGCGCATAAGCCGTCTGGGCCAGACGCTGCCGCAGTGCATAGGACGTCCGGCCGTCCTGCGCCTCAAGTTCTTCCATCAGCGGCGCATAATCCTCGACATCCACAACAACAGACACAAACCCATGGTTCTTTGCCGCCGACCGGATCATCGCAGGGCCGCCGATGTCTATGTTTTCGATTACTTCCGCATATTCCGCGCCCTTTGCCACAGTTTCCTCGAACGGGTAGAGGTTCACCACAACCAGATCGATCGCACAGATTCCGTGCTCTGACATGGCTGCCACATGCGCATCGTTGTCGCGCAGGGCCAGCAGGCCGCCATGCACAACCGGGTGCAGGGTTTTGACACGGCCATCCATCATTTCCGGGAACCCGGTGACCTCGGACACGTCCGTCACGGTCAGCCCTGCGTCACGCAGCGCGCGGGCCGTGCCGCCCGTCGACAAAAGCTCGACCCCTCTGGCCGCCAGCGCCTGACCCAGTTCGACCAGCCCGGTTTTGTCAGATACAGAAAGCAGCGCGCGGCGCAGCGGTACGAGATCGGTCATAGGTCGGGGTCCTTGTGGCAGCTATTCAGTCAGATCAGGCGTATCGAGGCTGAGATCCCGCACGCCAATCGCAGTTTCCTGCGCTTTGGACAAGGACCAGCGGATACGCGTCGCATATGACATAGCCCGCCCGGAAAGAACAATCTGATTTGACCCTCTTGGCTTGAGACGGCCGGTTTCGAGATAGACCGAAGGCTCCAGCGACAGTTTCTGCGTCCCATCGTGGCGGAAAACCCAGATTTCCCCGCTCTTGAGCGCCATTGAAACCGCAGCCCCCCCAAGATCGATGGTGACATCCACCTCAGGATGCAGGTGGAATCTGATGTCAAAGGCAATACCGCTGAGCCCGGCGGCATCCATTGTCCGGTCAAACCGGCGTTTTTCGCCGTCTTCCAGCGCCAGCAGCATGTCTTCACCCGCCAGTCCCCGGCCGTCAAACGTCATTTCCAGCGTACGCGCATGCGTCAGGCCATGCGTCGGCACAAACCCGTTGTGGCCACTCTGAAAGCACAACCCGTCACTGGCGTGGCCGATTTCTATCGGCACCCGCGTCGGCCCTTCGATGAGGGGTTCGCGCCCGGTGCCGGCATCCTGCTCGCCAAGGCGTGCACTGGAATACCCATCCAGCGACAGCGTCGAATGCGATGGCGTGGCACGGCCCGCCCTGCGCCATTCCGGCCCGAACGTCCGCCCGGAACCACAGTTGACGATCAGTGGTCGGCGCCCCGAGGTCAGCTCAAACGCCAGCGTCGAGGCATGCGCATTATAGGACGCAGCACCCGAAGGTGGCACCGATGCATCAACCACCACACTGGTCCGGCCGGCGGACAAGCGTGCATATCCCATGGACAACCCGTCCGGCTGACTGTTGCGGACCCGCGCCTGCGCCAGGGCATGATCGAGCCAGCCCTCCGCCCCGCGCCCCCCACCGTGGAACCGCGCAAGCCCGCCATCTGCGTGCCGCAGCGTCCTGAGTGTGGGCGCAATGCGTTCGATCGCGGCGGTATGATCATCCGGGATGGCATGACCCGCTTCATCCAGCGCTGCAGCGGTCCAGCTGAGCAGGGTGAAGACCTCCAGCAGTTCCTCGGGATTGCGGGTCGGCAGACCGCCCTGTTCATCAATCCGGATCCGGCATTCCCGGGCAAGCGCACGTACCGCAGGCTGCGCCACGGATTCCATGCCTTCCAGCGCAAGACCCGCATAAATCAAGCCGCAGAGCGCTTCGATGCGGGGAAGGCCCGGTGCGGCGCCATGCCAGCGTCTGGACAAAAAATGCGTCTGCCGGAACAGGCTGCCGTAGAAGGCGTGGCTTTGATCAGGTTCGGTTCCACGCAGCACAAAGATGGCATGGTTGATCCAGCGGATCAGCCGTCTGCCGGTCAGATCGGGCGTCCAGCCCGCCCCACGCCCGCGACCATAGTGCTCAATCCAGCTCCATAGCCATGTCTGAGCCGCCGTCCTGGCGGGCATATCGCCGACGGCCGCCAGATCATCCAGCCAGGCAAAACCGTGCAGCTCCTGCCCGAACTCGGCATTGGGAAGCGGCAGATCCCAGATTTCCGCGTCTTTCTGCTCGACAAGATGACCCGCAAACAGGAAGTTCCCCGCCATCAGCTGGCGTCCGCGCGCAAAACTGCCGATCGTGCGGGGCTCAGGTGAGGACACAAACCCCACAGCACGCGTTTTCATCCGGCCGGCGCGTGATGCGTGCCAGCGGTTCAGAAACTGCACCTTTCTCGTGGCGAAACTGCGGGTTCCGGACATGTGATACTCTGCCTTGCTGCGCTCTGCCGGCGCGTTGACGCAATAATAGCCTGCGGCTGTCTGCGAGTCACCGCATTTGTCAGGATGCCGGAATACGGCCTTGTCCTGTCAGGCAGCTTTCCGCAGGCAGGCCATGTAAAATCCGTCCATGCCACCCGCGTCCGCCCAATAATCGGGACGCAGGCGCAGGCCGCCTTCTTCGGTTTTCCAGGAGGCATCAACCCCTTCTGGCAGCGGTGTATCGCACGTCATATCCAAGTGCCGCGCCAGCGCTTCCTCGACCTGAACTTCGCCCTCGTCGGGCAACAAGGAGCAGGTACAGAAAACAAGGCGCCCCCCGGCGGCAGCAAAGACCATGCGTGATCGATCAGTATTTCCTGCTGCTCAATCAGATCACCAAACTCGGTACCATCTTTGGCATGGGGCAGATCCGGGTGGCGGCGGATCGTACCGGTCGCGGAACAGGGGGCATCCAGAAGGATGGCGTCGTAACTGCCGGTCACTTCCCGGGCATCAGCTGTCAGCAATTCGGCAACGAGGCCGGTGCGCGTCAGGTTTTCACGAACACGTTTCATTCTGGTCCCGGAATCGTCCACCGCCGTCACTCGGGCCCCGGATGCTGCGATCTGCATGGTCTTGCCACCGGGGGCTGCACACAGGTCCAGCACATGCTCGCCCGGCGCCGGAGACAGGATTTTTACGGCGAGCGCTGCAGCAGCATCCTGGACCCACCAGTCACCATCTGCAAACCCTGGCATGGCAGAGACCTGGCCTGCGTCCCGGACCCTGACCGAGCCTGTCGGCAGCAGTTCGCCGCCTGTGGCCGCGGCCACAGCAGCTGCATCAGATTTTGCGGTCAGGTCCAGCGGAGCCCCCGCAAAATGTGCCGTTTCCATCGCACCGATGGCCTCACCCCCCATGCCTCAACCAGCGGGCCGCGCAGCCACTTTGGCAGGCGGGGCGCGCGCAGGGCATTCCAGGCATCAGGCCCGTCTGCCGCGACTTTGCGCAGAACCGCATTTGTCAGGCCTTTCAGGTGCCCATATCGCTTGTGGCGCGCAACGAGTTCCACCATCGCGTTAACCACACCGTGACCGGCGGCACCATGACACAGTTCGGTGGCACCAACCCGCAGAGCATTGCGCACCGTCAGCGGTGGATATTTTGACAGATGCTTCTGCAGAATGCGGTCAGCACGTTCGAGGCCCCGCAGCGTATCCATTGCCAGACGGGCCGCGCGGGCGCGGTCTTCGGGCTCCAGCCTATCAAGCGCGCCACCGGCGAGCAGTTCGGACATCAGCCGCCCTTCTCCCAGCACCTGATCCAACAGGTAAACAGCGCTTCTGCGCGCGGGGAGGCCGGTCTGGGACATGTCTGAGCTCACAGCTTGGAAATCTGACGGGTTGTCTGGGCCAAAGAGCGGCGTATATCAAGGCCGGTAAGAGGAAGAAGCGCTATGTCCGACGACAAATCAGATCACACAGACGGCCTGCCACCCGCAGCAAAGCGCGCTCTGGCTGAAGCCGAAGCACGCCGCAAAGCCGCCGAAGCGCTTGATCTGCCGCCCGAACTGGGCGGTCGCGACGGGCCGGAACCTGTGCGCTTCGGTGACTGGGAAAAGAAAGGCATTGCGGTCGATTTCTGACCCGCACCTGATCAGCGCAGACGGAATTCCGCCGAATCGCCCTGGCCCTGATCTGATGTGAAGCGGATGCGGTTATCCTTGGCCTTCACTTCCTGACAGTTGTAGCCGAGCGGATCGCCACCCCAGTAAAGATCCCGGCAGAAATACCCGTTTTCCCACGTCCAGTTGCCTGTCACAGGCCAGGCAGCACCACGTCCAGAGATCTGTCCGTCGGCCGTGACTTCAAGGTTCACGAAAGGACGTTTGAGCTCTTTGCCTGTCACCATTTTCACAAATTCCGACTGGTCGTCGATTTTCGCAAACTCGGCCAGTGCCGGTGCGCCGGAAAAGGCAGCGGCGGCGGCAAGAATGTAGAATACAGGGCGCATGGTTCAGGCTCCGGTGATCGATCTTATGCTGTATATACGTTCTGAACCCTGATCCGGTTCAAAAAAGATCACACAGCTGTCAGTCTTCCGAAAGACCGAGCACATCCAGCATGTCATAAGACCCGGGTGCGCGGCCACGTGTCCAGAGCGCGGCCTTCAGCGCGCCACGCGCGAAAACGGAGCGGTCCGAGGCCACATGGCGCAGCGTAATGCGCTCGCCTGTGGCAGCAAACAGCACATCGTGTTCGCCGATGATGTCGCCGCCACGGATCGCCGTAAAACCGATATCACCACGCCGCCGCGCGCCGGTAATGCCGTCCCGTGCCCTGTCAGAGGCATCTTTCAGTGACACACCCCGCCCTTCTGCAGCAGCTTCGCCCAGCATAAGCGCCGTGCCCGACGGCGCATCAACCTTGCGGTTATGGTGGGCTTCGATGACTTCAATGTCGAAGTCATCGTCCAGCGCAGCAGCAACACGCTTTGTCAGCTGCACGAGCAGATTAACACCAAGGCTCATGTTCCCCGCGCGCACTGTCGTGCCACCGGCCCCGGCCTGCGCCAGATCGCTGAGCTCATCATCGGTCATGCCAGTCGTGCCAATAACATGCGCCGTGCCGGTGCGCGCCGCTGTGGCTGCGAATGCAATCGTCGCCGCGGGAGCTGTGAAATCGATGACCACATCCGCGGCTTCAAACGCTGCCTTTGCGTCATCGGTAACAGTGACACCCGTTTGCGCACCCCCAAGGCAGAGCCCGAGATCGCGGCCAATCCAGTCATGACCCGGTCGCTCAAGAGCCGACGCAACAACCACAGCTTCCGAACCGGCAGCAGTTTCAACCAGCATACGGCCCATCCGGCCGGACACGCCCGTAATTGCGATTTTCAGCTGTTCTGACATGTCTGGCTCCCGGTGGATTTGCGGTGCCCTCATAGCCTGCCCGGCGCGCCTTGGCAAAGGGCAGTGAAGGGCGTACATGGTGCACATGGGAAAGAACAGGTTTCATGACGGCCCGGGCCCGTCACAGCGGCAGCTTCGCGTCGGTGAGCTGATCCGCCGCTCGTTGTCAGAGGTGCTGGCCCGAGGGGATGTGCACGATCCGGACCTCAACCGGATGTCGATCACTGTGGGCGAGGTGCGCACGTCGCCCGATCTGCGGATCGCCACGGCCTATGTTTTGCCTCTGGGCGGCACTGGGCGGGATGATGTCATCGGGCTGCTGGCCAGGAACAAGGGGGAGCTGCGCCGTCTGGTGTCAAAGAAACTCGCCCTGAAATTCGCACCTGACCTGCGTTTTCAGCTGGACGAGACCTTTGATCAGATGGATGAGACCCGCCGCATGCTGAACCTGGACGATGTCCGCCGGGATACTGAAACTGCTCCGGAGAGCGGGGAAAGCGGCCAGGAATGATCCGCGCTGCCCTTCTGGCCATTGCGCTGGGTGTTACCGCCCCTGCAGTTCAGGCCGTCGAGTGCACCAACACGGAGTTTCAGGGCGCATCTTACACAATCTGCGAGGTTGATGCGGCGCGTCAGGATCTGCGGTTGTTCCTGCGCGATGACGAGGGCGCAGTCTACGGTCAGTTCTTCGCCATTGACCGCGTCCTGGAGCAAAGCAATGAGAAACTGCTTTTTGCAATGAACGCCGGGATGTATCATGACGACCGTGCGCCCGTGGGCCACTATGTCGAGAACGGCGTCGAACAGATGCGCGTCATTCCCAATGCGGGCCCGGGCAATTTCGGTCTTTTGCCCAATGGTGTTTTCTGCCTCCGCAACGGTCGCGCTGACGTCATTGAAACGCTGAAATACCTCGAAGACACCCCGGCGTGCCGCTATGCGACGCAGTCCGGCCCGATGCTGGTGATCGACGGCAACCTGCACCCACGGTTTCTCGAAGACAGCACATCCCTCTATGTGCGCAACGGCGTGGGCACATCGGCGGACGGATCCCGGGTGGTTTTTGCCATCTCTGATGAGACCGTCAATTTCCACAGTTTCGGCAGGCTTTTCCGCGATTACATCGGGGTCCCGAACGCGTTGTTTCTGGATGGCAACATTTCGAGACTTTACGCACCAGGGATCGGCCGCAATGATTTCGGGTTCCGGCTGGGTCCGATTGTCGGCGTTGTGGGATCTGCCGAATAGGCGCAGAAACCGCGTTCCGGGGTCTGGGCAGATGCATGCACCTGGGGTAAGAGCCGGGCGGCAACTTCATTCGGAGCGAATATGGGACGCAGGCGCAAGGGACGGGACATTTCCGGTTGGCTGGTGGTGGACAAACCCGCAGGCATTACGTCGACGGCCGTTGTGAACAAAGTCCGCTGGGCCCTCGATGCGAAAAAAGCCGGGCACGCAGGCACGCTGGATCCGGAAGCCACGGGCGTTCTGGCCGTCGCTTTGGGGGAGGCTACCAAAACAGTTCCATATGTCACGGATGCGCTCAAAGCTTATGAATTCACGGTCCGGTTGGGCCAGGCCACCAACACGGATGATGCCGAAGGTGAGGTTACCCGGGAAAGCGACGCGCGTCCGGATGATGACGCGATCAAAGAAGCGCTCAACGCATTTATCGGTGATATCGAACAGGTGCCCCCGCAGTTCTCGGCCGTTAAGATCGACGGGGAACGCGCATATAAACGCGCGCGCGATGGTGAGGCGATGGAGATTGCCGCCAGACCTCTCTTTGTAGAAAGCCTGATCCTGCTCGACCGTCCGGACCCCGACCATGTCACCCTTGAGATGGTCTGCAGCAAGGGCGGATACGTCCGCTCCATTGCACGCGATCTTGGGACGGCGCTGGGATGTTTCGGGCATGTGCGCGAACTGCGCCGCGTCTGGTCGGGTCCGTTCGACGCAGGCGATGGGCTGAGCCTCGAAGAGATTGACGCGCTTGCAAAAACCCCCGGTCTGGATGAGCACATTGTGCCGCTTGAGGAGGCGCTGAGCGATCTGCCGGAACTGCGCGCTACAGCAGAGGGTGCTGTAAGACTGCGCAACGGCAATCCAGGCATGGTCATGGCAGGGGACGCCGAGTACGGCGACGAGGCCTGGGCGTCGTATGACGGACGCGCGGTGGCGATTGGCCGGTACAAATCAGGGGAGCTGCATCCCTCACGGGTTCTCAATGTAGGGAACTGACCGGTTCCAATTGTTACAGCCCGTTGCAATTCTCGCAGGTTTGTCAGCTGTGACGCGGGGTTTGTTACAGATATTGTTACCGATCCGGTGCCCGGGGTAAGACCGGCGTGAGCACACTGGCGTGCCGCCCGGCAGGTCTTCATATCGGGGTCAGACGCAACACTGATCCAACACGGAGACCACCGTTATGAAACGCACAGCAATCACGCTCATCACCGCCGGCGCCTTTGCAACGCTTGCCTTTGACACCTTCGGCCAGTCCCTGAGCCCTCTCTTCGGATACGCCAAACTGGCACCTGTCGGCCTCGCAGGTGCAACCTTGAAAAACGTCTTCGGCGCCAATCCGTCAGGCGCTGCGCACCTGCTGCACGTTGTGACCGGGCTCGTCTTTTACGTTGTCGGCTATTATGCCATTGCACGACCGCTGCAACGTGCCGTGCTGCCTCAACTGCACTGGTCGATCACTGCAACCGTTTACGGCGTGGCGCTTTGGGCCTTTGCCCTTTACGGCATGGCGCATCTGGTTGCCGGAATGAAACCATTCCTTGGCTTCACCGGTATCACCTGGGTCGCGCTGTGGGGCCACATTCTTTATGCGCTCGTCGCGGCCGGTATCCTTGAGGCGCGTGGCGAAGTTCTCGACTACCCCCGCCGCAGCGTCACTGCCACAGCCTCACCGCTCTGAAACATGCACAAAGCCGCCCTTTTCACAGGGCGGCTTTTTCGGTATGCTGCAACCTGTAAAGGTTAACATTTTTATAGGGTTAATCTGTGTTCATCCGGATCCACAACTCTGACACGACGCATTCTGAAGCTGCCTACTCGGACTGCAACAGGTATCGGTACAAGCTGAAACGCACCTGGGACCCGGATGCCCCTAAGGTAAACTTCATCATGCTGAACCCGTCCGTTGCCGACGAAATCCGCAACGACCCCACCGTCGCTCGCTGCGAGGCAAGGGCCCGCGCACTGGGATATGGCGCATTCTGCGTGACCAATATTTTTGCATGGCGCGATACCGATCCGCATAAAATGCGCAAAGCCACGCACCCGATAGGGCCGGAGAATGATGACACGCTTGTTTCAGTGGCCGAATGGGCCGACACGGTCGTCGCAGCCTGGGGCGTGCATGGCGAACACCGCGACCGTGGACCCGAGGTAGTTCACATGCTGAATGAAAAAGGGATCCCGCTGCATCACCTCGGACTGACGCGCCACGGGCATCCGCGGCACCCGCTGTATCTGGCCTACGCCGAGCAGCCCAGACAATGGCAGACCAGGGCCGCTGATTAACAGTCAGGTAGCACTTTCCCGCTAGACATACCGCCGTTGGCGGCCCTGTCGGGCTGTGCTTCGAACAGTCCGGGAAAGTAACGGTATGCTCTGGTTGGCAGGTCTGATGGGAATGGTTGGCGTCGGAGCCGCCGCGTTTGTGGTCACACAGGACGATCTTGACGACGATCTGGATGAAGATATCCAGGACGACGAGAGCCAGTATATCACCGGGGAGGACCTGACCCGGCAGATTGATGATATCTTTTCCGGCCGTACGGTTGGTGAGGAAGTTCTCGGCTACGGCGAAGACGACAGCGACGATTATCTTTATGATTTCATCTCGGACACAGATCCGGATGATGCATCGGTCACTATTACAGGCTTTCCGGAGGAGGATGGCTTCGGTGACATCGACGGTTTCAGCACCTGGCCCGGGGACGCTGGTTTTTCGGCGGACGGTTACACCGATCTGCCCGAACAGAGCGAGGTGCCCCCGTGGCTCGCGCTGGCCGAGTGGGTCAGCGACGGTGCGGCGTCCGAGCCGATGGATTATGATGCGTCCCGCGACAGTCTTGTGCTGGTCTGGGACGACACAGATGACAGCGCCGCGGAGCCCGAAGTTACGGTTCAGCGCGACGGAAATGACCCGGAAGTTATGCATGTGATGATGAACGGACAGAGCGTTGCCGAGGTATATGGCGATGCTGATCTGAGCGTCGCGGACCTGACGGTCGTACCACTCAGTTCCGCCATGATCGTAGGTCTGGAACCTGCCTGATCTGGACAGACCCTGCAGATCGCGAAAACAGTGTTTGCCATTTTTCTTTCTGGTGATTATACGCGCCCATCGCAGCAGGGAATCTGTCTGCGATTTCTCCACGGGCCTGTGCTGGACGACATCCCGGCCTGCGCCATTTCTGAAACCCTTTTGCAAAGGAGCCCCCGATGTCGATTACGCTTGAAGAAAAAGCACGCATCATGAAGGAATTCGCGATCAAGGAAGGCGACACCGGTTCGCCCGAAGTTCAGGTCGCAATCCTGAGCTCGCGCATCGCGACACTGACCGAGCACTTCAAAACACACAAAAAAGATAACCACGGCCGTCGTGGTCTGCTGAAGATGGTGGCAAACCGCCGCAAGCTTCTCGACTACGTCAAAGGCAAGGATGAGGCCCGCTACCAGGACCTGATCAAACGCCTCGGCCTGCGCCGCTGATTTCAGCAAGGCCATCCAAAGACTGACAGCAACCGCGCCGGAAACGGCGCGGTTGTTTTCGTTTTGACAGCTTTTTTCGGGTAGAAATCACGCCTCTGATATTACGCAGCGTAACCATCCGTGTTGGTAACCAATACAGATTATTGCGTTGATGGTGGTCACAGAAATGCCTAAAAGGTGTCCAGATTGTTAACGAGGAACCTATCATGAACAAGTCAATTGCATCGGGCGTTGCCGCGCTTGCACTTGCAGCCAGCGCCGCGTCCGCGGCCACTATTGAAAATGTATCAGGCGTCGTGCACGAAGGCGGCGTTGCACCAGCAGCAGGATCTCCCGCAGCGGATATCAAACTTGGTGATTTCAATTCCAGCATCGATGACCCGATCCTTGAGATTGTTGGTGATACTTCAATCTACGGCGGCGTCGCACACCGTACGAAGACAAAATATTTCGACAGCTGGAGCATGGACTTCGGCGCTGACTCATACGCTGCGACTTTCAACTGGCAGAAAACCTCCGCAAACTTTGACGGCCGACTGGTTGTGAGCGGAATCCAGTATGACCTTGATGATGCCGGCTCTGTCTCACTTGGCACTCTGACCGGACTTGTGACCTTCAATCTTGATCCGTTGTTCGGCAGATTTGGCCCGAACCCGGACGAAGTTGCCACATGGGACCTGCAGGTCAGCGAAGTGCCTTTGCCTGCAGGTATGGTGCTGATGCTGACGGGCATTGCTGGCATTGCAGGTATGCGCAAGCTGAAAAAGTCCTGATTTATCAGGAAGCTAAATTCGTAACGCCAGCCCCTCGCGGCTGGCGTTCTCTTTTGCAGAGACTTGCGCCACCTCAGCCATGGCTCCTGCCAGCTCTATTGCAACTGTCAGCTCTATCAGGTGTTGTGCTGCTATGCTGACGTTTGCTGCCGCTGTCTTTTTTCTTATCGTTACGCCTGGACCCGGTGTTCTGTCGACAGCGGGTGTGGGCGCCGCATTCGGTGGGAAGGCTGGGGCCCGCTACGTCCTTGGATTGTTTATCGGCACAAATCTTGTGTGCCTGGCCATCGTCAGCGGGCTGACCGCTGTTTTGCTTGCAGACGAACGACTGCGCACAGTGTTGTTTTTCGCCTCCGTAGCCTATCTGGCGTGGATCGCGTTCACTATCGCTTTCGCCGGCAGTCGCCTTGCCTTTATCGAACGCGCACGGCCGCCTGGCATTACCGGTGGCATCGCACTGCAGGCCATCAATCCCAAGGCATACGCCGTCAATACAACGCTTTTCACCGGCTTCGGGTTCTGGCCGTCAAGCATGGCAACCGAGATCGGGCTGAAATTCCTGATCGTGAACGCCATCTGGGTCCCGATCCATTTTGCCTGGTTATGGATGGGTATCTCACTGCAGCGTATGAACCTGCCCGAAAAGGTGCAGCGCAGAATCAACATTGCCATGGCGCTCTCCATGATGTTCGTTGTGCTGCTCGCAGCCAGCGCACAGTCCTGAAAGAATGGACTTCCCGGCAGACCGTGAATACACCTGATCCCGGTGTCACGACTGCGGAATTACAATGCCCGTCCTTTTTCAGATCACACTTGGCAGCTGCGTGCTGCTGGCCTGCGCCATGATCCACATTCTGATCATCGCACGAATGATCAGACACCTGCGCGGTCACGACCATTTTGCAGCACACAGATCCGGCAGACGGCAGCTGGTCGCGATCTGTGGATTGTTCCTCGTCACGCTTTTTTCGCACACGATCCAGCTCTATGTCTGCGCTTTCGTGCTCTGGCTCGTGGGCGCGCTGCAGGGCTATGAAGAACCCATCTACTTTGCCCTCGTGACCTACACGACCGTGGGGTATGGCGACGTTGTCCTCAGCACGGATTTCCGCATTCTGGGCGCGATGATTTCAGTCACCGGCATTGTGATGTTCGGGATGACCACAGCGTTTCTCGTCGGATTGTTCGGCCGGATCCTGGGCGAGGACAAATAGCATCGAACGCGAGGCACAGGCAGGCGCATACCTGCTATGAACAGAATTGTGATTTGCGGTTCCTGTCGCCGGGTTGGAACTTTGTGCGCATGAACGACCGACTGCTGCGCCACCTTTTCTGTCTGACCTTCGCTGTTGCGCTGAGTGCCCTTGCAGCAATGCCCGCCACGGCCTGTGGCGAAAACACCCGGTGTATGATCGGCGACCGCCACTATTACATTGCGATGCCTGATGGGCATGATGGCCGCTCTGATGTGCCCGTGATTATCTTTGCGCACGGCCTGCAGGGGACGGCGGAAGGCACGATGCAGAACCCCCGGCTGCGCCGCATTGCAAATGACCTTGGCGCTGCGTTTGTTGCGGTGAAATCCGCAGGTGCATCATGGTCGCAGGAAAACGCTCCGCGCACGGTTCCCGGTGACGGCCTGAAGGCATTGGCGTACTTTGATGCAGTCAGGCGCGACATGATCAACCGGTTTCCCGTTGATCAGGACAGGATCATTGTCAGCGGCGCTTCCACCGGCGGGATGATGACCTGGGGTCTTGCCTGCCACCGAAGCGACGATTACGCGGCGTTTGTCCCGATGTCAGGCACTTTCTGGTCACCCGTTCCACCGACCTGCAGCGGCAGAACCGCCAGCATCCTGCACTTTCACGGGGACAAGGATCAGACGGTGCCGCTTGACGGCCGCGCTGTCGCCGGAACCCGCCAGGGGAGTGTTCCCGAGGCGCTGGAGATGTACCGAACATTCGGGCGTTTCGGTCCCCGCACCCGGACGCGCTCCGGCGATCTTCGATGCGAAGTCCGGAGCAACCGCAGCGGCAATATCCTCAGCTTCTGTCTCTATGATGGCCGTCACTCTTTCCGGTCTGAAAACCTCCGGACGGCATGGCAGATGCTGCGCGCAGCAGGCCGCATCTGAGCGCGGATCCCGGCGTTCTGCCACCGGTACAGCAGCCTTTCCAAATCACGCCATCTCGTGTATGCCCCCGCAATCTGAAAGCCGGCGCCCGGACCTCAGCGCCTGACAAAGAAGATACCGGGGTCAGGGGGAATTCGCCCCCTATGCAATGGCCAATGGGCCGAAACAGGAAACGTAGATGTTTAACGAAACGAAAAAGTCGATGCAGTGGGGCGAAGAAACGCTCACGCTGGAAACAGGAAAAGTGGCCCGTCAGGCGGATGGGTCGGTGATTGCGACGCTTGGAGAGACCAGCGTCATGGCAAACGTCACCTTTGCCAAAAAACAGAAACCCGGTCAGGATTTCTTTCCGCTGACTGTTCACTATCAGGAAAAATACTATGCCGCGGGTAAAGTGCCCGGCGGTTTCTTCAAGCGCGAGGCGCGCCCGACGGAGAAAGAGACGCTGACCGCGCGTCTGATCGACCGTCCGATCCGCCCGCTGTTTGTCCCCGGCTTCAAAAACGAAGTGTTGGTGATGTGTACCGTGCTGTCGCACGATCTGGTCAATGACCCCGATATGGTCGCGATGATCGCGGCCTCTGCGGCGCTGACTATTTCCGGCGCACCTTTCATGGGCCCGATTGCCGGTGCGCGCGTGGGCTTTGAGGATGGCGACTACATCCTGAACCCGACCGTCGACGACATGCAGGATCTGCGCCTGAACCCTGAGCAGCGCCTTGATCTGGTTGTGGCAGGCACCAAAGATGCCGTGATGATGGTCGAATCCGAAGCTTACGAGCTGACCGAAGACGAAATGCTCGGTGCTGTGAAATTTGCGCATGAGCAAATCCAGCCGGTTATCGATCTGATCATCTCTCTGGCAGAAGAGGCGGCCAAAGAACCGTTTGACTTCCAGCCCGCGGATTATTCTGATCTGTCCGCAGCGATTGCCGCTGCCGGTGAAGCTGACATGCGCGCAGCTTTTGCCATCTCTGACAAACAGGAGCGCACCTCTGCCGTAGCCGCCGCCCGTGAAAAAATTATGGAAGCGCTGAGCGAAGAACAGGCTGAAGATCCGAACCTCGGCTCCGCGATGAAAGGCCTTGAGGCCTCTATCCTGCGCGGCGACGTTGTGAAAACCGGCAAGCGGATTGACGGTCGTGCGACCGACGAAATCCGCGACATCGTGTGCGAAACCGGCATGCTGCCGCGGACACACGGTTCGGCGCTTTTCACGCGCGGTGAAACGCAGGGCCTCGTGGTCACAACACTGGGCACCGGCGATGATGAACAGTTCATCGACGCCCTGCACGGCAACTTCAAATCCAACTTCCTGCTGCACTACAACTTCCCGCCCTATTCGGTCGGCGAAGCAGGTCGCGTTGGCCCTCCGGGACGTCGTGAAATCGGTCACGGTAAACTGGCATGGCGCGCTCTGCAGGCGGTGCTGCCCGCAGCAACTGATTTCCCGTACACCATCCGTGTTGTATCCGAGATCACAGAATCCAACGGCTCGTCCTCGATGGCGTCGGTCTGCGGTGGCTCTCTGTCGATGATGGACGCAGGCGTGCCGCTGAAGTCGGCGGTCGCGGGTGTTGCCATGGGTCTGATCCTCGAAGAAGACGGCTCCTATGCGATCCTGTCGGACATCCTGGGTGACGAAGACCACCTGGGCGACATGGACTTCAAAGTGGCGGGTACCGAAAACGGGATCACCTCGCTGCAGATGGACATCAAGGTTGCAGGCATCACGCCCGAGATCATGGAGAAGGCCCTCGCGCAGGCGAAAGACGGCCGGATGCATATCCTTGGTGAGATGAACAAAGCCATCACAGGTGCCGCGGACTTCTCCGTGCATGCGCCGCGCATTGAAACCATGCAGATTCCCACCGACAAGATCCGCGAAGTCATCGGATCGGGCGGCAAGGTCATCCGCGAGATCGTGGAAGTGTCAGGCGCCAAGGTCGACATCAACGACGAAGGCACCATCAAGATCGCATCCCCGAACGGCGACTCGATCCAGAAAGCCTATGACATGATCCACGCGATCGTGGCGGAGCCAGAAGAAGGCGCGATCTACACCGGTACTGTCGTCAAGATTGTCGATTTTGGTGCATTTGTGAACTTCTTTGGCAAGCGCGACGGTCTGGTGCACGTGTCCCAGATCGAAAACCGCCGCCTGAACCACCCCAGCGATGTGCTGAAGGAAGGTCAGGAAGTGAAGGTCAAACTGCTGGGCTTTGACGACCGCGGTAAGGTTCGCCTGTCGATGAAAGTTGTCGACCAGGAAACCGGCGAAGAAGTCAAAAAGGAACAGGCGCCTGCAGAAGAGTAAGTCTCTGACGCAACTGCTGATTCGGGCCCCGGGAGCAATTCCGGGGCCTTTTTCGTGCCAGGGCTGTGTTTTTGCGACCTGCCGTCGGGTCAACCGGTTAACTGTCGCTACGTCACGATCCGAAAGATCGCGCAAACCGTTACGGTTGCGCGACATCTTTGGGAGGAGAGTAAAAATGATCAGGACGCTTGCCGTCACTTTCAGCATTGGCGTGGCATCCGTCGCGGCGGCTGACCCCGGTCTGGAACCGTTTACCAGTTACTACGCCTTTGGCGACAGCCTGAGCGACGACGGGAAGCTGGGCACGCTGACGCCACCCAGTCTCGAAGGACGTTTCTCTACGGGCCGCGTCTGGACGGAACTGCTGGCCGACCGCTTTTCATCTGTGGGGCTGGAAACCGACAACTTTGCGCTTGGTGGCGCGACCGCAGGTCCGGTGAACACAACGAATTACCGGGCACAACTTCCGGAGAACCCAACGGCGGATGATCTGGCAGCTATCGAAAGGATCGAGGCCAATGCAACGTTCGACCGACAGGTTTTGGATGCTCAGGTGGCTATAACTGATCCCGGTGAGAACCCGCTGGTTTCAGTCCTGTTTGGCGCGAATGATCTGTTTCAGCAATTACCCGCACTTGTCGGCGGTGTCTTTGGCACGTCAGAACCGGCTGACCTGTTCCCTAAACTGCAGCAGACAGTGAAGGATCTGGCGGACCGGACAGCGGCAGCTATTGCGGACAACATCACGGCTCTGAATGCCGGCAACAGCAGCTTTGACGATTTTCTGGTGGTGAACCTCGCAGATTTCAGCCAGACGCCCGCCTTCGGGCCATGGGGTGTTGGTGTAGCAGATGCACAGCTGAACGCGCTTCTCGCGCAGGTGTCGGACCCCGATAATATTCCCCAGGAGCTCGCGGAGCAGATCGCTCTCGCAGAGTTTCAGCGGTTGTACCTGACCTTTGATCCGACGCCCGGGGTTGATGGGGCGGACAGTTTTGCACAACTTGCCACGCTTGAATTCAACAAGGCACTGGAAAGTGAGCTGGCCATGCTCGGCGACGGGATTAACACAACACTGTTCCGTCAGGATCTCTTTTTTGAGGAGCTCCTTGCATCAGCGGCGGCGGACGGTATCAATATCTTCGAACCCTGCACCCCGTCTTTCACCACCAATACCGGCATCAGCTGTGCTTTTGTCCGGAACGACGCAGGTCAGATCATTGGCGTGGACCCATCCATCGCTGACGGATTTTTCTTTGGTGACAGCGTGCATCCGACAGGTTTTGTCCAGCGTGCTTTTGGTGAGAGCGTGATCGAAACACTGGAAGATCAGCTCCCCCTGTACCTGTGCCTGCGGGCTTTCCGCTGCTGGCCGCAGGTCTTGGCGCTCTCGGGATCGTTGCCAGGCGCAAAAAGCGTCAGGCCTGACATGAAAGAAAGCCCCGGGAATTCCCGGGGCTTTCTTAGAAACGGCTGTTTTCGGGTATTATCAGCCCGGCGCTTTTGTTTTGCGCAGGTACGGCAGAACTGTCTCGAATTCTCCGAATTTGGCAGCAGCGTCTTCATTGGAAACCGTCGGCGGGATAATCACATCCTCACCCGGCATCCAGTTGGCCGGTGTCGCGACGCCGTTACCCACCGACATCTGCAATCCATCCAGCGCGCGCAGAACTTCTGCAAAGTTGCGCCCCACGGTCATCGGATAGGTCATCGACAGTTTCAGCTGTTTGTCCGGTCCGATGATAAAGACAGAGCGCACTGTGGCGCTGTCGGCAGGTGTACGGCCATCGGGCAGATAAGCTTCTGCGGGCAGCATATCGAAGGCTTTGGAGACCTCGAGACCTTCATCGGCGATGATCGGGAAACCAGCTGCGGCACCGGCAACCTGTTCGATGTCACCCTTCCACTTTTTGTGGTCTTCCACGCCATCCACGGAAACACCGATTACCTTGGTGCCGCGTTTCTCCCACTCTTCCGCCAATTGTGCGACGGCTCCGAATTCTGTGGTGCAGACAGGCGTGAAGTCTTTCGGGTGTGAAAACAGAATGGCCCAGCTGTCGCCAATCCAGTCATGAAAACTGATGGGGCCGTGGTCTGTTTCGGCGGAAAAGTCGGGGACAGTGTCGTTGATGCGCAAGCCCATAGTTCACTCCTGAGCGATCCTGATTGAGATTCGGATAAACCTTAACGATTAACGCGCCCGGTGACATCCCCTCTCTTGTTCGCCTTCGCGGCTGATGACACATTGCGCCCAAAGGCACGACACGCGCACAAACCATACGGAGATACCAAATGCTCGAGCACCGCAATTTCTATATCAACGGGCAATGGGTCAGCCCCACAACCGCCAATGATTTCCCGGTCATTGATCCCTCGACCGAAGAACAGTGCGCTGTCATTTCGCTTGGCGGACAAGCGGATACCGACGCTGCGGTAGCTGCCGCACGTGCCGCCTTTGAAGGATGGTCGCAGACCCCGCGCGAGGAGCGCGTCGCACTGATTGAAAAACTGCTCGAAGTTTACACCGCGCGGGCCGGCGAAATGGCGCAGGCAATCTCGCTCGAAATGGGCGCGCCGGTCGAGCTGAGCAATGCACAGCAGGTAGGTGCCGGGACATGGCACATGAATGGCTTTCTGAAAGCTTTCAAGGACTTCTCCTTTGAACGCGATTTCACGGCGACGGAGAAAACTCTGCTGGAACCAATCGGCGTTTGCGCGCTGATCACCCCCTGGAACTGGCCGATGAACCAGATCATCCTCAAAGTCATTCCGGCGATTGCCACAGGGTGCACTGTCATTCTGAAACCCTCGGAAATTGCGCCGCTGTCAGGACTGCTCTTTGCCGACTTCATGCATGAGGCGGGCTTCCCGGCGGGCGTTTTCAACATGGTGAACGGGGATGGCACCGGTGTTGGCAGCCAGCTCTCTGCGCATCCGGACGTGGATATGATCAGCTTTACCGGGTCGACCCGGGCTGGCATCGCAATCTCCAAAGCGGCTGCAGATACACTGAAACGGGTGAGCCTGGAACTTGGGGGTAAAGGCGCAAATATTATCTTTGAGGATGCCCACCCCAAAGCCGCAAAAGCAGGTGCAATCCGCTGTTTCCGGAATTCCGGTCAGTCATGCAATGCCCCGACGCGCATGCTGGTGCACCGTTCCCGCTATGACGAAGCTGTCGCGATGGCAGCGGAAACTGCGAACAACACGCATGTGGGGCCGGCCTCTGAGGAGGGCAAACATATTGGCCCGGTCGTCTCGGAAGTGCAGTTCAACAAGATCCAGAATCTTATCGAAGTTGGCATGGGCGAAGCCCGGCTTGTAGCAGGCGGCACCGGCCGCCCGGACGGGCTCAACCGCGGATACTATGTGAAGCCAACCGTTTTTGCAGATGTGACCAATGACATGACGATTGCGCGCGAGGAAATCTTTGGCCCCGTGTTGTCAATTCTGCCGTTCGATACCGAAGAAGAAGCCATCGCAATCACCAATGATACGCCCTATGGCCTGACAAATTATGTGCAGACCGAGGATGATGAGAAACGCCGCCGCGTGGCCCGGCGTCTGCGGTCCGGCATGGTGGAAACCAATGGCCAGGGCTTTGCAATGGGCTCACCCTTTGGCGGCTACAAACAGTCCGGCAACGGCCGCGAAGGTGGCGTGTTCGGCATCGAGGAATTCCTCGAAATCAAAGCTGTATCCGGTTGGGCGGCGGAATAACCGTTACATAAAACGCGCAGCCACCCGGTGATCTCCGGGTGGCCGCTCTCTGAACCCGCTGCGCTTATGCGGGGACAGGGTCGTGCAGGGCTTCACGCATCTGCATAAAGTGATTGTCCCAGCCTTTGTCGAGCGCCAGCAACAGGTCGAAGCCTTCTGCGTCGGCGGTCAGCCCACTGTGTTCCAGGGCAAGCTCAGTGCCGCCCGCGACTTCGGTCAGACGCCACCTGACAACGCTTTTGGCATCGCCCATCGGCTTCACTGTAAAGGTGTATTCGAGGTATTCCGGTGCCCGGGCCTCAATGACATCCCCCCAAATCAGCAGGTCACCGCTTGTCGTGCCATACATTTTGAGCGCGCCACCGGTCGTCAGTGTGGATTTTGGTGCGTGGAACCATTCAGCCAGCCGGTCCGGTTCCGTCAGGTACTCCCAGACTTTCTGGCGGGATGCCTTCAGGAAAATCGTCTTCTTCAGTGTACGTCCTGTCATTCTGTATCCTTTTCTATTGCCGCTTTCAGAGCAGCGAGGCGCGTGTCCCAGAAGCCATCAAAGAAAGCGAACCAGTCATAGACTGGCGCGATGCCTTGGGGATTCAGGCTGCTGATCCGTTCGCGTCCCCGCGTTTCTGTAGTGATCAGGCCTCCGTCCGAGAGGACGGTGAGATGTTTTTTCACCGCAGCCCGTGTCATGTCGAAATTCTCTGCAACTTCCCCGATGGACAGATCGCGGCCACGGAGCATCAGAAGAATGTCCCGTCGTGTCGGATCAGCCAGAGCACGGAAAGCAGATTGCGGTGTGTGCATAGTCGCTCCTTATAATACCATTTGGTATCTCTTTTATGAAACCTTATGGTATCATGTCAAGCGTAACATGCGGGATTTACTGCGGGCTGCTTTCAGAAGGGTGCGCGGGCGCGTACTTTCATCGACCGGCCACCCTGTGGGTGCTTGAAACGCAGTTCCTCACTGTGCAGCATCAGGCGCGGGAAATCGCGCGCAGGACCGGTGGCGTAAAACGGATCGCCCAGTATGGGATGCCCCAGTTCAAGCATATGCACACGTAACTGGTGACTGCGCCCGGTCCGGGGCTGCAGACGCATCCGGGACGTTTGTCCATCTGATTTCAGCAAACGCCAGTCCGTCTGTGCGGGCTTGCCGTTCTCATGATCCACCATCTGCCGCGGCCGGTTCGGCCAGTCCACAATGAGCGGCAGGTCTATGGTGCCCGTTTTTTCCGGGGGCACGCCCCATACCCGCGCGACATAGGTTTTCTGGGTCATCCGTTTTTCAAACTGCAGACCCAGGTGTCGCTGCGCATGCGGGGTCAGAGCAAAAATCATCACGCCGGACGTGTCCCGGTCCAGACGATGTACCAGCAGCGCATCCGGGAAAGCCGACTGCACCCGGCTCAGCAGACAGTCGGCAAGATGCGCGCCCTTGCCCGGAACCGACAGGAGGCCGGAAGGCTTGTCGACAAGCAACACTTCTGCATCCTCATGCAGAATGACCAGAGGATCCTGGGGCGGTTGGTAATCGGTCTCCATGCGCCCACGTGGCAGATGCCCGCCCGGGTTTCAAGCCGGGCGGTGCAGATCTCAGGCCTTAACGCGCTCGGATGTCGGATCGTACATCGGCTTAAGCGATGCTTCTGCTTTGACCCGCGTGCCCATCACGTCGATCTCGTAGGAAGAGGCCAGAACCTCAGCCGCTTTCTCACCGGCACAGGGAACGTAACCAAGCCCCATTGCGCCGCCGAGGTGGTGACCATAAGCGCCAGAACTCAGATACCCTACCAGTTCGCCGTCCCGCAGGATCGGTTCGTTGTGATAGAGCAGTGGCTCCGGATCTGTCAACCGGAACTGCAACATGCGGTTCATGGGACCGGTTTCCTTGCGGCGCAGCACCGCATCCCGCCCGATAAAGTCGGGCTTGTCTGTTTTCACGGCGAACCCGATGCCTGCGTCAATCACATGGTCCTCGCAGGTGATGTCATGGCCGAAGTGGCGGAAGCCTTTTTCGATCCGGCAGGTGTCCATCATGTGCATGCCACAGAGCTTCAGCCCCATGTCCTGACCCGCCTCATAGAGCGTTTCAAACACGTGTCCGGCCATGTCCGAAGAGATATAGACTTCCCAGCCGAGCTCACCCACGTAGGTTACGCGGTGCACCCGTGCCAGCCCCATCCCGATCTCAATGTCCTGTGCCGTCCCGAAAGGGTTCACATCATTCGAGAAATCGTTGGGCGACACCGCTTCGAGCAGGGCGCGCGACCGGGGACCCATGACTGCAAGGGTTGCTTCGGCAGCGGTCACATCGGTGATGGTGACGTTGAAATCACCCTTATGCCGCTCCATCCAGACCTGATCGTTGTACCGGGTCGCCGCCGGTGTCACGACCAGATATGTGTTGGTCGAAAGACGCGTAATCGTGACATCTGCCTCAATGCCGCCGTTCCGGTTCAGGAACTGAGAATAGACGATCTTGCCGTGCGGCACGTCATACTGACCACCGGCGATGTAGTTGAGGTACCGCGTTGCATCCGGCCCCTCGACACGCAGTTTGCCGAACGATGACATGTCATACATCCCAACGTTCTGGCGGATGGCCATGTGCTCTTCGCGCACGTTGTCAAAGAAGTTCTGGCGTTTCCACGAATACTGATACTCTGCCTCCTGGTTCTCACGGGCAAACCAGTTCGCACGTTCCCATCCCGCAAATTCACCAAAGACCGCGCCGCGTTCTGTCAGGTGATAGTGGAAGGGCGACCGGCGGATCCCCCGCGCCGTTTCCTTCTGTTTGAAGGGGAAGTGATCTTTGTAGAGCAGGCCGAGCGTTTCAGTGGAGCGCTCGTAGAGGTATTTTTTGTTGCCCTGGAACGGCTGCATCCGGCTGATGTCCACATCACCCAGATCAAAGGGTTTGTCACCTGTGTCCATCCATTGAGCCAGCGCCATTCCGGCACCACCGGCAGACTGGATGCCAATGGAGTTGAAGCCCGCGGCGACCCAGAAGTTGTTCAGTTCAGGAGCCAGACCAAGGTGGTAGGCATCGTCGGGCGTAAAGCTTTCCGGGCCGTTGAAGAAGGTGTGAATACCTGCTTCCGCCAGCAGAGGTACCCGTTCGACGGCTTTTTCCAGGATCGGCTCGAAGTGGTCAAAATCCTCCGGCAGCTGATCAAACTCAAAATCCTTCGGGATACCGTCATTCGCCCAGGGCTTTGCTTCGGGCTCAAATGCGCCCAGCAGAATCTTGCCCGCATCTTCTTTGTAGTATGCATATTCGTCCGGGACCCGCAGAACAGGCAGCTGGGTCATGCCGTCGATGTTCTCGGTCACGATATAGAAGTGTTCGCAAGCCTGGAGCGGAACGCTGACACCGGCCATCTGACCGACTTCGTGGCCCCACATGCCGCCACAGTTTACGACCATATCGCAGGTGATATGACCGGATGCAGAGCCGTCGTCAGCTTCCCAGTCCACGCCGGTAACAGTACGGCCTTCTTTGGCGATGCGGGTGACTTTCGTGCGTTCGATGACCTGCGCGCCGCGCTGACGCGCACCCTTGGCGAGCGCCAGTGCAATGTTGGCCGGATCGCCCTGACCATCGAGCGGCAGATACACAGCGCCCGTGACGCCTTCGAGATTGATATGAGGGTAAAGCTCCTGCACACGCTCGTTGGAAATTTCTTCCACCTCGACGCCAAACGCACGTGCCATGGCCGCCTGGCGGTAAATCTCTTCCTTGCGCTCGTCGGTGAGGGCAACGGTGATCGAGCCACAGCGCTTGAACCCGGTGGCGACACCGGTTTCGGCCTCCAGTTCGCCGTAGAGTTCCTGGCTGTACTTCGCCAGCTTGGTCATATTGGCCGTTGCACGCAGCTGAGCGATCAGACCAGCCGCGTGCCAGGTCGTGCCGGAGGTCAGTTGCTTGCGTTCCAGCAGAACGACGTCTTTCCACCCCAGCTTCGTGAGGTGGTAAGCGACCGAACAGCCAATGACACCGCCACCGATGATGACGACGCGCGCGTGGGAGGGAGGCACAGCCATGTGAGGATTCCTTTAAACGATGTTATGACCAGCGGCTGTCAGCCGCCGCGATATTTCAGCAATATGTCCCGGACTTACTTCGCAGCAGCCGCCGACGATGGTGGCGCCTTTGCCAACCCATTCCATGACGTATCCGGCATAGGCACGGGGACCCATGTCCCGCCGCATACGCAGGGCATCGACGGTGGGTTTCGACTTCAGAAAGTCATCGGTGATCTGCTCAAATGCATTGGCATAGCCACCAAAGGGCTTGCCGAATTCCTGCACGATCCCCAGACCCAGTGTCACCGCTTCGGGCGCAGAGCAGTTGATCAGCACCGCATCGGCACTGGCCGCAACCTCCGCAGCTTCCTGGAGCGGTTCGCCCGAGCGCAGGCACGTTCCGTCCGTATCCGACACGGTCAGTGACAGCCAGACCGGCAGGTCGGTTGTACGTGCTGCCGCCAGAGCATCCCGGGCATGCGCGACACTCGCGACAGTTTCCAGGATGATCATATCACAGCTGTCCTGCAGCTGCTGCACCACTTCTGTAAAAAGCGGCACGGCGACATCAGAAGCCGGATGCAGGTCCGGGCGGTAGCTCGCGCCCAGCGGCCCGACAGATCCGGCAATACGCCCGGTACAGTGCGCGGTCCGCGCAGTTGTGGCCTCCGAGATTGCCGCTGCATGCAGCTCAGCAAACCTGCCTTCCATACCTGTGCCTTCCAGCCTGTCACGGTGAATGGCATAGGTGTTTGTGGTCGCAACAGTCGCACCCGCGTCAAAAAAGTCCGCGTGTACGCGCCCCACCAGACCGGGATGGTCGACCATGACCTGAGTGGACCACAGCGGCGTGGGGCGGTCGCCGGCGCGGTGCACCAGCTCCTGTCCCATACCACCATCCAGCAGGGTGACATCCATCAGGCACGGATCCGTTCGTTGGCCGGATCCCAAAGCGGCTGGTCTGGCTGGACGGTTGCTTTGCAGCGCTTGCCGTAGATCTCGACTTCGACTTCCGTACCCGGCTCTGTCAGGTCCTTGCGAAGCATGCCCAGTGCGATGGACTTGTTGACGCGGTATCCCCAGTCCCCGCTTGTCGTTTCGCCCACAACCTCATCACCAACAAAGAGTGGCGACATATAGGGGGCGTCCTGATCACCGGCATCGACCACCAGTGTGACAAACTGCTTTTTGCTGCCCTGCTGCTTTTCGCTCAGCAGCGCTGCTTTGCCGATGAAGTCCTGCGGTTTGTCGAAACGGATGAACCGTTCCATACCGCCTTCGAGCAGCGAATAATCTGTCGACAGATCGCCTTTCCAGCTCCGGTAGCCCTTTTCGATACGCATCGAATTCAGGGCATACATGCCAAACGGCTTTGCCCCGGCATCGCGCAGTGCGGTGTATACGGTCGCGCTGTCCTCAAAAGAGGTATGAACTTCCCAGCCCAGCTCGCCTGCGAAGGAAATACGGAAGAGCTTGGCTGGTTTGCCTGCGACAGTTGCGTCCTGAATGGTCAGCCACCCGGTCGACAGATCTGCATCATCGGTCATCCCGGAAAGAATGTCGCGCGACGCAGGACCGGTCAGCAAAAGGGTGGACCAGTCGCGTGTGATGTCTGTCATCGTCAGCGAGCCATCTGCAGGCAGGCGGTTTTGCAGGAACTCAAAGTCGTGCCACTGCGCCACAGCTGCCGTCATCAGCCAGAATTCATCCTCGCCCCAGCGGATAATGGTGACCTCGGTTACGATTTTGCCGCGGCTGTCGGTGAAATAGCCAAGGTTCATGCGGCCCGCTTTAGGCAGGGCACCTGCAATCTGGCCACGCAGCCATTCTGCGGCACCGGTCCCTGACAGTGTGTATCGCGAGAAACCCGGCATATCGAGCACGCCTGCGCTGTCGCGCACTGCCTCAACCTCTTCCTTTACGCGCACCGCCCAGGGGCCGTTGCGGTCCCAGGAATGCGTGGCTTCCTCGGATGTGTCATCGCCGTCCTGTGCGAACCAGTTCGCGCGCTCCCAGCCGTTATAGGCACCCATCTGGCCGCCATCTGCCAGCAGCCGTTCGTGGTTCGGTGACAGTTTCTTGTCACGCCCCGCAGGCCATTCGTGATGCGGGAAATGCATGGCGTATTCGTGGCCATAAGTTTCGAGCGCCTTGGACAGACAATAGTCGTGATCGGCATAATCGGTGTAGCGGCGCGGATCGACTGCCCACATGTCCAGTTCAGTCTCGCCGTGCATGATCCATTCGCTGAGGCATTTACCGGCCCCACCACCCTGCGCGATCCCGAAGGTAAAGGAATGCGCTTCAAAGGCGTTCTTTACACCCGGCATCGGGCCGATCATCGGCAGACCGTCGGGCGCGTAAGGGATGGGTCCGTTGATATTGCGGCCCACACCCGCGGTGCCCAGCGCCGGCACCCGCTCCATCGCGTCCTCAATATAGAACTCCAGCCGCTCCAGGTCATCCGGGTAAAGCTGGAAAGAGAAGTCTTCCGGCATCGGATCATCCGGCGTGACCCAGTGCGCCTTACAGTTGCGCTCATAAGGTCCCAGGTTCAGGCCGTTCTTGTCCTGGCGCAGGTAATAGCTGGTGTCCACGTCGCGGATCATCGGCATCTTGTGACCTTTCTCAGCGGTCCATTCTGCCAGTTCGGGGATCTCATCTGTCAGGAAATACTGGTGGGACATCACAACCATCGGCACAGTGCGCCCGCCAAACGGTTTGAACATCTCGCCCACACGCTGAGCGTAATAGCCCGCACAGTTGGCGACATATTCGCAGCGGATCTCGCCCTTTTCAGTTTTGACGATCCATTCGTCCCCATCCCGGTCGATCCCGATGACGGGGCAGAACCGCTCGATCCGCCCGCCCGCGTCACGTGCGCCTTTGGCCAGCGCCTGCGTCAGCTGTGCAGGGTCAATGTCACCATCGAGCGGGTCCCAGAGGCCCCCGGCAAGGTCATGGGTTTCCATGAAGGGGTTGAGGTCTTTCAGTTCGTCGGGTGTGCAGATGTCCATCTGCAGCCCCTGGTAACGGCCCATCGACGCAACCTTTTCGAACTCCATCATCCGCTCTTTGGAATGCGCCAGACGAATGGCCCCGGTGACGTGGTAGTTCATCGGATAATCGACGTCCTGCGCCAGCGTCCGGTACATCGACAGCGAATACCGCTGCATGTTCATCACGGCCCAGGACCCGGCAAAGTTCGGGCAGTTACCCGCTGCGTGCCATGTCGATCCGGCGGTCAGTTCGTTTTTCTCAAGCAGCACACAGTCTGTCCAGCCGGCCTTGGCCAGGTGATAGAGTGTGGACGTGCCCACCACGCCTCCGCCAATGATGACAACGCGCGCTGTCGTTGGAAAATCTGCCATGCTCATGTCTCCCTTTGCGGCTCGCTGGCCGCGATTTCGTAGTAATCGCCCTTGTCGGCGGTAAAGATGTGGCCGCGCAGGCGCAGCCCGGTCGGCCCGTCGATCGAGCCGGTTGAAAAGCAGGTGAAGCCGTCATCCTCGTGCTCCCAGAACAGGGCTGAGCCACAGGTCGGGCAGAACCCGCGTTTTGCTTTGTCGGACGACTGGTACCAACGCACGTCGCCTTTTATTTCGAGTGATCCGTCCTCGACATACGACGAGGCCCAGGCATGACCGGACTGTTTGCGGCACTGGTTGCAGTGACAGACAGCAGGCGCCCCGGGTTCTCCTGTCGCCTGCCACGTCACCGCGCCACAAAGACAACTGCCTTTCAGCATCTCAGGTCCTCCCCGGCGTTGAAGACGCGCCAAGCAGCACGCCGTAGACGATAAAACAAAGCGCCAGGACGCGGCGGACCCAGACATTGAACACAGCTCCCAGCGCTGCCCGTCCAAGACCCGCGCCAAGTGCCGTGAAACCCACATAGCTGAGCGCTGTCAGGGTCAGTGCAGTTGGCACAATGACCACCATTTGCTGCATGAGGGGCACGTCGGGTTGCACAAACTGCGAAAATGCAGCGAGATAGCCCGCCACGCTTTTGGGATTGATCGTAGCCACTGCAAGCGCATGCAGATACACAGAACGTGCCGGACGCGGTTCGAACGTGACGGGCTTTGACGCATTCATCCAGCCGCGCACGCCCATCCAGATCAGAAACCCGGCACCCACCAGTTTGGCGACAAAGAAACCCGTTGGGGACGCGGCAATGAGCGCTGTGACACCCAGCGCGGAGAGCCCCAGAAACAGGCTGGCCTGGGTCAGGATCGCCAGCACGCCCACCAGCGACCTTCGGAAACCAAGGGTCATGCCATTATTGATACAGTTCACTGCGTTCGGCCCCGGGGTCGTCACAAAGACGATCCAGAATAACGCGAATATGGTCCAGGCTTCGAAACTCATCGTCAGTAGACCGGTGGCGCGATAACCCAGATCGCTTCTGCAGTCTCGGCATATGGGTTTGACCAGCGGAAAGGCTCACCGCGGATACGGAAGCTGTCACCCGGGCCAACGGTATGGTTTTGCCCGGCTATCCACAGGTCCAGTTTGCCGGAAATCATGTAGCCGACTTCCTGCGTTGGGCGCGTAACAGTTTCCGAAATGCCGCTTGATGGCTGAAACGTCGAATGGACCATTTCGAAATCATCTGTCAGATCCGGAGAAAGGAGTTCTTCCACGAGCCCTGCAACAGACGACCCGATAGGTCTGCGCGCCGTCTGGCGCACGATATGGCCGGCCTCATGCGCGGGCGCGGCTGAATGCCGGAAAAGCATGGACACAGACACATCCAGCACCGCTGCAATCAGCCTAAGATCGGAAATCGAGGGTTCAGACTTGTCCCGCTCCACCTGGCTGAGCCAACCGACCGAGCGGCCAAGCGCGCCCGCCAGATCGACGAGCGTCATACTACGGGACTTGCGCAGGGCACGGAGATCGGCGCCCAGTGTATCCGGTTGTGTTGGCAGACTGTGGTGCATGAGTGATTCATGAAATTCTATTGGCTTTTTTCATGATGTCGCATCAAAATGAAAAAAGCCAGAGAAATTTCACGGGCCGTTCATGAATATCAGCGCGCTACAGCCGATCAAAAACCGCGCGCAGGATTGTCCCAAGAGCTTCAGCATCTTCAACTGAAAATGCGTCCGGCTGATCACTGTCGATGTCAAAAACGGCAATGATCCAGCCCGCCCCGTTTCGCACTGGCAAAACCAGCTCCGAACGGGTCGACGAGGCACAGGCGATATGCCCTGGAAAATCGTCAACATCCGCGACCAACTGCACTTCGCCTGTCCGTGCGGCTGCGCCACAGACACCGCGAGAAAACGGAATAACCAGGCAACCGTGCCCGCCCTGATAGGGCCCTATTTTCAGGACTTCCGGTTCAGTGACGCGGTAAAAGCCAGTCCAGTCAAACCGCGCATCAGAATGGTGCACTTCGCAGGCAACCGTGGCCATCAGCGCAATTTCGTCCGTCTCGCCTTCGGTCAGCGCCAGAACGGATTGTGACAAAGCATCATAGTCGGCGCGTGCTCCGGTCACATCGGCAACGGTTTTCACACTCACACCCTCTCTATCGCAATGGCCGTGCCTTCACCGCCACCGATACAGATTGCAGCGACACCCCGTCTGAGATCGCGTTTTTCCAGCGCATTCAGAAGAGTCACGATTATCCGCGCACCGGACGCACCAATCGGGTGCCCCAGGGCGCAGGCGCCACCGTTCACGTTCACGATGTCATGGCTGAGGCCCATTTCGCGCATGAAAGCCAGTGGCACGACGGCAAAGGCTTCGTTCACCTCCCACAGATCCACGCTGTCAGCACTCCAGCCGATACGCTCCAGCAGACGTTGCGCAGCAGGAACCGGCGCAGTCGTGAACAGACCAGGATGCTGTGCATGGCTGGCATGGCCAACAACACGTGCGCGGACATTCAGGCCCTTGTCAGCGGCAACGGCCTCCGATGCCATGATCAGAGCCGCAGCACCGTCCGAAATTGACGACGAATTGGCCGCTGTGACGGTGCCACCTTCGCGAAAGGCCGGTTTCAGATGCGGGATTTTTTCGGGACGCGCAGTGCCAGGCTGTTCATCAGCCGAAACCGTCACCGACCCTTTGCGCGTTTTCACTTCCACCGCAGCGATTTCGCCATCGAACGCACCGTTTTCAGCCGCCGTCAGCGCACGCGACAGTGATGCCAGCGCATATTCGTCCTGAATGTCCCGGGTGAACTGGAACGTTTCGGCGCAGTCTTCGGCAAAGGTGCCCATCAGTCTGCCCTTGTCGTAGGCGTCCTCAAGACCGTCGAGGAACATGTGGTCGATGACCTGACCATGCCCCAGCCGCGCGCCACCGCGCATTTTGGGCAGGACATAGGGTGCGTTTGTCATGCTTTCCATGCCGCCGGCGACGACCACATCGCTCTGTCCAAGGGCAATCTGGTCAAAGGCGACCATTGCAGCCTTCATCCCCGACCCGCACATTTTGTTGAGTGTCGTCGCAGGAACCTCTTCCCCCAAACCGGCGGCAAAGCCAGCCTGACGCGCCGGAGCCTGACCCTGACCGGCAGGCAGGACACACCCCATAAGCACCTCATCCGCCGAAGCAGTGCCTGCGTCTTTCAGGGCGGCCCGGACAGCGGCGCCACCAAGTTCCGCGGCCGTCATATCAGACAGCGCACCCTGAAAACCGCCCATCGGTGTTCGTGCGGCTCCCGCTATCACCACATCGCGCATGCCCTGTCCTCCTGACATCCTAAAGGGTTTCGTAAGACTTCACCGGTACAAACCGGTCGATCAATATTCCGGTGACTTTACTATGGAACTATCGACAAAAACAGAAGAGCAGTTGCGCATTGTGTCCGTCGAGGACACGAGGATCGATGCGGCTGTAGCACTTGAGTTCAAAGACGCGATGCGCTCCGAGACTGACAATGGGCCCGACCTTGTGGTGCTGGATCTGAGCAAAGTTGAGTTCATCGATTCCAGCGGTCTTGGCGCAATTGTGGCTGCTATGAAAAACATGGGCGCTGAACGCAAACTGGCGCTTGCCGGGCTGACACCGACCGTACAGCGCGTTTTCCAGCTGACCAGAATGGATTCTGTTTTCAGCGTTTTTCCAACCCTCGATGGCGCCCTGGCCGAACTGCGTAACTGACGAGCCCGAAAGAAGGACCGAGCCAATGGCTGCGGCAATCCTCCCTCCCTTTGAAGTGTCGATCATGAGCAGTGAACTGGCTGTGCGCGACGCTCTGAGCCAGTTTCTCGCAGCTCTTGGTCCGATCGCTCTGGACGTGGAAGAGGCGGGAACCATTGAACTGGTGCTCGCGGAAGTGCTGAACAATATCGTGGAACATGCTTACCCGGCAGGCAGTGCATCCGGCCCCATCGATATCAAATGCACGCATCGCAAAGACGGACTGCATGTAAGCATTACCGATTCCGGGCTTGCAATGCCGGATGGTCAGCTGCCGCTTGGGAACCAGGTGTCCGTTGATGTCGATCTGGATGACCTGCCGGAAGGCGGCTTTGGGTGGTTCCTCATTCAGGATCTCGCAAAGGACGTCCACTATGCCCGTAACGGCAGAAAAAACCGACTGACCCTGCGGCTGCCGGTCGGGATAATGATATAAAGGGAAACTTAAGACCTGAGGCAGCCGGTCTTACTTTCTTCCCAATTATTCCTCAAACAAACAAATTCACTTCATAATGCGGCCTTGTTCAGAAGGCATAACCGATCCTGTAGCTGCATATAGCTTCCCTCGGCGCCGCGTCTAATAGCCCCCACCCAGTGCGCGGCGTCGAGGACTTCCTCCCCTCACATCTTCGCTACTTCCGTGCTGTGGACATCCCGCTGCCGCGCACTAATGTGCAACGGGCCTGCAAAAGAGGGGACATCATGCGCGATTTTCATTTTCCGGGACGCTCTCCCGTTCTTGCCACCAACGGTATGTGCGCAACTTCCCACCCCCTTGCGGCGAAAACCGCCATCGACGTTCTTGAACGTGGCGGCAACGCAATGGATGCCGCCATCTCTGCTGCGGTACTGCTTGGGATCTGTGAACCCCAGATGACCGGTATTGGCGGAGACTGTTTTGTTCTCTGGGCCGACACAGCAGACGGCGAAGTGAAAGCACTGAACGGGTCAGGCAGAGCGCCCGCTGGTGTCGATGCAGCTGAACTCAGAGATGCCGGCTACAGCAAAATTCCCGTCGACAGCCCGCATGCGGTGACCATCCCGGGCGCAATTGACGCATTCTGTTACCTGTCAGACAAAGTGGGCCGCATCGGCCTTGATGCCCTTCTGGAACCGGCGATCCGTTATGCAGACAGCGGCGTTCCGGTCGCGGACCGGGTCGCGTTCGACTGGGAACGCGATGCCTGGGTTCTGCAGGGGCGGGCAAAAGACTACTATATGATCAATGGGGCCCTGCCAAAGGGCGGCGAAATCTTTGCGGCCCCCGGTCAGGCCGAAGTCCTGCGCCGGATCGCACAGAAAGGACGCGACGCCTTCTACGAGGGCGAGATTGCCGAGGACATGATCAGCGCGCTGACGGCCCTTGGCGGTAAACATACGACAGATGATTTTGCCAGTGTTTCCTGCACACCAACGACACCGGTATCGGGCACCTACAAGGATCTGGAGGTGGTAGAGCATCCGCCAAACGGACACGGCGCAACTGCTATCCTGATGATGAACATCCTTGCTCAGTTCGATATTGCCGCAATGGATCCGTTTGGCACTGAACGCACGCATATCGAAGCCGAGGCGGCGAAGCTCGCCTATGATGCCCGGAACCGGTTTGTGGCGGATGCCGACTATATGACCCGTCTGGACCACATGCTCAGCATGGATACCGCGAAACAGCTGGCCGCGCTGATTGACCCGCGCCTTGCTATGGCATCGGCAACATCGCTCAGTGAAACTGTGCACAAGGAAACGATTTACATAACGGTTGTGGACCGGGATGGCATGTCGGTTTCCCTGATTTATTCTGTATTCAATGGCTTCGGTTCCGGAATTGCCTCCGACAAATTCGGTATCCTGCTGCAGAACCGCGGCGCCGGGTTCACGCTCGAAGAAGGCCATCCGAATGAGATGAAAGGCGGCAAGCGCCCGCTGCATACGATCATTCCGGGGATGATCCGCAAGAACGGCAGGATCATCATGCCATTCGGTGTTATGGGCGGCGCCTACCAGCCGCACGGTCATGCGCGTTTTGCATCAAACCTCGCCGACTTTGGCATGAACCCGCAGGCCGCCATCGACGCGCCCCGCTCCTTCCCGGATCAGGGGAACACGAAAGTCGAACGCGGTTATTCAGACGCTGTCCGGCAGGAGCTTGCAGACATGGGTCACGATGTTTCGATACCGGACACGGCCATCGGTGGGGCACAGGCCATCCTGATGCGCGATGATGGTGTGCTCGAAGGCGCCAGTGATCCGCGCAAAGATGGTTGCGCCCTGGGGTACTGATCCTTCCGGATCAGTTCATCTGGAAATGCAGAGGATATGCACCGTCCTGGAACGGCCCAAAAAGGTCGCCGATGTCCGGGTGGTCCACGGGTTCGCCCGAGTAATCCGCCACAAGGTTCTGCTCAGAGACATAGGCCACGTAATAGCTTTGCTCATTTTCGGCCAGAAGGTGATAGAACGGCTGCTCTTTGGCGGGGCGGCTGTCCTCGGGAATCGCTTCGTACCATTCCTCGGTGTTTGCAAACTCCGGATCGACGTCAAAAATGACGCCCCGGAACGGATGTTTCCGGTGCCTGACTACCTGACCAAGGTGGTATTTCGCGCGTGTACCAATCATAACAATGCAGACCTACCGACCGTACCTAACCGGTTCAATAGCCATTTGTCCATTTCGGGGACCTCAATTCCAGGAAACAGATTGTGAACCTTGCGCTGACAGTGCTCGAAATCGTGTCGCCGGTTTTTCTGCTGGCGGCTATCGGTTTTGCGTGGGTGCGGTGCGGGCTGGAATACCGGCTGCAGTTTGTCACGCAACTGGCCATGACCCTGTCGCTGCCCTGTTTGATTTTCGTCTCACTGATGGAAACGGAAATTGACCCGGACGCGCTGACAGCACTGTCGCTTGCCTCGGCGGTCGCTTATGGAGCGGTGACGGCAGCTGTGCTCCTTCTGGTGAAATCCCTGCGCCTGGACAGCCGCACGTTCACAAGCCCGCTGATCTTCGGAAATACCGGCAATCTTGGCCTGCCACTGGCGTTGTTCGCGTTCGGGAATGAAGGCCTGAGCTATGCAATCATCGTTTTTGCAGTGATGCTGATCTGGAATTTTACGTTTGGTATCTGGACGGTAGCGGGCCGGGGATCGGGCATGAGGATCCTGCGTGAGCCACTCTTTGGCGGCACAGTACTCGGCCTTCTGTTCATGTGGCAGGGTTGGCGGACACCCGAGTTCCTGACCAACACGCTGTCGCTCGTCGGGCAGATCGGCATTCCTCTGATGCTGATCACTCTGGGCGTCGCCGTGGCGCGTCTGAGGGCCGGCGGTATGCTGCGCGCAGCGTTACTGAGTGCTGTCAAACTGATCCTGTGCACCGCGATCGCCTGGGCGGCAGGGAGGTGGTTTGATCTCGATCCGGTGGCCTTCGCTGTGCTTGTTCTTCAGATCGCCACACCGGTCGCCGTAACCTCATATATGCTTGCGGAAAAATACGGTGCAAAGGCCGACGACGTAGCGGGTCTTGTTGTTTCCTCAACGCTTATGTCGGTAGCAGCGCTGCCTGTTCTGCTGGCAGTTCTGTTATAGAAAACGTGATTTCCAAAAGCCGGTTTTTCAGCTACACTCACGCTCAATAAAAAACATATAAAAGCGAGAGGCAGATGAGCAGAACTCTTCGCGCTTTGGGACTGATTTTGCTGGTAGCTTCCTGTGGCGGCGGCCAGTCTTCGGCACCGCGTAACCTGGATAACGCGTGCCGGCTGGTCCAGGAGCGCCCGCAGTACCTGAAGGCCTTCCAGGCAACGGAACGCAAATGGGGCGTGCCCGTGCATGTCCAGATGGCTACAATCCATCAGGAAAGCCGGTTCGTGGCAAACGCGCGCACGCCGCATAAATATGCGCTTGGCGTTATTCCGATGGGGCGTCAGTCCAGCGCATATGGCTATGCACAGGCGCTTGACGGTACCTGGAAGGATTATCAGCGCGCAACCGGCAAACGGTTTGCCAGACGTGACCGCATCCGTGATGCCAGTGACTTCATGGGTTGGTACATGAACATCAGCCGCGAACGGAACGGCATTTCGCTGTACGATACACGCAACCAGTACCTCGCCTATCACGAGGGACATACCGGTTACGCGCGCGGCTCGTACAACCGGAAATCCTGGCTGCTGAACGTGGCAAACCGGGTGGATGCGCGCGCAGATACCTACCAGGCGCAACTGGCAGCCTGCAGCGCGAGGCGCTGAGCTTCAGCGATCGCGCTGGTTGACGGCGCGGTCGGCACTGAACAGTGACGATGGCAGGTTCATACCTGTCTCAAACTCACCGAGGATAACGGTTGTTGTCCCGCCATTCGCATCGTTCACGATCCACTGACGCAACTGAACCGGGTTGTCGGTAAAGCTCATCTGGATATTTCCGTATTCCGGGTTTTCCGGGTCCTGTGCCGTGACAATGGTCGCCGTGCCGTCAAACGTGTGATTGGTCACCATTCTGGCCCGCGCCAGATTAATGTTACGGGCCAGAATCAGAGACAGCGGCGTCCGGCGCAGAGGATAAGTCTCCGGCGGCTGGTTAGACTTTTTGTCGATGATCACAACCGCACTGGCCTCCGCGATCACAAGCGCCTGCTCGGGCGGATCGTATTCAAAACGCATTTTTCCGGGGCGGCTGATAAAGACCTTTCCGGTACTCAGGGTCCCGTCATCATTGATCTGAGTAAAAGACCCCTGTGCCGTTTTCAAACCGTTGAGATAATTGGAAATCGCGTTCAGCGACAGCTGATCTGCGGCCGCCGGACTGATTGCTGCCATTGCCAGGCCAAAGGCCAGAAAACTCCATCGGATCAGCTTCATGCCGGGTCCCTCACTGCGGTTCAACTGCCCATTCATGTAGGGCGGCAGGTGTTGCTATGCGATAGCAAACACCCCGAAGTGGCAGAAAGTTCCGCAGATCAGGATTGTTCCGGCACCAGAATCTCGCGTTTGCCAACATGGTTCGCGGCGGAAACCAGACCCTGCTCTTCCATCTGCTCCACAAGACGCGCGGCCTTGTTGTATCCGATCGCCAGTTTGCGCTGGATGTAGCTGGTGGAACATTTGCGGTCATTGATCACAACCTGAACCGCAGTGTCATAGAGCGCGTCTTCGCCATCGGTGTTGCCACCAATTCCCAGGACGGCGTCAATATTGCTTTCGGCATCCTCAGATGGCCCTTCGACCACGCCCTTCACGTAGTCCGGCTCACCGAACGCCTTGAGGTGATTGACGATCTCCTCGACTTCCTCGTCCGATACAAACGGGCCGTGACAGCGGGTGATTTTGGCCCCACCGGCCATATAGAGCATGTCACCCATGCCCAGTAGCTGTTCCGCGCCCATTTCGCCGAGGATCGTACGGCTGTCGATCTTAGAGGTCACCTGGAACGAAATCCGCGTAGGGAAGTTTGCTTTGATCGTACCGGTGATCACGTCCACAGAAGGCCGCTGTGTCGCCATGATCAGGTGAATACCAGACGCCCGCGCCATCTGCGCCAGCCGCTGGATGCAGGCTTCGATTTCCTTGCCGGCGACCATCATCAGGTCAGCCATCTCATCGACGATCACCACGATATAGGGCAGCGTTTCAGGCGTGTTTTCCTCGGTCTCGAAAACCGGTTCGCCAGTATCCTCGTCGAACCCGGTCTGAACCGTCCGGCTGAACATTTCGCCTTTTTCGAGGGCTTCACGGACTCGGCCGTTATACCCTTCGATGTTCCGCACGCCCATCTTGGACATCTTGCGATAGCGCTCTTCCATCTCGCCCACGGTCCATTTCAGAGCGACAAGTGCCTTTTTCGGATCCGTGACAACTGGCGACAGCAGATGCGGGATGCCGTCGTAGACGCTGAGTTCCAGCATCTTGGGGTCAATCATGATCATCCGGCATTCTTCCGGGGTCAGCTTGTAGAGCAGCGACAGGATCATGGTGTTGATAGCAACAGACTTACCCGAGCCCGTGGTCCCCGCAATTAGCAGGTGGGGCATCTTGGCCAGGTTGGCCACGACAGGATCACCCCCGATGTCTTTGCCCAGCGCCAGCGGCAGGCGGTGATTGCCATCACCGAAATCACGTGCCGAAAGGATTTCGCGCAGCACGACTTTTTCGCGGGTTTCGTTCGGCAGTTCGATGCCGATCACGGACCGGCCAGGGACGGTCGACACACGTGCAGACAACGCGGCCATCGAGCGTGCAATATCATCTGCGAGGCCGATCACGCGGCTCGCCTTGAGACCCGGTGCCGGTTCGAGTTCATACATCGTCACAACAGGGCCGGGCCGGACGGCGACAATCTCGCCTTTGACGCCGTAGTCATCCAGCACGGATTCGAGCATACGGGCGTTTTCCTCGAGCGCTTCGTCGCTCAGGTGCAGGCGTGGTACCTCAATCGGATTTTCCAGCAGGCTGAGGGGTGGCAGTTCAAAGCCCGGATGGGACTCGTCAAAGGACAGTGTTGGCTGTGCTTCTGCCTGGGCACGGCGCGACGGCTGTACCGGTTTGCGCGCGGGCTGCTGCACGACGCGGCGTGGTTCTGCAGCAGGAACAACGGGTGCCTGCGGTACAGGTTCCATAACCTGTTCCTGTGTCACAACGGTTTCCGGCGCCGGCGGAACAGCAGATGCGGTCGCAGTCAGCGGCGGTTCAGCACGCGGACCGGATGTATCCAGGACCAGTGGGTCCGGCCCGCGCCCGCGTCCGCGTGTCAGCGGTGCCGTTGCCGGTGTGTGCACCGCGTTTCCCGAACGCACGCGCGACTTTATGACATCCGCGATACGCGCGCGAATGCGGTCCTCTCCGGGAGCCTCCGCCTCACCGTCAAAGTCCACCGGGTCGACAAGTTCCGGCTCCGGCAGCGGCTCCGGCCTGCGTACAAGACCCGGCATCCTTGAAAAGAGCCCGGGTTTGCTGACCTCGGGATCATGAAAAGCCGGTGCATCCATGGCTGGTGCCACTTCCGTTGCCCTGGCATCGGCCGCTTCGCGTGCTTTGGCCCGGCGGTCTGACGCTTTTGCAGCCATGACCTGGGCTGTGTTCAGTGTGCCGCTCGCACCTTTACCAAGCAGCGTCATGATGCCGGCATAGATCATCACGAGGCCCAGCAGCAGAAAACGGCCGATCCGCAACAGTTCGTCCTTTGTGAACCCCAGAACAAATGCTCCAAGCGCGAGGATACCCAGTGCCATCAGCAGAGACATCAGTTTGACGGTCAGAACAGAGCCGATGGGCATCAGCGTCAGCAGAGCCCCCATCACCGTGTCGCCAAAGAGGCCGCCAAGCCCGAAGCTGTGCGTATCAAGCCAGTTGCCCGCCGGTGTCAGGGTCGCCGCGTAGATTGAGCCCGCAGCAATAGCGATCGGCGCGAAAATCAGGCGTCCGACGGCCCGTTCGGCACCTTTATGCAGGGCGAACCGCAGTCCCCAGGCCAGCAGGACAATGCCCAGACCCCAGGAACCCCAGCCAACAATCATAAACAGAGGGGCCGCAATGGACGCGCCGGTGCGGCCCATCCAGTTCTGTGTCGGCGCATCGGTTGAGACCATCCAGTTCGGATCGTCCGGCGTGTAGGATGCGATCATCGCACAGGCCATCAGCCCGAGCGCGATCAGAAACAGTCCGAACAGCTCTTTTCCGCGCTTTTCCATGGCCTGCGCCATATTACTGTCCAGCAGCGGATCACGTCCTCTTGTCTGATATGCCATACCTCTGATCCCTCGTCTTTTACTGCGGGTACAGGCAGTCACGGATCAGTACGATCCCGCGCGCCGTTTCCGCTTTTGGAGCCACCATGGCGGCTCTGATATATCCTTGTCCCGGGTTTTCGCCGTTCCATTCCTGGGCCAGATAACCGCCCGGCAATACGCGCACTCCGGTTTCACGCCACAGCTTTACGGCGGCTTCCTCGTCGTTCTTCACCGGCAACCACAGGAAAAAACCTGCCTCCGGGCTGGTATAGCCCGGTACATTGCCCAGAATGCGATCCGCAATGTCGTATTTTTCGACGTACATGGCACGGTTTTCGATGACATGCTCCTCGTCATCCCAGACGGCAGCAGACGCCAGTTGTATCGGAAGTGGCAAAGGTGAGCCTGCGTAATTTCTCAGCTGTTTGATCTGCGTGATATTGGCTGCACTGCCCGCAACAAACCCGGACCTCAGACCCGGCAGGTTCGACCGCTTGGACAATGAATGAAAGATCAACACGCGATCCGGATTGGCACCGATGTCATGCGCAACCTGAAGCGCACCAACGGGCGCGTCGCCCCGGTAAATCTCTGAATAGCATTCATCCGCGAAAACCCGGAAGTCATACTTTTCCGCCAGTTCAATCAGGTCCCGCCAGTAGTCATAGCTGGCCACAGCACCCTGTGGGTTTGCCGGCGAGCAGACGTATGCAGCGGTTGTCCGGTTCAGCAGTTCAGCTGGCAGGCTACCGTAGTCGGGCAGGTGCCCGTTTTCAGCTGTGGCAGGCACCATGATGGGATCGGCAGCAACCGACAAAGCGGCAATCATGTAAACCTGGTAGAACGGATTTGGCATCAGAACAGCGGGTTTACCACCAGCCTTCGTCTCCGGGCAGAGCGCCATAACCGCGTTGTAGAGCCCTTCCCGTGTCCCGTTCAGCGCCATAACCTGGGCATCGGAATCCAGCGGGACACCATAGCGACGGGACACAAATCCACAGATTGCCTGGCGCAGTTCAGGTGCCGCGTCATTTGGGGGATAGCTGTTAAAGCCTTTTGAATGTTCAACAATTTTATCGGTCACCCACGCCGGAAACGCATGTTTCGGCTCGCCGATTGTCATGTGAACAGGCTCACCACCGCCCTCGTGCACGTCCAGAAGAGCGCGCAGACGCGGCCATGCATGAGCCGGGAGGTTCGAAAACCGCTCAGGATACACCATTATACTGCCTCAGGTCGGGATCATTTGCGTCCCGTTTCCCTTAAAGTACCCAGCGCGCGCGCCTGCGTCCACAAAAACGCGCAGCTTTATCGAAATTTGTGGCTTTTAGGCCAGAGCCGCCTCGGCCGCTGCACCAATCCGCAGCAACGCTTCTTCCTGATCCGGAGCGCCCATCAGCATAAGGCCGCAGCTTGGCGTTCCTGTCGGCAGACTGAGCGCACACAACCCCATGAGATTGCCGATCCGTGTGTTGCGCAGCGACAGCAGGTTTTCCGTCACATAGTAATCGTGGTCTGTGTTCAGACGTTCCAGATCCGGCGGCAGGATCGGCGCGGTTGGCAGCAGAATGGCATCATACCCAACTGTTGCCCTGTCATAGGCCACTCTGGCGGCTTCAAGCGCCGCCCAGGCCGCGACGTAGTCAGGCGCAGAGTGATTTTTGCCCAGCCGGAACCGCTCAAGTATTTCAGCATACATCGCATCCGGATTAGCCTCGATCACATCGCGCCACAAACCGTAGGCCTCTGACGTATAAAGGCAGGTGGTCAGCGCCATCGCGTCTGTGATTTCCGGAACCTGCACGCGGCCGACATGTGCGCCTGCGTCTTTGAGTTTTGCCGTAGCCGTCTCAAATGCAGCGAGCGGTTCCGCACGCACATCATCGAGAGCCACCGTTTCCAAAACAGCGAAACGTCGCCCAGCAAGCGTTGCTCCCGTCAGATCAGCAGGCCTGCCGCCCTCAAGCACCGCCAGAAGATGCGCGGCGTCCTCAACAGAACGGCAGAGCGGACCAACCGTGTCAAACCGGAGCGCCAGGGGCACAACGCCCTCAAGGCTGAGCCGCCCGGCTGTGGTTTTCAGGCCCACCAGATCATTCCACGCGGATGGGATACGCACAGACCCGCCTGTATCCGAACCGATACCCGCCGCCGCCAGATCAAAGGCGACCGAAGCCGCGGCACCTGACGAAGACCCGCCCGGCACCGCACCTGAATCGTTGGCACAGGGCGGCGTGGCTGTGCTCGGGTTGTACCCCAGCCCCGAAAACGCAAGCTCGCTCATGTGTGTTTTCCCCAAACACACCAGACCAGCAGCCGTCGCGTTTTCCAGCACCAGAGCATCCCGCGACGGAACCCGGCCAGAAAGCAGCTTCGACCCTGCCTCCGTGGCGGTCCCTGCCGTATCAAACAGATCCTTCCAGCTGATCGGCACGCCATCCAGCAGGGAGCGTCGCTGTCCCAGCCGGGCACGTTCGGCGGCCGCACCGGCCTCTGCCAGTGCCCGGTCTGCGGTTATGCGCGCATATATCCTGTCGCGCAGCGGATGCCCGTCAATTGCATCGAGATAGGTCTTCGTCAGCGCGACCGGATCTATCTCGCCCGCGCCGATACCACGCCCCAGCGCTGTTGCCGACATCTCAAGCCACTGCTGCATTCTGTACTCCCGGGATCCTCTGGTTCTGCCGGGACGGTAGCGACGCAAGCGCGCATGGACAATCCCCTGCCATCGGTGCAGGTACAATGCATGCAGACTGATTGCGACATCATCATTGTGGGCGGCGGCCTGAACGGGCCTGCACTTGCTGTTGCGGCTGCAGGCGCCGGTCTTTCATCGATTGTGATCGACGCGCTGCCTGCAACGGATATGCAAAAGCAGGGTTTTGACGGACGCTCCTATGCCATCGCGCTGACGTCCGCGCATCTTCTGCAGGCCATCGGGCTCTGGCCTCAGCTGAAGCAAGACGCGCAGCCCATGCTCGACATCAAGGTCACCGACGGGCGTACAGGCGAAGGTCCGTCGCCGTTTTTTATGCATTTTGACCATGCGGAAATCGAAGAAGGCCCGATGGGCTACATGATTGAGGACCGCCACCTGCGCCCCGCCCTTCAGGCGGCACTGCACGCATCAGACAAAATCCAGCAGATCAGCGGCGTGGCTGTCGTGGCGCAGGAAACCGGACCTGCAGGCGTGACTGTTACGCTCGCCGATGGCCGTCGCGTCAGTGGACGGTTACTGGCCGGTTGCGACGGGCGGAACTCCGGTACTGCGGAACGCGCCGGTATTGGCCGTACCGGATGGCCGTATCAGCAGACCGCGCTCGTCTGCGCAATTTCACACGAACAGCCGCACAATGGTGTGGCCCATCAGTTCTTTATGCCGCCCGGTCCGCTTGCAATTCTGCCGCTCACGGGCAATCGCAGTTCAATTGTCTGGAGCGAAACCGCCACAGATGCCGCGCGCATTCATGCGATGAATGACGAAGATTACCTGTCGGTGCTGCGGCCGCGTTTCGGCAGTTTTCTGGGAGAGATCAGCCTGGCCGGCGCGCGCTATACCTATCCGTTGTCACTGTCGCTGGCCAACAGCATGATTGCCCCGCGGACAGCGCTCGTGGGCGACGCGGCCCATGGCGTGCATCCGATTGCAGGTCAGGGGCTTAACGCCGGTTTCCGGGACATTGCAGCCCTCGCCGAAGTCATCACCGATGCATACAGGCGCGGCGAGGACATCGGCTCTGAGGTGACGCTTGGCAGCTATCAGACGTGGCGGCGGTTCGATAATACAGCGCTCGCAATGGCGACGGACACTTTCAACCGGCTGTTTTCCAACGATAACCCTGTTCTGCGTGCCACGCGGGACATCGGCATGGGTCTGATCGGTAAGATGCCGGGCCTGCGCCGTGGCTTCATCCGCGAAGCCGCCGGTCTGACCGGTGAACTGCCGCGCCTGCTGAAAGGCCAGTCGCTTTAGTCGAGCGAGCGTGCTTCATCCGTGAGCATAACAGGAATACCGTTCCGGATCGGGTACGCCAGATTGGCCGCACGGGAAACAAGTTCCTGACGGGCAGCATCATATTCAAGCGTTGTATGGGTATGAGGGCAGATCAGTGCCTCAAGCATCCGGCGGTCAATCACCGTGTCTGTATCATTCACTGGATCATCTCAGTTTCTGTGCCGCCCCGCAGCGTGTATTCAATCAGCGTAACGAGCGTTTCCCGCCGCGTCGAGAGGCTGGGTGCCTCAAGCAGTGCCTGTTTATCCTCGGGATCAAAATCGAGCATCATCGACAGTGAGTTGATCAGCAGTTCATCGTCGGCATCCTGAAGAGTATCCCAGTCGGCGGACAGTTCGCGCGCATCGAAATAGCGCTCCAGCAGGACAAGAAATTCATCACGTGCAAACCCATCGTCTTTTTCTTCGGGACCCAGATCCCGGTCGAAACCGTCCCACTGAACATCGCACCGGCGGTAGGGCGTGAAACCTTCCACTTCGCGTTTAACCCGGAACCGGCAGATGCCGCCAAGCGTGATCAGATACCGGCCATCTTCGGTTTCCGAAAACTGAGTGATCCGGCCCGCGCAACCGATTGTGTGCAGACCGTTTCCGGTGCGCCCCGGAATCTCGTTAGGCTGGATCATCCCGATCAGACGGGTGGGAGTCTTGAGTGCATCCTCGAGCATCTGAAGATAGCGCGGCTCAAAAATGTGCAGCGGCAACCGGGCCCGCGGCAGCAGCAGAGCGCCCGGCAACGGGAAAATGGCAATGGTCTCGGGAAGCTCTGCAGCGTTCATCATACAAACCGACGTAGCCCGTCAGGGCGGTCAGGCAAATATCATAGAACTCAGTTTGCGACGGCCGTTCAGCATGACCGGATCATTGGGCTTCAGCGCTTCGAAAATAGTGAACAACTGCGTTTTTGCAGCACCATCATTCCACTCCCGGTCACGACGGAAAAGTTCCAGCAAAGCATCAACAGCTGCTTCGACGTCGCCGCTGGCATGCAGCGCCTGTGCAAGGTCAAACCGTGCCTGCATATCAGACGGATCAGCCTCGACAGCAGACTTCAGCAGATCAAGCGGTCCTGCGCCCTCGGCCTGGCGGGCAAGCTCAAGCTGTGCATGTGCGGCTTCAAGCTCAGGTGATTTCGAGATTTCGGCAGGAGCGCCGTTCAGGATGGCCTCTGCCTGATCCAGTTCGCCCAGCGCGATATGCGACCGGACAAGACCGCCATAGGCCGCGGCATTGTTCTGATCTTCGCCGAGGATCGCGGCAAATGTCTGTGCCGCATCCGCAGCCGCACCTTCACCCAGCATTTCCTCAGCAGCGGAAAGCGCGTCAGCCAGGGTGTCGCCCGGGGCCTCACCGCCGGCCGCTTTTACCACACGGTCGATAAATGCCTTGATCTCGGACGGCGGAACTGCCCCCTGAAAACCATCGACTGGCTGGCCTTTGTAGAAAGCGTAAACGGTCGGGATCGACTGGATCTGCAGCTGACCTGCAATCATCTGCGCCTCGTCAACGTTGACCTTGACCATCTTCACCGCACCTTTGGCGCCACGCACGGCGTCCTCCAGTTGTGGGCCGAGGGTCTTGCAGGGGCCACACCACGGCGCCCAGAAATCAACAATCACCGGTACAGACTGCGAGGTTTCAACGACGTCAGCCATAAACGTAGCTTCGGTGCTGTCTTTGATCAGGTCATCCGCAGCAGGTGCCGCACCAAGGTTCAGATCCATCTTGTCGCCCGTTCTGTTCTGTTGCGTCTGCGTTATATGGGACCGCCGGAGCGAATTCAAAGGTCAAAAGAAGCGAAAACGGGCGCATGGTCGCTGGGCTTTTCCCAGCCGCGCACATTTCGCAGGACCCGGCTGGAATGTCCCGCGCCGGAAATGTCGGACGTTGCCCAGATGTGATCCAGCCGCCGTCCTTTGTCGGCGCCGTCCCAGTCCGGGGAGCGGTAGGACCACCAACTGTACAAACGCCCCTCCGGTATGTCCTGACGGGTGATATCCACCCATCCGCCCGCGTCCTGTGTTTCGGCGAGGTGTTCGACCTCAACGGGCGTATGGCTGACCACTTTCAGGAGTTTCTTGTGATCCCAGACATCATCTTCGCGGGGAGCAATGTTCAGATCGCCCACAAGAATGGATTTTTCGGGGCGGCTGTCCCGGAACCAGTCCCGCATACCGGTCAGATAATCCAGTTTCTGACCAAACTTCTCATTGATGGCGCGATCCGGTTTGTCCCCACCTGCCGGTACATAGAAGTTATGGATCGTCACGCCGTTCTCAAGTTCGCCTGCGATGTGGCGTGCGTGACCCAGAGAGGCAAAATCCATCGACCCCGCCTCGCGGATCGGCAGTTTCGACAGGATCGCCACGCCGTTGTAGCCCTTCTGGCCACGGGCGACGCTGTGCGTGTATCCGGCTGTTGCAAATGCTTCGAGCGGGATCTTCTCGACCGGGCTTTTGCACTCCTGCAGACACAGAACATCCGGCGCTTCCTCGCTCATCAGTCTGAGCACGATTTCCTCGCGCAGACGCACGGAGTTGATGTTCCAGGTGGCAAGAGAAAATGGCATCTGTGTCGCTCCCAAATCAGACGTTCCGGCACCCTACAGCGGCGCGCTGTGGGAGACCATGCCCGGTGGGCAGCATCCTGCCAGAAACCGTCAGGTGACTGTGCCTTATCCGAGCAAAAGCCCGTGACTGCGCAACTCATGCCACCAATGGCAGGCGGATCGTTGCGCTGAACCCGCTTTGCCCTCGGGCCACGGAAAACCTGCCATCATGACCTTCGATGATTGTGGAAATAATCGACAGGCCAAGCCCGGTAGTGCCCGTCTCGCCCAGCTGGACAAACCGTTTCAGCGCGCGCTCAATGTCGGCGTCGGGTATCCCTTTGCCGTTGTCTCTGAACCTTATGTTTGCATGGCCGCCCTGCGCATCGAGTTGCACCTCAACTTCTGAGAGGGCGGCTCCGCCATGCGCAAATGCATTGTCGGTCAGATTGACAAATGCCTCCCGCAGCATCGTCGCATCCGCCCGTATCATCACAGGCTCCTGTGGCAGCGACAGGGTCAGTGTCACACCGGATTTCCCGAACCTGTGATCACCACCGATCCACTCTCTGATCGATACGGTCAGGTCAATGTCCTCAGAGGCAATCGATTGCGACATCGACTGCGCCCGTTCAAGCACCAGAAGTTTCTGCGTCAGGTCCGCCGTACGCCTTGCAGCTTCCAGCAGATCTTCGGATCGTTCCCTGACCTGTTCCGGCGTTTTCGCGCTGTTGACGGCCTCGGCCAGACTGAGCACACCGGCAATCGGATTGCGCAGCTGGTGAGCCGCATTCGCCACAAAGTCTGACTGAGCCTGCATGCTTCGTGACACCTGCCCGAAAAGCCGGTTCAGCGTGCCCACAATGCCGGAAACCTCAGTAGGTACCGCGCGCCTTATGGGGCCCAGCTCCTCGCCGGAACGCTGTGCGATGGCCTGCTCCAGATCCAGCAATGGCCGCAGGCCAAGGCGCACCCCGAACCAGACAATGACACCGAGTGCAGCAAGGATTGTTACGAGCACCGCGAGAGACTGAATGACCAGATCCCGCACAAAACCGTCGCGTGCGACGCCATCCTGCCAGACTGTGGTCGTGTAAAGGCCCTGCAGCCCGTCGATCTCAGTCTGGGTCCGGAGCCGGACGCCGGTCACGTCACGGCCAAGATAACGCGCTGTGAAATAGGTCGGGTCCGTCACCTGCCCGCCGTCCCGGTCGATCCCGACAGGCGGCGTTGCGTATCCTGCAACGATGACACCGTCGGGCGCATAGACATGATAAAAAACCACCCCACCCGACGTACTGGCCAGAATATCGCGCGTCCGGACAGACAGCGCATCACCGCCCGAAATGGCCACGTCATTGGCAACGGCCAGAGCGGCCGCGAGGAGTGATTTGTTAAATACCTGCTCTGCGGTCTGCCGAGCGTTGTTCAGCTGCCAGAGCCCGGCCAGCACCGCAACCGAAAGGATCGGGGGCAGGATGACGAGGATCAGGCGCGCCCGCAGCGAAACAGCCCGTGTCATCCCGGAACCTCAAGGTAGTACCCGATCCCGCGCTGCACCAGAATTCTGACGCCATGCGGCGCCAGACGTTTGCGCAGACGCGATACATAGACCTCGATCACCTTTTCGTCGGCTTCCGCGCCCACGCCGTAAACCGCATCGAGCAGATGTGTCTTGCTCATTGCTGTACCAACGGACCGGGCCAGTGTTGCCAGAACAGTCAGCTCACGGCGCGGCACATCCACAGTTCCCGTCACGGCAAAAAGCTGGGGCGGGTCCATCTGTAGGGTCAGATCACCCAGTGTCACAGTCGTTCTGAGGCTGACCTGGCGACGGCGCGACAATGCCCTGATCCGCGCGACCAGCTCGTCCATTTCAAAAGGTTTAACCAGGTAGTCATCAGCCCCGGCGTCTAGGCCTGTTACCCGGTCTTCGGTTTCCCCGCGCGCAGTCAGCAGAATAACCGGGCGCGGATCATCGCGCAGCCGCATGCCGCGCAGCACATCAAGACCCGACTGACCGGGCAGGTTGATGTCCAGAATAATCAGATCGCTGTCTTCCGCGCGCAGAAAGTCTTCTGCCTGCAAACCATCAGTCAGGGCATCAACGGTGTGTCCCTCGTCATTCAGACGATAGGTGATACCCTTTCTCAGGCTGGCGTTGTCTTCGATGAGCGTAATGCGCATGTGCCATTTTTTGCGGCGATGAAGGCTTGATGCAAGCTTCATCCCTTAACCTTTTTTCCGAAAGGCGGGAATCACCCGCTTTGGGAGGATGGCCCGGCAAGGGTCAGAAAACTGGGAGAGAGACATGACAATGATGAAAACCTCGCGCCGTGTGGCCTGTGGCCTTGTGGCTGCAGCGGCGGCAAGCCTTGCCACATCTGCTTCTGCAGGCGGGCACGGAATCGACCTTGCAGGTAAAACCGTTGAATGGGTTATTCCCTTCTCGGAAACCGGCGGATCCGCAAAATGGGCAAACTTCTACGCACCGCTTCTGTCCGAAGCCCTGCCGGGCGAGCCAACGGTCGTTGTGAAGTTCATGCCGGGCGCCGGCTCCACCAAGGGGGCGAACTGGTTCCAGGAGCAGGATTACGCAGACAGCGAAGGTACGCTGATCTTCGGCTCGTCCGGTTCGACACAGTTTCCTTATCTGCTCGGCGATCCGCGTGTGCGTTACGAATACAATGACTGGAATGTTGTACTGGCATCCGGAACCGGCGGTGTAGCCTATCTGCCCCCGGAGCTTTCCGCGAAAATGGACGGTCTTGATGCATCCGGGCTTCAGGACGAGGACTTTATCTACGGCAGCCAGGGCGCCACACGCCTTGACCTTGTACCGCTGCTCGCCTGGGAAATGCTGGGCCTCAACGTAGAACCGGTCTTTGGTATCAAAGGACGCGGCGATGGCCGGCTGATGTTCGAGCGTGGCGAGGCCAATATCGATTATCAGACCTCTTCTTCGTTCCTGTCGGGTGTAACCCCGCTGGTCGAAGCGGGTACCGCGGTGCCGATGATGTCTTGGGGTGCGCTGGATGCGGACGGGAACATCGTCCGCGATCCGACCTTCCCCGACATGCCCACTTTCAAGGAAGTCTGTGACGCGACACCAGGTTGCGAAACCTCCGGCACACAGTGGGATGCATGGAAGGCGTTTTTCGTCGCGGGTTTCCCCGCCCAGAAAATGGTTTTCCTGCCGGCCGGCGCATCCGATGACGCGATCGCCACATACACAGCTGCCTTCGAGGCGATCAAGGCACGCGCCGACTTCGCGGAAATCTCAGCCGGACGTCTGGGCGTATACCCTCAGATGACGGGCGGTGAAGCGACCGGTGCGATGGCATCTGCCACGCTGGTACCGGCGGAAGCCAAAGAGTTCGTCACAGGATGGCTCGCTGACCGCTACGGCGTCACGCTCAAATAACAGATCAAAGGGCGGGATCACTCCCGCCCTTTTTGTCTGAGGCATGCGCCGCAACGGCCATCGCCCGAACTTTCCTGAAAGGTCGTGACTATGGAAGTGCTGTCCGTAGCAATGCCCGCGCTGTCCGACGCGGCGGGTCTGATCCTGCAACCCATCGTCCTGGGCTATCTCGTACTGGGCGTAGTGATGGGGCTGTGCATCGGGGTCTTCCCGGGGCTCGGCGGCATCGCGGGTCTGTCACTGCTGCTGCCCTTCATGTTCGGCATGGACCCGGTGCTTGGTCTCGCTCTGATGATCGGCATGGTGGCCGTTGTGCCAACCTCGGACACGTTTGCTTCGGTTCTCATGGGCATTCCCGGCTCATCGGCCAGTCAGGCCACAGTCCTTGATGGGTTCCCGATGGCCAAAAAGGGGCAGGCCGCACGGGCGCTCTCAGCAGCTTTCGCGTCATCTCTCTTTGGCGGCCTCGTTGGCGCTGCCTTTCTGACAGTTTTCATTCTGATAGCCCGTCCGATCGTGCTGGAATTCCGCACGCCCGAGCTGTTGATGATTACAATCTTTGGCCTGTCGATGGTGGGTATTCTGGCGGGCCGCGTCGCGCTGAAAGGCATCGCTGCAGCAGGTCTCGGGATGATGATCGGCACCATCGGCGAAGGCGACAGCGCCGGTGAACTGCGCATGGCAACCTATGACATGCCCTACCTCGTTGACGGCCTCAAACTGGTAATTGTTGGTCTGGGCATTTTCGCGATCCCGGAAATCGTGGCCCTGCTGCGCCAGGACCGCGCAATCTCGGATCGCAAACCTCTGGGCGGCGGCTGGATCAGCGGTGTCCGGGACTGGTTTGCCAACATCTGGCTCTCTGTGCGCTGCTCGATCATCGGCGTTGTCGTGGGTGTTATTCCCGGGCTGGGCGGCTCCGTTGTTGACTGGATCGCCTATGGCCATTCGGTTCAGACGACCAAAGACAAATCAAACTTCGGCAAGGGCGAGGTCCGGGGCGTTATCGGGCCGGAAAGTTCAAATAACGCCAAGGAAGGCGGCGGTCTTGTGCCGACACTTCTCTTTGGCATCCCCGGCTCCGGTTCCATGGCGATCTTTATCGGGGCCATTGCCCTGCTGGGCTCGGGGAACATCGAAGTCGGTCCTTCCATGCTGAAGAACAACCTGGATATCACCTATGCCATCGTCTGGCTGCTGGCGCTCGCAAATGTCGTCGGCACGCTGATCTGCATCGCCGCGTCCGGAGGGATTGCCCGACTGACCACAATCCCCTTTGCGCTGCTGGCACCCTTCCTGTTCATGATCATTTCCTTTGCGGCGTTCCAGTCCGGCCAGGACATCATGGACCTAGTGGCGCTTTTTGCCATCGGATTGCTGGGCATCATGATGCGGCGGTTTGACTGGTCGCGCCCTGCATTCCTGATCGGTTTCGTGCTGTCTAATCCGGCTGAAACCTATGCCAACCAGGCCGTCCAAATCGCCCAGAGCCGGTTCCGCCGGGGGTTTGAGGAAGGCATCGACTATATCTTTTCGCCGATCGTCATCGTCCTGATCATCATCACGCTGATCTCGGTCGTTCTGGGCCTGCGCCAGGCAAAGACCATCATGGCCGAGGGCGACGTGAACTCCGGTGACAAACGCGCGCCGATGATCTTTCTGCTGGCGGTGCTGGGCTATCTGATCGTGGCATACACAAATGCCGCAATGATCCCGGATTACGCCAGTGCGGACCGCGTGTTCCCCACGTTTGTTGCAGGTGTTGCGATCCTGGCCAGCGTGATCGTCCTGATCCAGATGATGCTGAAGCCGGAAACCCACGCGCTCTTTGCCGACCGCGAGGCTGAGGAAGACAGCCAGCATGGTCTGTGGCCCACGCTGGCATGGTTCGCCGGGCTCCTTGTGCTCACGGCTCTTCTCGGTTTCATCCTCGCACTGGCAATATTCCTCTTTGCGTTCATCCGCCTGCGGGCCGGACGCAGCTGGGGATTTGCTGCCGGTTACACAGCTGCAGGCATCGCCTTTATCTGTTTTATGGCGGGTACGCTGAACCGGGACTTCCCCGCGGGCCTGCTGCAAAGCTACGTTGACCTGCCGTGGCCGCTGACATGACACAGACAGCAATACCCTTTCTGTTCATGCGCGGCGGCACCTCACGCGGTCCGTACCTGAACCGCGCGGACCTGCCCGAAGACCGCGATGCCCTGGCTGAGGTTCTGACAGCCATGGTGGGCTCGGGCCACCCGCTCAACATCGACGGCATCGGCGGTGGCGCAGCAGTCACGACCAAAGTGGCCATGCTTTCTCCATCGCAGGATGATCAGACGGATGTCGATTACTTCTTCGCGCAGGTCAGCGTCGAAGACAGGCAGGTCGATTTCCGGCCGACATGCGGGAACATTCTGGTGGGCGTGGGCCCGGCGGCGATTGAAATGGGGCTTGTCCCGGCCACAGGCGACCTGACCGAGGTCCGGATCCGGGCGGTCAACACCGGCGCGCGGGTCACCGCACAGGTGCGGACCGAAGCGGGCCGCGTCCGCTATGACGGTGACGTGCAGATTGACGGCGTTCCGGGAACCGCGGCACCCGTCGGTCTGATGTTCATGGACGTCACCGGCGGGACAACCGGTGCCATGTTCCCCACCGGCAACCGCATCGACGTCATTGATGGTATTGAGGTGACCTGCATTGATGTCGCCATGCCGATGGTGATCGCGCGTGCCCGGGACTTTGGCCTGACCGGACAGGAAAGCGCCGCGGACCTGGACGCCAACCGTGCCTTTTATGAACGGATGGAGCCGATCCGCCAGGAAGCAGGCCGTTTGATGGGCATGGGGGACGTGTCACAGTCTGTGACACCCAAATTCGGTCTGGTTGCCCCGCCGGTGAATGGCGGTCATGTGCTGACAAGGTACTTTATGCCGAAAAACTGCCATCCCAGCCTCGCGGTTACCGGGTCCCAGTGTCTGTCTGCCTGTCTTTTGTGTCCGGGCACTGTTGCGGCGGGAATACTTGCGCCGCCCAACCACACGCCGGTTCAGTTGAGGCTGGAGCACCCGATGGGTCTTCTGGATGTGTCCATGGATATTGAGACTGACGGTGAGAACTTTGCTGTCCGTGCGGCCGGGCTGACACGCACGGCACGCCTGCTGGCGCGCGGGGATGTATTCATCCCGGGTTCTGTCTGGAGCCGGTCATGAAAGTTCATATCCTCGATGACTGGTTCGACACTTTGCGTGGATTGCCCTGTTTCAGCATGCTGGCGGGTCATGACGTCACGGTGTGGACAGACCATGAACCTGATCCGGGGAAACTGGCCACCCGTCTGCAGGACGCCGATGCACTGGTGCTCTTTCGCGAACGTACGGCCATTGGCGCAAAACTCCTGGAACAGCTGCCCAACCTGAAACTCATTTCCCAACGCTCGGTTTATCCTCACGTCGATGTCGATGCCTGTACGCGGCACGGTGTGCTGTTGTGCTCCAACATGCACAGCGGAACGCCGTCCTATGCCGCTGCGGAAATGACCCTGGCGCTCATTCTGGCCAGCTACCGGCAGATACCGGAACAGGTCGCATCGATCCGGGCAGGCAGGTGGCAGGCGGGTGTCGGCCGAACGCTCCGTGGCCGGACACTGGGCCTTTATGGGTATGGCCGCATTGCGCGTGCGGTCGCAGAATACGCCAGAGCGATCGGCATGGAAATCCAGTGGTGGTCGTCAGAGGAAGGCCGCGCCAGAGCGATCGCAGACGGAGAAACGGTTGCAGACAACCGGGAGGCGTTCTTCGCCACATCAGATGTCGTGTCGCTTCACGTCCGTCTTAAGCCAACAACACGCGGCATTATCACGGCGGATGATCTGGCGGCAATGGCACCGCGCAGCCTGCTGGTGAATACCTCCCGGGCGGGTCTGATAGAGACAGGCGCTCTGGAGACCGAAATCGGGCGCGGGCGCATCCATGCGGCCGTAGATGTCTTTGACACCGAACCTCTGCGGGACACATCACATGTCTTGCTGACCCATCCGAACGTTTTGCCGACACCGCATCTTGGGTATGTGACCGAGGATGAATTCGATCTGCAGTTCAGCGACATTTTTGAACAGGTGAATGCATGGGCCCGGGGCGCGCCCATCCACATGATCAATCCCGGGGTGTTTGGCTGAAGAGACGCACCGCAACCGGTGCGCCAAGGATCACCACCAGTATCCGCAGCACATGATGCGCCACAACAAACGCGACGTCTGCCCCGACAATCAGCGCAAGCACGGTCAGTTCTGCCTGTCCGCCCGGCGCGAAGGCCAGCAGGGCTTCCATACCTGGCGCCAGGTCGAGGCCGTATATGGCCTCAACAAACAGGACCGTCAGCAGGATCAGCAGGACACAGAACCCAAGTCCCGCCACCAGGTCGCGGCGCACTTCGGCCATCGTGATACCCGCGTATTTGCAGCCGATCCCCATGCCGATAAAAAACTGCGCCGCCCAGATGGCCTCTGCCGGCGGGCGGTTGTGCAGCAGGTCTGCTACAGCGAAAGCGCCGGTCAGGATCAAAGGCCCCAGGATCGACGCCCCGAACATTCCGACTCGTTTTGCCACCCGCCATCCGGCAATCGCGCAGAAGACCATCAGCGCCAGTTCTGCCAGCGGAATGCTGGTCGCCGGCGCACCGGGTGGCGCCATCAGATCCGCATCCCAGATGCTGCTGGTCAGAAACGGCAGGCTGACGACGATGACCAGCACGCGGGTTGCATGGATCAGGCTCAGGGTCCGGACATTGGCGCCCGCCTCTTCGCCAAAGACAATCATATCCTGGAGACCACCAGGCATCGTTGCATAGTAAGCGGTGGGGAAATCATACCCGCAAAACCTCTGGAAATAGGGAACGCCAACCACACCGATCACCGCAATCATGACCGGAACCAGGATCAGCGTCGGCCACAACGCTGGAAAACTGGCCAGTACGGCAGGCGTCAGCGTGGCACCGACCGCAACGCCCAGAATGGTGCGCATACCGGCGTTGACCGTGGGCAGGCTGCCCAGCGGAACGCGCACCAGAGCGGCGATCAGGCAGGCCGCAATTGGACCGAGCAGCCAGGGCAGTGGCAGCGCCAGCCAGTGGAATGCCGCAACACCGGTTGCAGCAACGGCGAACGCGCTGAAAATGGGAATCACGCGCTGACCCCTTTGAGACGATGCAGAAGAGAGGTTTGCAGATGGGCTTCGGCCGCAACACCTGCTGCTTCGGCATCGCCATTCCGCAGGGCGGTGATGATCGCACGGTGCTGGCGCACGACGACATCAATACGGTCGGGGTCGGTGTAGGTCGTTGGACCCAGCAACAGCAGAGCGTTATTGAGCGCCCTTGAGGCCTCCAGCAGGAACCGGTTGCGGCCAGCAAGATAAAGGCCTTTGTGGAAATCCTGATTGATCGCCGCACCCAGCGCGGGCTTGTCCCGGTTTGCCTCTATCTGATCGTTCATCGCATCCAGCGCGTCGAATTCAGCCTCCGCACCATGCTTTGCAGCCATTTCCGCGGCGGTGCGTTCCAATACGATCCGCATTTCATAGAGCTCAACAATTTCTGTATGTGCAAGCGACCGGATCACGGCACCAACCCGCGGCCTGTGCTCGACAATCCCGTCACTTTCGAGGCGGCGCAGCGCTTCACGTACCGGCGTGCGCGACAGGGTCAGACGCGCGGCAACTTCCTCTTCGCGCAGACGATCTCCGGGACGGAAGGTGCCGGCACGGATTTCGTGCAGAAGCGCGTCATAGGCCTGTTCACCACTGGATTTCCGGGGTTCCGACATAGAGCTTGCCTTTTGTATCCATTTGGATACAAGAAGCGTATCGGAGGATTCCAGAGATGTCAAAGGCCGGAAAGCCTGATCTGTCACCAGAAGTACTCGTCATCGGCGGCGGGAATGCCGCGCTGACCGCAGCTCTGACAGCGCGCGAGGCCGGCAGGTCTGTGACGGTTCTGGAGGCAGCGCCAAAGCCTTACCGTGGAGGAAACTCACGACACACGCGGAACTTCCGCTGCATGCATGAGGGCCCGCTTGGTGTGCTGACCGGCAGCTATCAGGCTGAAGAATACATGGACGATCTGCTGAAGGTCACAAAAGGCAAAACAGACCCCGATCTTGCGCGCATCGCCATTGAAAACTCAGCTCAGGCCTATCGCTGGATGGAAGAACACGGCGTGCGGTTTCAGCCATCGCTTTCGGGAACATTGTCTTTGTCGAGAACGAATGCCTTCTTCCTCGGCGGCGGCAAGGCTCTGGTAAACGCCTTTTATGCGCAGGCAGAAGACAAGGGCGTCGCGACATTCTGCGACGCACATGTCGATCACCTGACCGTCAGCGGGGACAGGATCACCGAAGTAACCGCCCGGATCAGCGGTCAGGAACACCGCTTCAATCCCGGAAGTGTTGTCGTGGCCTCCGGTGGATTTCAGGCGGATACGGACTGGCTGGCACGTGCATGGGGACCTGCCGCAAAGAACTTCCTGATCCGGGGAACGCTCTACAACCGCGGTGTCGTGCTGCGTGACCTTCTGGATCAGGGAATGGAAAGTGTCGGTGATCCGACCCAGTGCCATGCCGTTGCCATCGACGGCCGCGCTCCGAAATTTGACGGCGGCATCGTGACCCGGCTGGACTGTGTACCTTTTTCGGTGGTCGTGAACAGCAACGGCGAACGGTTCTATGACGAAGGCGAGGATGTCTGGCCGAAGCGATACGCGATCTGGGGGCGCCTCGTTGCTGCACAACCGGATCAGATCGGCTATGCGATCATCGATTCGAAGTCGCGCGACCTTTTCATGCCATCTGTCTTTCCGCCCGTTCAGGCAGATACGCCCGAAGAGCTAGGACGAAAGCTGGGACTGCCGGTTGATACACTGGTGCAAACGATTGATGGGTTCAATGCAGCCTGCCAGCCAGGTGATTTCAGGCCAACCGAACTGGATGCAGTTTCGACCGAGGGCCTCACGCCGCCGAAAACAAACTGGGCCCGGCCGATCACTGATCCGCCTTTTTATGCCTACCCGCTCCGGCCCGGTGTGACCTTTACCTATCTGGGCCTGAAAGTTGATGAAACCGCGCGGGTGACGGGACCATCAGGCAGAATGCGTAACCTTTGGGCCGCAGGAGAGATCATGGCGGGCTCGGTCCTGGGTCAGGGTTATCTGGCAGGGTTCGGCATGACACTCGGTTCAGTGTTTGGACATATCGCAGGCAGAGAGGCGGCCGCAGATGTATGATGCACCATCAACAGAAACGTATGAGGAGGCGCGGAGGCAACTGGGGATCTGCAATGCGTGCCGTTATTGCGAAGGCTATTGCTCGGCCTTCCCCGCGATCACCCGGCTGCGGACCTTCGCGGACGCGGACATCACGCAGATCGCAAACCTGTGCCACAACTGCCGTGGCTGCTATTACGCCTGCCAGTACACCGAACCGCATGAATTTGCCCTCAATCTGCCCCGCGCCCTGGCGGAGGTCCGCACCGAAAGCTGGCAGGACCACGTCTGGCCAGGGCCTGTTGCCCATCTGTTTCTGAAAAACGCCGCTGGCACAGTACTGGCAACGCTGGCCGGTTTCGCCGGGCTTTTCATCGCCATCCGCGCGCTCGCGCCAGCGTCCGGAGAAGGATTTTACGCTGTTCTGTCGCATGCGGCGATGGTCGCCATCTTTGCGCCGGCCTTTGTGCTACCTCTGCTCATTCTCGGTTTCAGCCTGCACGGTTACTGGCGCAGTATTGGGGGGCAGCGGATCACCCGGTCACAGGTAACCCGGGCCTTTGGTCGAGCCGCAAGGATGAAAGACCTTGACGGTGGGCACGGCGAAGGGTGCAATTTTGAAAAGGGCGAGCGCTTCTCTTCCGCGAGGCGCTATGCGCATCATTCAGTCATGTACGGGTTCCTGTTGTGTTTTGCCTCAACCGTCAGCGGGACCGTCCTGCACTATGCTTTCGGCTGGCCCGCGCCCTACCCGTTCCTGTCCCCTCCCAAACTGCTTGGCGTACCGGGAGGTATCCTTCTGACGCTTGGCTGTGTCTGGATGCTGGTGCTCAGGCAACGCGCGGATGCCGGTCTGTCAGATCCTGCGACCAGATCCGCTGATACAGCGTTTATTGCGCTGCTGGGGTTCATAGGCGCCAGCGGACTAGCCCTTTACTGGCTTGGGAAAACACCACTGATGCCGCCGGTGCTGGCGCTGCATCTCGGTGCCGTTGCTGCGTTCTTTCTGCTGACGCCCTACACAAAAATGGCCCATGGGTTTTTCCGTCTTGCGGCACTGATACGGGATGCGCAGCTTCGGGCGTGACGGGGCTTTGGCAGGGGAAACAGCCCTTCAGCGCCATGGGCTCGGATTTTTTCAGGTCAGCCAGGTCATGCAGCGCGCGGCGCATTCAACAGGGTCAATGACTTCGATGTCGAGCGCCTGCCTTACATCAGACACGACCTGCACCATGCCCGCACATCCCAGGACGACCGCGGCTATGTCATCTTCGCTCTGCGCTTTCATGGCTTCCGCTTTGATGGCAGACCCCGCCTGACCCGGATCTTTCTCCAGTTCCAGTACGGGAACTTCTGACGCGCGGACACGTCCCAGAGAAGCATCGAGCCCGGACGACCTGATATTGGTTTCCAGAACCGGGACCGATACGGACAGCGTTGTCACGACGCTGAAGCGCCACTGCCGGAGCGCCGCATAGTGATAGGATGCCTGGCCAATACCGATGACCGGACAGGCGGAGATTTCTGCAGCCTGCCGCAACCCCGTGTCATCAAAACATCCGATGATAATGCCGTCATGACCCTCTGCAGAGGCGCGCGCGACAAGTTCCAGCAGCGGTGGGGTCGCTGCATCTCCGTCGGCGGTACCCTGTATCGCGGGCGGGCCTTTACGGGAGGTCCAGCCCTCGAACCGCACAGCGGGCACAGCCCTGCTGGCAACCTGCACCATGGCCGCGGTCATGGACGCCGTACTGTTTGGGTTGATGATGACCACATCCGTCACACCAGACCCTCGCCGGCATCGGACCCTTTCCGGGCGCGGCGCCGGTTCAGGAACCAGACCAGCCCGAGGAATACGAGAATGATCAGCAGGGAAAATACCGTGGTCAGGGTCCCGAGGGCAAAGAGAACCGGCGTTGTCACATTCGTCGTCATGCCAAAGATTTCCAGCGGCAGCGTGTTGTAGCTGCCGGAGGTCAGGAGCGTCCGGGCAAACTCGTCATAGCTCAGTGTGAACCCGAAGAGGGCAACGCCGATCAGCGAGGGGGCTATGATCGGCAGAACAACATGGCGGATCACCTGCCAGTGGCGACGCACCGAGATCGCGGGCGGCCTCTTCGTACGAAGGATCAAAGCGGTTGAAGACCGCAAACATGATCAGCAGACCAAAGGGCAGTGTCCAGGTCAGCTGCGCTCCAAAGCCCGACCCTGACCAGTGCACCGGCAGACCCGACTGCGACCAGATCAGCCCCACGCCCAGCGAGATCAGAATGGAGGGGATCACCAGCGATGTGATGATCAGGTAAAACAGGATGCCCGCCCCCTGAACCTCTTGCGAAAGGCCAGCCCGCCCATGACTGAGACGACCACGGTGGTCACCATCACCATCAGACCCAGCACAAAGGACCGCCGGAAAGAGCCCCAAATGTCCCCGACAGCCTGTTGCTCGAACAGATCGCGGAACCAGTGCAGGGACACGCCCCGCATCGGAAACGTCAGACCGCCCCCCGGCCCCTGAAAGGACAGGACACCGATGGTCAGCGTGGGCCCATAAAGAAAGATAAGGAACAGGACGAAGAACGCCGTGAGAAAGTAGAAGGAACGGGGACGCGGCTCCATATCAGAGCTCCTTCCGGATATCGACAAAGCGCAGCAGCGTCCCGATCAGCAGCAGCACAGTGATCAGCAGAACCACGGCCGTTGCACTCGCAGACGGATATTGCAGCAACCCGATGTCATTCTGGATCATCCGTCCGACATTCGCGGACTGACTGCCGGACATGAACCGAACCGTGATGAAATCGCCCATGACCAGTGCCACAACGAAAATCGTACCGATCATGATCCCCGGTTTGGTCAGCGGGATAATCACATACCAGAGGGTCTGCCAGCCGGTGGCACCTGCATCCGCTGCGGCTTCAATCAGGGATTTGTCGATACGCATCATCGTGTTGAAGACCGGCACCACCATGAACAGCGTGTAGAGATGCACAAAGGCAAGGATCACACTGAAGTCACTGAACAGCAGCCATTCCACAGGTTCATCAATGACGCCCATGGAGATCAGAGTTGAATTGGCAATCCCGTTGCGGCCGAGGAACGGGATCCACGAAATCATCCGGATGATGTTCGATGTCAGAAAGGGAATGGTGCAGAGCAAAAACAACGCAATCTGCCATGTCATGCTGCGGATGTGAAACGCCAGGTAATAGGCGACGGTGAAGCCGATGAGCAGCGTAAAAATCCAGGTGATCAGCGCATACCGAAAGGTGTTCAGGAACACCCGCCAGGTCACCTCTGAAGTCAGCAGAAACGCATAATTGTCAAAGAGAAATGCAGGATAGATCGACCATTCTGTGGCCCCCCAGAAGCTGACGATCACGATCATCACGATGGGCGCTACCAGAAAGACCAGCAGCACCAGGGAAAGCGGTGCGGCCAGAAGCCAGCCAGTTACCGAATTGTTTTTCAAAACCTGCCCCGGTCGTTTGCTTGGGTGTCATGTGCCGGGGGAGCGTGTCCCCCCGGCGCGCATCGCTCAGGCGGCGATGAATTCGTTCCACTTGCGAACCATGTACTGGTTTTCGTCCATGACGGCGTTCCAGCAGGCCACTGCCCCCATACGGTCGTAGAATGAGCCACCGTCGCGTGTCTCACCGGCCTGGGCCAGAGGATCCCCGAAGGGCGAGGTGATCGTGTCAGAAGCTTCTTTGCCCTCGAACCAGTAACCCCATTCATTTTCCGACATGAAGTTTTTGGAAGTCTCCGGCACTGCCGAGTAATACCCCTGCCGCATCAGGAAACCGCCGACCCAGCCCGACAGATACCAGTTGATATATTCATAGGCCGCATCGAGCTCCATGCCCGTCAGTGATTTGGACAGGCCAATACCACCACCCCATGAACGGTAGCCTTCTTCCAGCGGCTGGTAGACGCAGGGAATGCCGCGTGATTTCACGGCGGTGATCGCGGGCGACCACATGGACTGGATCACGACTTCGCCCGAGGCCATCAGGTTGACGCTTTCATCAAAGCTCTTCCAGAAGGCCCGGAACTGACCGTTTTTCTTGGCTTCGGTGAAGATACCGATGGTCAGATCGATCTCTTCTTTGGTCATGTTGCCCTTGTCGGGATAGGTGTATTCACCCATCGATTCCACAACCATGGCCATGTCCATGATCCCGATGGACGAGATATCCAGAATGGACGCTTTGCCTTTGAATTCCGGGTTCAGGAGTTCTGACCAGTTGCTGATCGGCCGGCCAATGAGGTCCGGCCGGATACCCAGCGTATCAGCATTATATATCGTGGGGATCAGGGTCATCCATCCGGATTCGTTGTCCACGAAGTCGGTGCCGTCCGGCCCTTCAACAAAACCCACGCTGTGTGGTGCCGTGCCTTGTGCAATGGTGCTCTCGGGCGTGAGTTTCCCGTCCCGGAAGATGCCGACGATCTTGTCGTAATTGGCAATCTTCGAGGTATCCATCGCCTGCAAGTTGCCGGTCGGCCAGACCTTTTTGCAGATCCAGTATTCGATGTCGGCAATGTCAAAGCTGTCAGGCTGCGTTGCCGCACGCTGTGTCACGCTGTCGGAATCGAGCGCCGTCATTTCCAGCGTGAAGCCGAGGTCTTCCTTGACCTTCTGCGCCACCTCGTTGAGGTTGGACACCCCGGTGCCGAACTGGCGCAAGGTGATATTCTTTGTCTCTTGTCCCCATACCATCGGAGCCGGAAGCGCGGCGGCCGCCACCGCCGCGCCACCCGACTTCAGTACGGACCGGCGCGAATAGCGCACTTTGGAAATTGTTGTCATCTGCAGTGTCCTCTCTGTTGGTCGTCTGATTATCCGGCCAGGGCGTGTGCCGCCTCAGCCTCCCAGTCGAGGCCGATTGCCTCGCCCGGATTCTTCGGATCATCGAAGAAATCCCTGTCGGACAGCACGGCGGTCACCTCCTGGTCGCCGGGTACGGCAGCGGTGAGCGCAACATGCGTGCCCTGATATTCAATGCTGGTGATTGTGCCAGGCAGTCTCGCCGTTCCCGCCGGCGTAATCCGGAGGGCATCTGACCGGATTGCCACCATTCCCCCGGGCATGGATACGACGTTGTGCGAGCCCAGGAACCGCGCGACAAAGGCCGTCTGCGGCGCGTCAAATACAGCGCGGGTTTTTCCGGCCTGCTCTATTTTCGCGGCGTTCATGACGACAATTTCATCTGCCAGAGCAAGCGCCTCGTCCTGACCATGTGTGACGTGCACAAAGGTAATGCCAAGTTCCCGCTGGAGCTTTTTGAGTTCAGTACGCATCCGGACACGCAGGAACGGATCAAGCGCGGAGAGCGGCTCATCCAGCAGCAGAACTTCCGGTTCCGTGATCAAAGCGCGTGCCAGTGCGGCGCGCTGCTGCTGCCCCCCGGAGAGTTGCGCAGGCAACCGGTCCGCCAGGGCTGTCATGTCAACCAGTTCCAGCATTTCTCCAGCGCGGGTACGCTGCTTCGCCGCGTCGATACCCTGCATTTTCAGGCTGAATCCAACATTGTCACGCACTGTGAGATGCGGAAAAAGAGCGTAGTTCTGAAACATCATCGCTGTGCCACGTTTCGCCGGTGGCAGATGAGAAATATCGCGCCCGCCCAGAGTAATCGCACCATCTGACACGGCCTCATGTCCGGCGATCATCCGCAGCGTTGAGGATTTGCCGCACCCGGAAGGCCCAAGCAAGCAGGCATATGTGCCCGCAGTGAAATGGTAGCTGATCGCGTCAACGGCGACGGTATCACCGTATCGTTTTGTCAGACTGATCAGTTCAAGATCCAGCGTTCGGCTCATCGGTACCCCCAAAGGTTGCCAACAGCGTGACGGGTCAGACTGTGAAGACCCAAGCGCAATTCGCCTGATAGAATTCGGGCACCAGTCGTATGCTTAAAAACACCCCAGACGATCTGAATATTGTCCAAAATATAGGCAGATATTGTATACGATTTTAACGTCGTTTGTGTGAGATATTGAAACCTGGTGCGCCGGGGTGCAGGTTCGGCGCAGGAGAAACCGAATGTCCGCTATGACCGATTCTGCGACATCATCTGTCGACGACATTGTCGCGCAACTCACGCAGGCGGTTCACGAACATCGCCTGCAACCCGGCACCAAACTGCGGGAGGACGAAGTCTGCGAGATATTCGGCGTAAGCCGCACACTCGTACGTCAGGCGCTGCGGTCCATGGAATACCAGGGCCTGCTGACGATTGAGCGGAACCGCGGCGCCTTTGTGTCCAAACCTACGCTGAAGGAAGCGCGGGAGGTTTTTCAGGCCCGCGCTCTGCTTGAACCGGAAACTGCCCGTGCCGCCGCACAACGCGCCACAGCTGCGGACATAGCACGGCTGGAACGCCATATTGAGAACGAACACGCCGCACTCGATCGCGACGAAGCGGGCCTGGCGCTGAAACTGTCGGGTGACTTTCACCTGGACATCGCCCGTATCGCCGACCAGCAGACAATCGAACAGTTCCTGCGGCAGCTGATATCCCGCTCCTCGCTGGTCATTGCACTGTACTGGCGCCGGCGGAATGCGCTGTGCGAAAGCAATGCGCATCACGCGCTGGTGGACGCTCTGAGGCAACAGGATGGAGCATCTGCCGAGGAACTTATGAAAGGGCATCTCCTTGACCTGCTGTCCCAGCTTGACCTCAGAGAGCGCGATTCCGGGCCGGTTTCCCTTAAAGATGCGCTGAAAAGATGATCGAATTCAGGAACGCCGATCAGTCTGAACTTGTCACGGTGCTGGATTGGGCCGCCGATGAAGGTTGGAACCCTGGTCTCGAAGATGCTGCGGCCTTTTTCAAGGCGGATCCAGAGGGGTTTTTCGTCGCCGCCGGTCATGCAGGCGATCCCGTTGCGGCGATTTCAGTAGTCAATCACTCAGACAGTTTCGCGTTTCTGGGGCTCTACATCGTCCGTCCAGACTGGCGGGGCAAGGGAATTGGCTTCGGCCTGTGGCAGCACGCAACAGGGCACGCAGGCGCTCGTACCATCGGGCTTGATGGCGTGGAGGCGCAGCAGGAAAACTATGCCGTTTCCGGTTTCAGCCATGCCGGGGGGACGACCAGGTTCAGCGGTACTGTCCATGGTCAGACCGATCCGGATGTCACTCTGGCTGGGCCTGCGGACATTAAGAAGCTGGTCGAGAAAGAAGCCAAAGCTACCGGGCTGATCAAGACCGCATATCTGGAGGCATGGCTCACACAATGCGAGACACGCAAAACGCTGATCCTGGATGCCGGGCAGTCAGGCAGTGGGTTCTGCACCCTGCGCGCCTGCCGTGAAGGTTCAAAAATCGGGCCACTCGTCGCAGATAATGCCCAGGTCGCAGACCGGCTGATCCGGCACGCGGCCACGCTGTTCAGCGGTCCCGTTACGCTTGATGTGCCTGGCTCGTCTTCGGGACTTGCCGATCTGTGCAGGGAGCTTTGTTTAGTACCGGGGTTCAGAACGGCACGAATGTATCGCGGCGCCGGCCCGACATGTGGGCATGCGTTTTACGCAGTCACGAGCCTGGAGCTGGGGTGAGGGGAGCGCTGATACGGCCGCGTACGGTGCCAGATGGTTCCTGCGCCGTTCAAACGCCCCCGGGTCGGGAACACAGTCAATAGCCTCGCCGATGCACAGGGACCCTGTCCAGACACCATTCAGCGGGAAATTCATCCTCAAGACAAAAAAAGACCGGGCATTAAGCCCGGCCCAGTCCAACAGGGAGGTGCATGTCATGACCCGGACATGCGCGGGATACTTAACAAATAGGGCGCTTTGGTTAACGTTTCATTGACGCAGGTCAAAAAAGTCCGCGACACCCTATGCCATTAATCTGTAGCCGCCTGATTCGGTCACAAGAAGGCGAGCATTAGACGGATCTGGTTCAATTTTCTGGCGCAGCCGGTAAATATGCGTCTCCAGCGTGTGCGTTGTGACACCCGCATTGTAGCCCCAGACTTCGTGCAGGAGCACATCGCGCGGCACCACACCATCCGTCGAGCGGTACAGGAATTTGAGAATGTTGGTCTCTTTTTCCGTCAGACGCACTTTGCGTTCGTCTTCGGTGATCAGCATCTTCATTGACGGCTTGAAAGTATAGTGACCCAGCTGGAAAACTGCGTCCTCTGACTGTTCATGCTGCCGGAGCTGCGCGCGGATGCGGGCCAGCAGAACCGGAAACTTGAACGGCTTGCTGACATAATCATTTGCACCCGCATCGAGCCCGAGAATCGTATCCGCGTCACTGTCGTGACCCGTCAGCATGAGAATCGGGCTTTTGACGCCCTGCTTGCGCATCAGGCGGCACAGTTCACGACCGTCTGTGTCCGGCAGGCCGACATCGAGAATGACGAGATCGTAGAGTGCTTCTTTCGCCCGCACCATGGCATCTGCGCCGTTCGCGGCTTCAAAGACATCGAAGTCTTCGGTCATGATCAGCTGTTCGCTGAGCGCCTCGCGCAGATCGTCATCATCGTCTACAAGCAGTATTTTTTTCAGCTGTGCCATGGATCTCTCCCTCGTGTTACAACAACAAATGTGTTTTTGTGCCGCTGCAGACAAGCGCGGTGTGATTTCTCTCACAGCCTCGTGTTACATCGGCGGTAAATTGTTTCAATTCCGGCCTGTTTGCCCCGGATCAACGCGAAAAAAGACAGGCATTGTAACATCATGACCATCGCTCCGACCCTGAATGAACAGCTCGCGAGGGCGCGCGCCGACCTGCGCATGGGCGTTCCGGTCGTGCTGAACGGCAGCGATCCGGTTGCTTTTGTCGCCGCCGAAACGCTGGATCCCGACCGTTTGCGCAGTCTCAGAGCCGTAAGCGACGAGAGTATTCTGACCATTACGGCCAGACGTGCAGAAACACTCCGCGCCCGCGCCTATGACGGTGATGTTGCGCGGATCCGCATGCCCGCGGATGCGGATGCCGCCTGGGTACGGTCCATTGCTGACCCTGCCGGTGATCTGATGAACCCTATGAAAGGCCCCCTTTCCAGCCTCCGGACCGGCGATGCCAGCGCGCACCGCGTGGCCGTTCGTATGGTGAAATCAGCAAGGCTTCTGCCCGCTGCTTTGGTGGTGTCTGTTCCGGATGCTGCGTCTTTTGCGGCCGAACACAATCTGACCATTCTGGATATCAGCGCAGCCGGGGAAGCGCTGGATGAACGCAGCCCGCTGCATTCTGTTGTCAGTGCGAGACTGCCACTGGAAGTATCAGAAGCAGGTCGTCTGCATGTATTCCGGCCAGAGGATGGCGGCGAAGAGCATTACGCAATCGAGATCGGTCGACCAGACCGGTCGCGTCCTGTGCTCGCCCGCCTGCATTCGGCCTGTGTGACCGGAGATCTGATGGGATCTCTGAAGTGTGACTGCGGCCCGCAGCTGCGCGCGGCACTGGCGAAGATGGGTTCAGAAGGGCACGGGGTACTGCTTTACATGAACCAGGAAGGGCGGGGCATTGGTCTGGCAAACAAAATGCGCGCCTATTCGTTGCAGGATGAAGGGTTCGATACGGTTGAAGCCAATCACCGGCTTGGCTTCGAGGACGACGAGCGGGATTTCCGGCTGGGCGCAGATATTCTTCGGTCGCTTGGATTTTCTGCCGTCCGGCTGATGACCAATAACCCTGCCAAAACCAGTATGATGCAGAGCTGCGGGCTTGATGTCACCGAGCGGGTCCCGCTGCACGTGGGTCACAACCCGCACAACGAGGCTTACCTGGAAACCAAACACCGCAAGTCCGGGCACCTGAAATGAGCCCCTTCGATATGGTGCTTACGCCGCGCGGCCTGCGTTTCCGGGGCCATTACTGGCCCTGCACGATCGGCCGGGGCGGTGTGTCGAAACGCAAGAAAGAGGGTGATGGCGCCACCCCCTGCGGGACACACCGGATTGTCGGCATGCTCTATCGCCCGGACAGAATGGCCCGCCCTACTAACTGGGCGCTTCCAATCGGACCAGGGGATCTGTGGTCGGATGATATGACGCATGAGGACTATAATATGATGGTGCGGGCGCCTTACGCCCATAGCCACGAAGTGCTCCGCCGCGCCGACCCGCTTTATGATCTTGTCCTTTTGACCGACTGGAACTGGCCTTACGCCGTCAAAGGCCGTGGCTCGGCGATTTTTCTGCACCAACAGCGGCGTCCCGGGTTTCCGACTGAAGGCTGCATCGCTTTTTCGCGCGAAAACCTGCACCGGATTGCACCGCTGATCACTCTGCAAACCCGCCTGATTGTACCCGAAGCACTGGCAGGCTGACGCCGGCCCTCTGCGATGCGCCTACCCGGGTGTGCGTTCCCCGAAGATTGCCGAACCAACACGCACATGCGTAGCACCCAGGGCGATGGCTGATTCAAAATCACCACTCATTCCCATGCTGAGACCCTCAAGCCCATTGCGTTCCGCAATCTTGCGCAGCAGAGCGAAATGCAGCGATGGTTCTTCATCAGCGGGGGGAATGCACATCAGGCCCTGGATGGGCAGGTTCAGAGACCGGCAGTCCGCCACAAAGGCATCTGCATCCCCCGGGAGCACGCCAGCTTTCTGAGGCTCCTCGCCTGTGTTCACCTGGACAAACATCTCAGGACAGGTGCCCGTTTCATCCGCGAGCCGCGCAAAAGTCTTCGCCAGCTTGGGCCTGTCCAGCGAATGGATGCTCTGAAAGAGCCCGAATGCCTGACGCGCCTTGTTCGTTTGCAACGGCCCGATCAGGTGCAGTTCGACATCCGGAAAGGTTTCGCGGAACTCCGGCCACTTGCCCGCAGCCTCCTGCACCCGGTTTTCGCCGAAACAGCGGTGACCCGCCTTCAGAACTGCTTCAACCCGCTCGTTCGGCTGGACCTTGGACACAGCGATCAGCCTGACAGAACCCGATGGTCTGCCCGCGCGGGCTTCTGCAGCGGAGATTCGGTCGGAAATGTCTGTGAGCGGCATGCGGCTTTCTCCTGTCAGGTGTCAGTTACTCAGATAAGAAAGCTGCGCAAAAGAAAAGGGGCGAACCGGAAGGTCCGCCCCAATTATCATGCGATGTGTTCAACTCAGAAGTTGAAGATCACACCCAGGTCCGCAACGGTGTTGTCGCTCGGGTTGTTGCCGATACCACCGCGCAGGGAGACACCGCCGCCCAGGTCGTGGCGGAAGCCAACACCGTATGCTGTGTCATCCGAGTCCTGACCGTTGTCGTTTACAACTGCCTGGATGCTTGTCGCCGCGCCAACCGGTACGGAGATGGATGCACCGTAGGAAACGTCGTCCTGTGCGTCGCTGTCTGCAACCAGGAAGGAGAAGTCAACGTTGCTGAACGCGCCGGAGATCGATGCTGCCCAGAAGTCGTTGTCTGTGGAACCGTCTTCGCTACCGAAGGCGATACCGACTGCGTATGCGCTGAAGACATAGCCGAGGCCGAGCATCCACTCTTCTTCAAAGCCGTCTTCCGCGTTGTCTGTGTACGAACCTGCAACTGTCAGGTCGCCCATTTTGTAGCGCAGTTTGACGGTCGGTGCTTCTTCGATTTCGTCACCGATGCCGGATGCCGGCAGGCTGAAGCCGGAGGACTGCTCGAGGAACGATGTCAGACCGACGCCGAAGCCGTAGTAGTTAACAACGTCGCCGGAATCGATAACGTCGGATGTGTTACCAACGTCGAGGCGGAAACCACCGGCCTGTACGTTGAATTCCGGGTTACGGATTGCGTTTTCGTTGTCTTCGAAGGCTGCGCCTTCGTCACCTGTGGCGGAGTTGCCGTTGGCTTCGTCGTTTGTTTCGATACGCAGACGTGCGCCGAACTTAACACCACCGTCTGTTTCGGTTGTGCCAACGATGTTCAGGCGGAAACGCTGCTCGAGACGTGTGTCGCTGAGACCAGCGGCTGCGCCTTCGTCATAGATCAGGCCGAAGCGGCCGAAACCGTTGAATGTGATTTCCGCCGCAGCCATGCCGGCTGTCGCGACGAGCATCGTGGATGCAAGAAGAACTTTTTTCATGTCGTTGTCCCTAGTGTGCAAGTGTTTCCCGGGATGACATGCATCCCAAGTGTGTTTGTGTAATGTCTTACAAGCGGCGTGACCTCAAGCGCTGAACAAAACGCCCCCCGCTTTCCCGGAATATGGTGCTTTGATGCCACACCCGCCTCAATGCAGTCACATTCGCGGGAAACCGGCATGCGGCTTGCGGTGCAACGGCTCCTGAAGTAAACGGTTCAGAAGCAAAGTTTGGGCGGGTTTTTTGATGAAAAAGAGCACTTCGGCGCGTTGGATCGGAACAGCACTCTGTTGTGGGTTGCTTGCTGCCTGCGGCGGGAGTTCAACAACGGAACTGGACACGGGCCCGCGCGATTTCCGCGAAGAATCAAGCCAGCGTGACAGGAATCAGCAAAGCGGCACCACAATCTGGGAAGCATTCCGCAATGCCGGCGCGGTCGAGACACGTACAAGCGTGAACAAGTATCTCTGGGCCGCATCCCTGGAAGTACTGGAGTTTCTGCCCGTCGAACAGGTTGATCCGTTTACCGGCGTCATTGTCACCGGGTTCGGGACACCGCCGGGCAGCGGTCGGGCATACCGCGCGACAGTGCTGATTGACGACCCCGCGCTGGAGGCCCGGTCACTGAATGTATCGCTTCAGACGCGCAACGGCCCGGCGAGTGCGGCAACAATCCGCGCTGTAGAGGATGCGATTCTGACCCGTGCGCGACAGATCAGAAACCGTGATGGAGCGCTCTGACGCGGACCACGTTACCGACACTGAATAAATCTTCCCGCGCCGGGCACCCACAACAGACCGGGTCCCGGCGCTGATACGTTAAAAAGGACGCAAAAATGGCGCGTTACACCCCGGCAGAGATCGAAAGCCGCTGGCAGGAAGTCTGGAACCGCGACGAAGTTTTCCGGGCCGTAAGGTCCGCAGACAAGCCAAAATACTACGTGCTCGAGATGTTCCCGTATCCTTCGGGACGTATCCATATGGGCCATGTCCGCAACTACACGATGGGTGACGTCATCGCGCGGTACAAACTGGCCACCGGGCACAATGTGCTGCACCCGATGGGCTGGGACGCCTTCGGGATGCCCGCGGAAAACGCAGCGATGGCCATCGGTGGGCATCCCAAAGACTGGACCTACCGCAATATCGCCGACATGCGCGACCAGATGAAACCGTTGGGCCTGTCGATCGACTGGTCCCGGGAATTCGCGACCTGTGACCCGGAATACTACGGTCAGCAACAGGCGCTTTTCCTCGACTTCCTGGAAGCGGGCCTCGTGTACCGCAAAAATGCGCAGGTGAACTGGGACCCTGTCGATATGACCGTTCTGGCCAATGAACAGGTAATCGACGGCAAAGGCTGGCGTTCGGGCGCCGATGTCGAGCGGCGCGAGCTGACGCAATGGTTCTTTAAAATTTCTGACATGGCGGGCGAGCTGAAAGATGCCCTCGCAGGCCTTGAAAACTGGCCCGCAAAAGTGCGTCTGATGCAGGAGAACTGGATCGGCGAAAGCAGAGGGATCGAAATCCCCTTCCACCGAACGGACGGCCAGGGTGACATCCTGTGTTATTCCACGCGGCCGGATACGATGCGCGGCGCCTCGTTCATTGCCATTTCACCGGATCACCCGGTGTCAAAGGCGCTGGAAAGCGAAAACCCGCAGCTGGCAAGCTTCATCGACGAGTGCCGCAAGATGGATACGACCGAAGCGGCTATGGAAAAGGCCGAGAAGAAAGGTATCGACACCGGATTGCGCGTGGCGCACCCGGTGGACAGCGACATCGAGCTGCCTGTCTGGATCGGGAACTTCGTGTTGATGGATTACGGCACCGGCGCTGTCTTTGGCTGTCCGGCGCACGACCAGCGCGATCTGGATTTTGCGCGGAAATATGACCTGCCCGTACAGAACGCGTTCTATATGCCGGGACATGAGACCGAGGTCGAAAACGAAGCACTTGTTCCGGCCAAGACTGAAAAAGTTGTCTATATTGAGCACTTTGCCGGCGTGGGAGAGGTGACAAGCCAGCAGGGCATTGATGCGACCATTGATTGGTTCGAGGCCAACAACCTTGGCACAGGCCAGACAAAATACCGCCTGCGCGACTGGGGTCTTTCGCGCCAGCGGTACTGGGGCTGCCCGATTCCGGTTGTGCACTGCGATGCCTGCGGTGTCGTGCCCGAAAAGAAAGAAAACCTGCCGATCGAACTGCCCTATGATGTCAGTTTCGACACGCCGGGCAATCCGCTTGACCGCCATCCGACATGGCGCAAATGCGCCTGCCCCGCATGTGGCAGCGACGCCCTGCGCGAGACGGATACAATGGACACATTCGTCGACAGCTCCTGGTATTTCGCCCGGTTCACGGCCCCCGTGCTCACACACCCACTGTTGCGGACGATGCCGGCTACTGGATGAATGTTGACCAGTACATCGGCGGGATCGAACATGCGATTCTGCACCTGCTTTACTCCCGGTTCTTTGCCCGCGCGATGCAGATCACAGGCCATTTGCCCGAATCCGCCGTCGAACCTTTCGACGCGCTTTTCACTCAGGGCATGGTTACGCATGAAATCTATCAGACACGCGATGACAAAGGCCGCCCCGTGTATCACCTGCCCGAGGATGTGACAGACGGCAGACTTGCTGACGGAACTGACGTGGAAATCATCCCGTCTGCCAAAATGTCCAAGTCCAAGAAAAACGTGGTCGACCCGGTCAATATCATTTCCGCCTATGGCGCAGACACAGCGCGCTGGTTCGTTCTAAGCGACAGCCCGCCGGAGCGGGACGTGGAGTGGACGGCATCGGGTGCGGAAGCCGCCTATAAACACCTTTCCCGCGTCTGGAACATTTCAGACCGCATTGCTCAGATGGACAAAGAGGCATCGGGCAGCGGGGACGACGAACTGCTCCGCGCGATGCACAGCTGCATCCACGATGTCACGATGGGCATCGAAAGCTTCGGGTTTAACGCGGCCATTGCGAAACTCTATGCATTTACAGCAGCTTTGCAGAAGTCCAATGCGGGATATGGCGCGCAGCGCCAGGCCGTTATGACCCTGGCCCAGCTTATGTCGCCAATGACGCCGCATCTTTCCGAAGACATCTGGGCCCATCAGGGCGGCGAAGGCCTGATCACCACCGCACCCTGGCCGGTTGCGGATGACGCGATGCTGGTCTCAGACACCGTTACGCTGCCCATTCAGGTCAACGGCAAACGCCGCGCCGAGATCACTGTACCCGCGGATATGAGCAAGGAAGAGGTTGAAAAAGTCGCCCTCGCCGACCAGGCTGTCATCCGGACCCTTGATGGCGCAACGCCAAAGAAGGTTATCGTAGTTCCGGGACGTATTGTGAATGTCGTTGTATAGCCGCCGTGCTCTGATCTGCCTGCCGCTCGCACTTGCAGCCTGCGGTTTCACGCCCGTCTATGGCACGGGTGGCAACGGGACGCGCCTGCAGAACAACATCCTGATCGACGAACCACAGACGGAAAACGGCTACCTCATCACGCGGCGTATCGAAGAACGGCTGGGCCGATCTGTAAACGCGGGATACCGGCTTTCTCTGAATGTCAGGACAGCGCAGGAGAATCTGGCGATCGATAGCGAAGGCGACATTACCCGCCTGAATCTGCTCGGCAGTGCGGATTATACGCTGATAGACAACGAAACCGGCCGGATCGTGCTGTCCGGACTTGTCGACAACTTCACCGGATATTCTGCGGCGGACACAACAGTTGCAACGCTCGCAGCCGAGCAGGATGCACAGCAGCGTCTTATGGTGCTGCTGGGTGATCAGATCATCGTCAGGCTGCTTAGCGCCGATCTGACATGAAGCTCTCGACGCGTGATGCAACGGGGTATTTCGCAAAACCGGACCCGCGCAGGACCGGCATTCTGATTTTTGGCCGGGACGGCATGCGTGTGGCGCTGAAGCGCCAGCAGATGCTGGCCGCACTGCTGGGGCCCACCGCCGAAGAAGAAATGCGTCTGACCCGGATGAACGGGAACGAACTGCGCAAAGACCCCGCAATGCTGGTCGACGCCATCAAGGCGGTCGGGTTTTTCCCCGGACAGCGTGCGGTGTTTGTTGAGGACGCCAACGAAAACACCGGCCCCGCTATTCTCGCGGCCCTCGACGCCTGGCAGGACGGTGATGCGCAGATTGTCGTCACCGCAGGGGATCTGAAACCGACGTCAAAACTGCGCAAGGCGTTTGAAGCACATCCCAATGCCTATGCGACAGGCATCTATGACAACCCGCCCACGCGCGCCGAGATTGAACAGTCCCTCAGGGAGTCCGGGCTGGACCTGCCGTCCGGTGATGTCATGGCAGCCCTTGGGGATCTTGCCCAGGCGCTGGACCCGGGTGATTTCCGCCAGACGGTCGAAAAACTGGCGCTCTACAAGCTGGGCGATCAGGACCCGGTGTCCGAAGCTGATGTGGCGGCCTGTGCACCCACATCCACAGAGGCCGCAATCGATGACATCCTGATGGTCGTGGCCGAGGCCCGCGCACAGGAAATCGGTCCGGTCATGCAGAAGCTGACCGCTCAGGGGGCAACACCTGTGGGGCTGTGCATCGGGGCGATGCGCCATTTCCGGGCGCTGCACCGCGCAGCGAGTGATACATCAGGGCGCCCCACCATTTTCGGCCCGCACCGAGACCGGATGCTGGCACAGTCGCGTCGGTGGGGTGCTGCGCGTCTGGAAACGGCCCTGACCGTTCTGACAGATACGGATCTGCAGCTGCGCTCCGCCGGGCAACATGCGCCTGGTATGGCGCTGGTCGAGCGCGCCTTTATCCGGCTCGCAATGCTCGGCGCGCGCTAGCCTTCAGCACCACCAAACATGGCCATAACCTCCGCTTCGGTCATTTTATGCGTTTCCTCTGCGAAGCTGTAACCATCCGGCTTTTTGTCGATGAAGATTTCACCGGTCAGCGCGATACCGTCCTCCATATCAAAGGTACCAAAACCGATGTGATACGCGTTCTCATGCGGTCCGGATGCCGTGACGCGGTACCACAGACTGCTGCCACAGGTTTTGCAGAAAACTCTTTCCGCCCAGGGGGATGATGCATAGGTGGCCAGATTTTCGCGGCCGTCGATCTCGATCTGATCGCCGGGAACCTCAACGCCCAGAAAGACACCGCCGCTCCATTTCCGGCACATCCCGCAATGGCAGGCACCGGTTTCGGTGATGTCTTTATTGATCTTGAAATTTACAGCGCCGCAGAGGCAGCTTCCGGTCCGGGACATGACACTCTCCTGTTGGTTTTCCCTGTCGGGGATACACCGGACCACTGCCGTTTTCTGTCAGCAGTTGTCAGCCCGCCGGCACCATGACAGGGTCTGCAAAACCATCCTGAACCGGAATCAAAGATCATGTACACAGTTATCGGTCCGCAAAAGTCCCGCGCCATGCGCGTTCTCTGGATGCTCGAAGAACTTGGCGAGCCATACGAGCATATTCCGGCCCCGCCCCGTTCCGAAGAAGCCGTCAGGTACAATCCTTCGGGCAAGGTCCCGGCGCTTCTGGATGGCGACGCCGTGCTCACCGATTCGATGGCAATTGTGACGTATCTGGCTGACAAACATGGTCGTCTGACAGCGCCCGCGGGCACCGTCGCGCGCGCGCGGCAGGATGCACTAACTTTCTGGCTGATCGACGAAATGGACGCGGTTCTCTGGGCAGCGGCCAAACACAGTTTTGTCCTGCCCGAAGATCTGCGGATGCCCGCCATAAAGGAATCACTGAAGGCAGAATTCAGTGCCTCCGCGGAAAAACTGTCCACCATGCTGGACGGCCCGTTTCTGATGGGGGACAGCCTATCGATACCTGACATTCTGGCATGTCACTGCATCAACTGGTCGGTCGGCGCCAAGTTCCCGCGGGTGGACGACAGGTTGTTTGCCTATGCGAAAAACCTGCGCGAAAGACCGGCGTATCAGGCAGCCGCCTCAAGATAACGCAACGCACCGAGACCTGCGTGTCGTCCTGTCGCGAGGCAGGCAGTAATCAGATAACCACCTGTCGGCGCATCCCAGTCCAGCATTTCACCCGCACAGAAGACGCCAGGGACTGCACGCAGCATCAGTTCGTCATTGACCCCCGCCATGGGAACGCCACCAACTGTCGAAATGGCTTCGTCCATCGGCAGAAAACCGTCGTGCCGCACGGGCAGATTTCTGACCAGCCGCGGCCAGTCATCCCGATTGCCGCGCTTATCACCTGCCATCTCAAAAACCAGCGCGGATTTTACCGGTGGCAGTCGCAGTGTGCTTTTGAGCCAGTGTGCCAGCGTCCGCCCTTTGGCCGGTGCTTTTGATCCGGTCAGTTGCTCTTTCGTAAGATCAGGAACCAGATCAACACTCAATGCGGCACCCTCCCTGAGGGCAGGTGAAAGCGCATAAATCCCGCCCCCTTCGAGCCCGCGCGCCGACAAAACAGCTTCGCCGCGCGACTGCGGTGGTCCCGCCTGCCATCTCACGGCCTTGAGCGCCGATCCGAAATGCCTGTTCATATGCCCGGTCCATTGCACCGAAAGGCCGGCATTTGACGACGCAAATGGCGAAACAGGCGCGCCTGCAGTTTCCAGTACAGGTGCCCAGGCCCCGTCAGCACCAAGCTTGGACCAGCTCTTACCGCCCAGCGCCAGCACGGTCACATCAGATGGGATGTGTTCTGTGCCGTCCGGGCCGTTGAAAACGGCATCGCCTGCGGCATCCCATCCCTGCCAGCGCATCCGTGGCCGCAGGGTAACGCCCTGCTCTGCCAGGCGCGCAAGCCAGGCCCGCAGGAGCGGCGACGCCTTCATCGCGCGCGGGAACACACGCCTGGTTGATCCCGTGAATATGTCCTGCCCCAGACCCCGTGCCCACGCCTGCACTGCGCCGGCCTCAAAGTCCCGGAGAATCGGCCGCAACCACTCCGCGCTGTCACCATAGTTGGGCAGCAATGCGTCAAACGGCTCGTCCATTGTCAGGTTCAGCCCGGATTTTCCCGCCATCAGGAATTTCCGCCCTACCGAAGGCATCGCATCGCAGACCGTCACCCGAACACCTGCCGCCGACAGTGTATCGGCAGCCATCAGACCTGCGGGTCCCGCGCCGACGATCAGCGCATGTTTCACGCCCCGGCCTGCGGCAGCCCGCCTTTGAGCTCCACCACGCGCTGTGGGTACGGGATTTCGATGTCGTGTTCTTTCAGCGCGTTCCAGATCAGGAAGAGCACATCGGACGTGTATTTGTTGGGCCCGTCGTCCAAACCATTGACCCAGAATTCGACAGCGAAGTCGATCCCGCTGTCACCAAACCCACGCAGCTCGCAATCGGGCGGATACGGCGCATCGAGCACATCCGGATGCGTGGCAACAGCGGCCTCAATAATGCCCGGAACGAGATTGATATCCGTGTCATAGCTGACCGAAAAAGGTGCCTCATAACGGTTCGCGGACCCGCTGTCGGAATAATTGACGACACGCGTCGTGATGAAATCTTCGTTCGGGACCACGATCCAGCGACCATCAAAGGTTTCAAGAATAGCGGCGCGGGCCGTCATCCGCACAATCTGACCGGATTCGCCACCATCAAGCTCCACGTAGTCGCCGACGGTGGCCTGCCCTTCGATCAGCAGGATGACACCGGAGATGAAGTTGGACGCGATTTTCTGCAGGCCAAAGCCAAGGCCAACGCCGATCGCACCGCCGATCACCGCCAACGCCGACAGGTTGATCCCCATAATGTTCAGAAGCAGCAGAAACGCGATGCCAAAGATGCTGAACTCCACGACCTTCGCCAGAAGCTGGCGCAATGACGGCCGCATTTCTTCCTGCTTTTCAATGAACTGAGAGGTCTGGCGGTTGGACCATCCCCCCAGCCAGAAGAGGATACCGCCGGCGATAATGCCGCGCACCAGCGACATCGCCGAAAAGGAGATATTCCCCAGATTGACCGTCATTTCGTTGAGCCGTTCGACAAGCAGGTCGAGTAGCCCCAGTGCGTAGAGCGCTGCAACCGGGATCAGCACGTAGCGGCCAAGCAGCTTGAGCAACGGATCGTTCAGGATTTCCCGGGCCAGTGTCCGGGCCGCCACAAACATGAAAACGCGTTTGCCAAAAGCGATGACAGCACCGCTGTCAAAGAGAGAGCGGACAACACTTTCGCCGATTGCTGTAAAGACATACGCCAGCAGGGGCAGCAGCAGAGGCAGCAGGGTCAGTGCAAACCGCCGGGCCTGTGCCAGAGAGCCTTCGGCCTTTTCATCCGGGGTCAGAAGACGGGTCAGCCCACCACGCAGGCGCCGCGCCGTGAAAACGGCAAGCAGCCAGGCAACAATGAGCAGCCCGAACTGTGACCATGCCGCCGGGCTGAGAACCCAGGACATCGCCAGCTCCCACACCTGCAGGGCATATCCGGCAGCCTGCTGTACAATCTCCGGCTGGGTGGAAAGATCAAATTCCACGGCCACCCCCTCTTTTTCTGTGCGCGTCTGCATCTAGGTTCATGCCTGTGCCCGCAAGTCAGAGCAAGTCCTATGTCAGATCCTGTGTGCCCCCTCTGCCACAGACCCATCCCTCCCGATGTCAGCCAGAGCCTGCATCATCTGATCCCCAAGCTGAAAGGTGGCAAGGGCGGTCCGGTGATCCTGATGCATCACATCTGTCACCGGGAAATCCACGCCACGCTCACGGAGGCTGAGCTGGCGCGCGATTATGACACTCCAGAAAAACTGCGGGCGCATCCGCGGCTTGCAAAATTCATAGCCTGGGTCAGCAAGCGGCCGCCCGGGTTTCAGTCAAAAGTCCCGGGCCGGCGGCGCAAAAGGTGACCCGCTTCAGACCAGCCCGACCGCTTTGCGTATATCCGGATCCCGCAGCGAAATCTCGTCGCCTTTCCATACGTCGGCTTCCGGGCCGCACATCCACAGCAGCGTGCGCGCAGGCCAGTCCGCCGGAATGTGGTCCTCCCATGCGAGCTGGCTGACCCGGTTGATTCCGGACGCTTTGATCTCGCGCTGCATCTGGGTGGCAACCGTCCCGGGCGACAGCCCGATCGCGCGGATACCATGACCGCTTTCTTCAAGATGCAGGCAGCGGTTCAGCATATTCACCGCAGCTTTGGACGAACAGTAGTGGCTCCAGCCCTCGATGGCATTATGCGCGGCACCGGAACTGATGGTCAGAACGGAGCCCCCGCCGCCGGCTTTCATCGCCGGCAGCGCCGCGTGGATACAATGAAAGACACCCTTGAGATTGATATCAATAACATCGGACCAACCTTCCGGGTCCACTTCCCCAAGGTGCGAAATCGGCTCAATGGCCCCGGCGTTGTTGATGAGCACATCAATACCGCCAAACTGCTCCGCAGCCGTCGCCATCGCGGACGCAACCTCGCCATACCGGGCTACGTTGCAGGGCACCGCAATGGCCCGTTCACCGATTTCCCCGGCCAGATCTGCAATAGCACCCTGACTGCGGGCCAGCAGCACGACATTCGCACCGGCTCCGGCGAAAACCCGCGCAGCCTCTGCGCCGATACCGCGGCTTGCACCGGTGATCACGACTGTTTTCCGGCTCATATCCATTGCTGGGTCCTCCGCTGAATTCTCTGAAACAGGTGTTAGTGCCGCCACAGGACATCGTCCAGCCCCGCCGCCTCTTGACCATCATACGACCATAACAGACGATGCGCGCAAACGTTTCCCAAAGGATCGCAGAATGTTTCATTTAAAGAATGCCACCGTTCCCGTTGCAGCAGTTCTCTGCTTTGCCGGCCCTCTTTCCGCGGATGTCACAGCCGATGACGTCTGGAATGATATCAGCGCCTATATGGCTGGTATCGGGTACCGGATTGACGGTCAGGAAACGCGCAGCGGTAACACGCTGAGCATCAGTGACATCCGGATCACCGGATCTCTGGGACCCGACACCGGATCAATGGTCATCCAGCTCGACAGCATCGACCTGGCCGAGACCGGCGGTGGGGCTGTCGACATCATCCTGCCGCCTGTCGTTCCGGTAGTTTCGGAATTCTCCGGCCCCGATGGCGAAACCTTCACGAGCACGGTCGAATACAGGCATTCCGGTCTGGTGGCCAGTGCCAGCGGAACACCGGCTGAGATGCTGTATACCTACACAGCAGACACGATTTCTGTCCTGTCAAACGGCCCGGAAATCGACGGAACCACCTTTTTTACGGCCGAGGGCGATCTGACCGGCATTTCCGGGACCACAACCATGACCCTGGGGGGCACCCGGGTCTATGACCAGCAGATAGCAGCTGCGGGCGCAACGTATCACATCAGTTTCGCGGATCCGGAGGGTGACGGCGAAGGGCGCATCACCGGTGAAATCAGCGACCTTACTTTTGAGGGTACGTCAGACCTGCCCGCGCTGGTCACCGAGCAGCTGAACATGAGCGAAATGCTGGCTGCCGGGTTTTCCGCCGGCGGAAATTTCCGGACCGGTCCCGCGACGCATCAGGTTACCTCGAACGGCGCCGAGGCCGATTTCAACATGAACCTTGCGACCGGGGAAACTGTTCTTGATGTGAAGATGAGCGGTGACGGTCTGAGCTACGGCGGTACGCAGAGCGATCTGCTCGCCAGCTATGAAACAAGTGCGCTGCCGTTCCCGATTGCTTTTGCCGCAGAAGACTCAGGGTTTGAGCTTGGAATGCCGCTGCGCCAGAGCGAGGAGCCCGCTGACTTTGCGCTGCTCCTGTCCCTTGAGAAATTCACGATGGACGACTTTCTGTGGAACATGTTCGACAGCGCCAGCCGCCTGCCCCGCGACCCTGCCACACTGGTGGTTGATCTGGCCGGCAAGGCCACGGTTCTGTTTGACTTCCTTGACCCTGCCTCAATAGCTGCGGCGGGCGAGGCCGACGATGCACCAGCAGATATCGACAGCCTGGATGTACGCGAACTGCGCCTGGAGATCGCCGGAGCTTCGCTGCAGGGCGAAGGCAGCTTTGAATTTCCGGAGACTGACATGCCGTTTCCGCGCCCTGTCGGTGGGGTTGATCTGGACCTTGTTGGGGGCAATGGCCTGATCGACAATCTGGTTGCCATCGGTCTATTGCCCGAAGAACAGGCGATGGCGGCTCGCATGATGATGGGTCTGCTGGCCGTCCCGGGTGATGCTCCGGACACGCTCACGTCGCGGATTGAGATGAACGAACAGGGCCACATCATCGCCAACGGCCAGCGTATTCAGTAAAGCCAGGCGCGCGCACCTGCGCGCGTTTTTGGCGGTGCCCCTTGCAGGAGGGGCACTGCACGGCTACGTCGTGGCCCAATACAGCAGACACCGCGCGACGCGCAGGACCCGAGGTATCCCATGACGCAGCCCATTGCAGATCTTTCTGAAAAACTCCTGGATGCGGCGCGCCAGGCGGGTGCGGGCGCCGCAGACGCCATGGTGATCCGCGGCACCTCGGTCAATATCGACGTGCGCAACGGCACGCTGGAACAGGCCGAACGCTCAGAAGGCACTGATCTGGGTCTGCGGGTTTTTCTGGGTCAGCGCAGCGCAACTGTGTCGGCCTCTGACACGAGCGACCGTACCATCACCGAGATGGCTGAACGCGCCGTCGCGATGGCCGCCGAAGCGCCTGAGGATCCGCATTCCGGCCTCGCGGACACCGCACAGCTGGCAACAGACCGGGATGCGTCGGCGCTGGAACTCTCCGATCCGACGGCGGAGCCATCTCCCGAAGAACTACAGCGCGATGCCCTTGAGGCGGAGAGCGCCGCACTGGCTGTTCAGGGCGTTTCGCAGGTCCAATCGGCCTCGGCAGGCTATTCAGCGCGCGAAATACATCTGGCGGCCTCCAACGGATTTTCGGGCGGCTACGACAGAACCGACCGTGGCCTGTCCTGCGTGGCCATTGCGGGAACCGGCACAGGCATGGAACGCGACTATGACGCTGACAGCCGGATTTTTCAGAACGATCTGCGCAGCGCCGCTGAAATCGGACAGCGTGCCGCTGAACGCGCACTTGCGAGGCTCGATGCACGCAAACCGCCCACCGGGACCTATCCGGTCCTTTTCGACGAACGGATTTCATCTTCGCTGATCGGCCATCTTCTGGCGGCTGTTAACGGAACGTCGGTTGCACGCGGTGCGTCGTGGCTGCGCGACGCGATGGGTCAGCAGGTTCTGCCCGATACCCTCAGCCTTCTGGAAGAGCCGCACCGGCCACGGGCCGCAGGCTCCCGGCCCTTTGATGCCGAAGGCCTGCCGACACGGGCGCGCAGCATTGTTGAAAACGGCATCCTCACCGGTTGGACACTGGATCTGGCCACGGGGCGCAAACTGGGCATGCCATCCACCGGGAACGCCACGCGCGGGACGTCTTCAGCGCCATCGCCTGGCACGTGGAACGTGACGCTGACACCGGGCACCGTCAGCCGTGACGATCTGATCCGGGACATGGGTAACGGTCTGCTGGTCACCTCCATGATCGGGTCGACGATCAACCCCAACACCGGTGATTATTCACGTGGTGCTGCGGGGCTGTGGATCGAGAACGGCGAGATCACCGGCGCTGTGAACGAATGCACGATTGCGGGTAACCTGCGCGACATGCTGACATCTGTTGTGCCCGCCAATGATGCGCGCCGGCATCTGAGCAGACGCGTGCCGTCGCTGCTGGTGCCGGGGATGACCCTTGCAGGAAACTGATCTCGCGCTCATCACGGATGCCGTCCGGATCGCAGGCCGGATTGCATCAAGCTATGCCGGGGACCGGGCAGAAAGATGGGACAAGCCCGGCGGCGCCGGACCGGTGACTGAAGCTGATCTGGCGGTAAATGCATATCTTGAAACCGTCCTGCGCACTGCACGGCCCGACTATGGCTGGCTGTCAGAAGAAACCGAGGACAGCGACGCGCGGCTTAACCATGACACGCTGTTTGTCGTCGATCCGATCGATGGTACGCGCAGTTTCGTTGAGGGGTCGCGGACCTGGGCACATTCGGTCGCAATCGTGCATCAGGGTCAGGTCACGGCAGGTGCCGTTTTCATGCCCCTGCGGGACAGGCTCTATACCGCGGCGAAAACGCGGGGTGCTTTTCTGAACGGGCAGCCCATCGCTGCATCAACGCGCGAGGAGCCCCGTGACGCCGACATTCTGGCCACCAAACCGGCGGTTGATCCGGATCACTGGCGCAATGGGGTGCCTGCCTTCCGGCGCGCGCACCGGCCATCCCTGGCGTATCGGCTGAGCCTCGTGGGAGAAGGCCGTTTCGATGCAATGCTGACGTTCCGGCCGGCCTGGGAATGGGACATCGCTGCAGGCGCGCTGATCGTAACTGAGGCCGGAGGCACCTGCACGGACCGCGCCGGAAACGCATTGCGGTTCAACAACCCCGACCCCCGTCTGAACGGCGTCGTCGCCGCAGGGCCGGCAATGCACGCGGGTCTTATGAATGCGCTGCAGCACTGACTGACAGCGCCGGCGTGGCTTGACCCCGGCGGGCATATACGCAACCTAAGGCACAACCACCCCGGACAAAGGACACCTCTCATGACACAGCGGCTTCATCTCGTCTTTGGCGGAGAGCTGACCGACCCGACCCGCAACATCTTCAAGAACGTCGATGATATTCATGTCGTGGGCATCTTTCCGAACTATGAGGAAGCCTTCAACGCCTGGAAATCAGAGGCGCAGCGGACAGTCGACAACGCGCACATGCGATATTTCATCGCCCACCTGCACCGGCTGCGCGACGAGGAAGCTGCTGCCTCTTCGACAGAAGAGCTGGGGTAACAGGTCATGGGCCGCTCTCTCGGGCTGGCGGCCTGGCGTGCGCTGTCACGTCACACAGCCGAGCGCACCTACGTCCCCGAAGCCAGCAGGTCCGGCGACGAGCTGGTCTGGATACATGCCGCCGAGCCCGGAAATTTCCTTGCGGTCCAGGATCTGGCTGTCCGGATCACCAGTGCGCGCCACGGACTGCAGGTTCTGGTCACGCTTCCGGACAACGAAGCTGCACGCGATGTCCGAACGAGGTGGACTCCGCCCGAGGGAGTTGCGCTGGACCGCATCCCGTCCGAACACCCCGAGGCGATCAACACGTTTCTGAAAACGTATAACCCGGATTTCGGCATCTGGGTCTGGGGTAAACTGCGGCCATCGCTGATAGACAGAACGCTGCAAACCGGGTGCGGGATGATCCTGATTGATGCGGGGAGCGACGGTTTTGACAGTCGTCATGACCGTTGGCTGCCCGATGTGACGCGCAGCATCCTGAACGGGTTCGACGCCATTCTTGTGCGGTCGGCCGGTGCTGCGGAGAGGATCGAAGCCCTGGGTGTCGACAGCCACCTGGTGCAGCGGGCACCGCCACTGCAGGCGGGTGGCCAGGCCCTGCCCTGCGATGATGGGGACATCTCTGATCTGTCTGCGATGATGGGGGGCCGTCCGGTCTGGCTGGCAGCGTGTCTGCAGCCCGAAGAGGCGGGCCCCGTTCTCGCAGCCCACCGCGCTGCATCGCGCATGTCCCACCGGCTTCTTCTGATCATGAATCCGCGACAGGCGTCCGACGCACCAGATTTTGCGGACAAAGTGCGCGCCGAAGGCATGCGGCTGTGTGACTGGTCCGCTGGCGAGGAGCCGGATGACAACACCCAGGTGATGATTGCTGACGACCCCCGGGACCTCGGCCTGTTCTACCGGGTCGCACCGGTATCGTTTCTGGGCAGCTCACTTATGTCCGGCGCAGGCGGATGCAATCCTTTTGAGGCAGCAGCGCTCGGTTCTGCTGTGCTCTATGGTCCGAACGTCCGGCGGTATCTTCCCTTTTACACGCGGCTGGCAAACGCCGGTGCGGCACGCATCGTGAACGATGCCGACAGCCTCAGCGCCGCCGTGCAACAGCTGATCTCGCCGGATCAGGCGGCCGCGATGGCCCACGCAGGATGGGATGTGATCAGCAAGGGAGCCGCTCTGACCGACCGGGTGATCGGGCTGGTGGAAAGCGCACTGGATGCGCGGGAGGGCCAGCCACATGCAGGCGCCTGACTTCTGGTACAGACCGGCAGCAGCTCCGGGCGTTCGGGCGCGGCTGCTGTCCCCCTTGGATGGCTGTACGCGCGCGCCACGGCGCGACGGCTGGCCGGCTCAGAGCCGGAGCGCCTTGGGATACCGGTGATCTGTGTCGGAAACCTCAATGCCGGTGGGACGGGCAAAACACCAACCGTCATCGCTGTGCTGAGTGCGCTGACAGATGCCTTTCACTCGCCCCATGTCATCACGCGCGGGTATGGTGGCAGGCTTAAAGGGCCGGTGCGTGTGGATCCGGCCCGTCACAGCGCAGAAGACGTCGGAGACGAACCTCTGCTGCTGGCGGCCTTCGCCGAAGTCTGGGTCGCCGAAGACCGCGCCGCCGGTGGCAAAGCCGCCGAAGAGGCCGGGGCGACTGTTGTGGTTCTGGACGACGGATTTCAGAACCCGTCGCTGCACAAGGATGTTTCAGTTATTGTTGTCGATGCAGCAAAGGGATTTGGCAACGGACGCTGCCTGCCGGCAGGTCCGCTGCGCGAACCTGTTGCAACAGGTCTCGCCCGCGCCGAAGTTCTGCTGTCGATCGGCGACGCCGCGGCACAACAGGCGTTTGATGCGACCCGCCCACCCCTTCCGGCCAGCCTGCCGCACGTCCGGGCAGAACTCAGCCCGCTTCAGACCGGTATGGACTGGTCCGACATGCGTGCCGTGGCCTTTGCAGGCATCGGACATCCCGAGAAGTTCTTTGCCACGCTCCGCCAGCTTGGCGCTGATCTCGTCCACGCCGAGCCGCTGGACGATCATCAGCCCCTCACAACCGCACTGATGAACCGACTGGAAGCAGATGCAAAAACACGTGGCGCACAGCTCGTGACAACCGAAAAAGACGCGGTACGGCTGCCAGCGGCTTTCCGGATGAAAGTCATCACGCTGCCGGTGCGCCTGCAGTTTCAGGAAACGCCGAACCCGCTCTTGGAAAAGCTGGCGGCCCTCAAAGCGCCCTGAACGGCTCAGCCTTCGTTGTTTTCGCCCAGCCGTGGAGCCGGCCTGTGCAGGGCCAGTTCTGCATCCGAAAATGTAAACGGCGCACGTACACCGGGCACACCATCCAGTGACAGCTCCATGCCGCGTGCGATGACCTGCGGGTCCGCCATAACATCTGCCATGTCGTTGATCGGGCCGGCCGGAACACCCTCGGCTTCGCAGGCTGCCAGAAGGTCTGCGCGCGTGCGCTGGCGCGTGGCATCCGTGAGCCGCCGGATCATCTCATCCCGGTTCGCCAGACGGTTTTCGTTTTTGAGAAATTCAGGCGCTGTGGCCATGTCATCAAGACCCAGTAGCCTGCACAGGCGCTGGTACTGGCCATCGTTTCCTGTGGCGATGATGATATGTCCATCGGCACAGTCGAACACCTGGTAAGGTGCCAGGTTCACATGGGCATTGCCCATACGGCGCGGCGGTTCGCCCGTGGTCAGGTAGTTCAGCGCCTGATTTGACGTGACTGCCACGGCTACATCCATCAGGGACATGTCAATGTGCTGTCCGCGTCCGGTATGTGTGCGCTGGTGGACGGCCGCGAGGATCCCGGTGGTGGCGTAAATGCCGGTCAGGATATCGGTGATGGCCACGCCGTATTTCTGGGGCTGGCCCTCGGGCTCACCCGTCAGAGACATCAGCCCGGACATGCCCTGAATGATGAAGTCGTACCCAGCCCGCGACGCATAGGGGCCCGTATGACCGAAACCGGTTATCGAGCAATAGATCAGACACGGGAAATCCCGTGACAGGGTTTCAAAGTCGAGCCCGTATTTTGCGAGTCCACCGGTCTTGAAATTCTCGATCAGGATGTCTGCATCCGCCAGAAGTTCCCGGACCGTTGCCTGACCTTCAGGTGTCCTGAAATCGGCCGTTACCGACTTTTTGCCCCGGTTTGTCGAGTGGAAATAGGCCGCCGAAACATCATCGCCCCGCGTGACAAATGGCGGCCCCCACTGACGCGTGTCATCGCCAGCAGGGCTTTCCACCTTGATCACATCACATCCAAGATCAGAAAGCGTCTGGCCTGCCCAGGGTCCCGCAAGAACCCGGGCAAGTTCGACAACCTTCAGCCCCTGAAGAGGCGCAGACATTTACTCTGCAGCAGCGTCGATGATCGCCGCCATGTCGGAATACGCCATGTTGGAGTATTTCTGGCCGTTGATCACAAAGCTGGGTGTGCTGTTGATGTCATCTGCCTGAGCGTTTTCCTGGTACCATGCAACAAGCGTACGGGCGTTGTCCGCATCCTGCAGACAGGCTTCCATTGCATCGCCGTCGAGGCCCGCAAGGCGTCCGATACGGCGCAGTTCGTCAACAATGGACACCATGTCTCCCGCGCGCGCCCATGTGGACTGACCTTCATAAATCAGATCGGCCATTCCAAAGAATGCAGTTGGTGTGCCCGCGCAGCGCGCGATCATCGACGCCCAGAGGCCAGGCCGGTCAAAGTAGACCTCACGGTAGACAAAATTGATCTTGCCGGTGTCGATGTAATCCGCCTTGAGCTGTTTGTAGGCTCCGGCGTGGAAACTGGCGCAATGCGGGCAGGTAAAGCTTGCGTATTCGATCACGGTCACCGGCGCGTCCGGATTGCCGAGGGTCATTTCCTGAATGCCCGACGTGTCAATGTCGCTTTCCTGCGCGTTGGCTGCCCCGATGGGGTCGACCTGCGAAACCTGGGTGGACTGGCTGCCCGACGGGCTGGTGACAAACCATGCTCCAAGGCCAATGACTGCTACCGCAGCCGAGATAATCATCATACGCGACATGGGTTTTCCTTTTACCGGTTTGATCTGGTCAGAATGTTCTCGCCAAGGCGGGTCAACGCCGCTCTGAGCCGGTCGTCCCCGACCGGTCTGGCTGTTTCGATGGCGGCTTCCCGAACGGCAGGGTCAACAGCTCCCGGGGCTGCTTCCTGCTTTTTGTGGGTGAAATCAACCTGTCCTTCGGCGAAACCGGATGCTGCTGTCTGGGTCACCCGGATCCGGGCAATAGCGTTATAGCCATAGACCGCATTCACACGGGCACGCAGCTGATCTTTCTGCATCTCCAGCATCGGTGCATTGGCGCCGGTGGTCAGCAGGGTCAGCGTCGCCCCCATGCCGCCACGGCCATAGCTTACCTCAACCGGACGGGACACAGCGGCCGTGTCAGCACCGGCAATCTCTTCCCAATGCGTCAGCAACCGGCTCTGCGCAAATCCGCGGCTCTCGCTGGCCGTACGGATACGGCCCTGCAACAGGCTGGACGTCTGCCGGAATCCTTTTGTACTGGCGCGGCGCGGCGGCATCGCTATCTTCCCTCAGAAACCTGTGAGGTAACATAGCCATTGCAGGGTGAGGTAACCAGCCCGTGACCGGCCGGAGGATGATAAATATTGCGTTATGACACGACCACCGGCACCGGGCTGAGCGACGCGCTGCTGGACTGGTACGACCGCCACGCGCGCGTCATGCCCTGGCGGATTGCCCCTTCTGAACGCAAAGCGGGGGTTCTGCCGGACCCGTACCGCGTCTGGCTGTCCGAGGTTATGCTGCAGCAGACCACAGTCGCCACCGTCAAAGAGTATTTCCTGCGCTTTACCGCGCGATGGCCCACCGTTGCCGATCTGGCGGCGGCAGAAGACGCTGATGTCATGGGGGAATGGGCAGGCCTTGGTTATTATGCCCGTGCGCGGAACCTGCTGAAATGCGCGCGTGCTGTTGTCAGCGATCGTGGCGGACAGTTTCCGGCAGACTACGATGCATTGCTGAAACTGCCGGGGATCGGACCTTACACGGCGGCGGCGGTGTCTTCCATCGCGTTTGACCTGCCGCACACCGTTCTGGACGGCAATGTCGAACGCGTCATGGCCCGGCTTCACAACATTCACACGCCCCTGCCCGATGCCAAACCAGAACTGATGCAGGAGGCGGAAGCGCTGACCCCGGAGGTCCGCCCCGGGGACTATGCCCAGGCGGTCATGGACCTTGGTGCCACGATCTGCACGCCAAGATCACCGGCCTGTGGCATCTGCCCCTGGCGCGATCCCTGCGTTTCGAGGCAACAGGGCACCGCGTCCGATCTGCCGCGGAAGCTGCCCAAAAAAGCCAAGCCGGTGCGCCACGGGGTTGTGTTTCTGGGCCAGCGCGAGGATGGGGCGTGGTTGCTTGAAACGCGTCCGGAAAAAGGACTGCTTGGCGGCATGCTGGGATGGCCCGGTTCTGAGTGGCGCGACATTTCTGACCCGCTGCAGGACACCGCACCACCCTGTGAAGCCGAATGGCGCATGCTTGATGCTCAGGTCCGCCACACCTTTACGCATTTTCACCTGGTGCTGCAGGTCAGGACGGCATGGCTGCCGGCAGATGCGACGCCTGATCGCGGCTCTTTTCGTGAACCGGAGACCTTCCGGCCCTCTGATCTGCCCACGGTGATGCGCAAAGCATTCGACCTGACCCGCCAGACGCCGTAGCGTCAGCCATGACATCCGCCGGCGCGTCAGTTTAGGATCTGACCATGCCGTCCGACGCCACAGCTTCTGCATCCACGCCATCCAGTGCCGCTCCCTTCTGGGTATCACTGGCCTTGCCGCCACTTGCGCTGCTGGGCGCGCTTCAGGGCGGCTGGACAGTGATCCTGTTACCGCTGGTCACGTGGTACCTGTTTTCAGGTCTCGACCTGGCCATCGGGCGGAATACTGAAAACGCAGATCCTTTGACACCATTGCACGCGCTGCGCTGGCACACGGCCATCACTCTGATCTGGGCGCCGGTGCAGTTCGTCATGCTGTTCTGGCTTCTATGGTATGTCCCGCGGGCGGACCACCTTGGCACGGCAGAGTGTCTTGCGCTGTTTTTCGGCGTTGGCGTGATCACCGGAACGGTTGGCATCAACTACAGCCATGAGCTGATGCATCAGCGCAGCCGTGTTGAACGCTGGATGGCCGACCTGTTACTGGCGATGGTGCTCTATTCGCATTTCCGGTCGGAACACCTGCTGGTCCACCACCGCTGGGTCGGAACACCGCGTGATGCTGTGACAGCGCGCTATGATGAAGGCTTCTACAGGTTCTTCCCCAGGGTCCTGTTGCAGTCCCTGGTGTCTGCTTTCCGGGCCGAAGCGGATATGCTGGCACGCAAAAAGCAACACTGGGCCAACCCGGCCAACCCATTCTGCCGGTATCTGATCCTCCAGGCGTTTATGATCGGGCTGGCCCTGACACTGAGCGGCTGGGTAGGGCTGGGTCTGTTTGCTCTGCAGGCCTTCACCGCAGTCTGGCAGCTGGAGCTGGTGAACTACATCGAACACTACGGCCTGACCCGCCGGCGTCTGGAAAATGGCCATTACGAACCCGTCAGGCCACACCATTCCTGGAATTCCGACCAACGGGCCTCAAACTGGCTGCTGATCAATCTGCAGCGTCATTCCGATCACCATTTCAAGCCTGACAGGCGGTTCCCTGTATTGCAGACATATCCCGGCGACGAGGCACCCCAGCTCCCGTTCGGCTATCCGGTCATGACCATGGCCGCGATGGTCCCGCCACTGTGGCGGCGGATCATGCACCCGCGTGTGCAGGCGTGGCGCAGGCGACACTACCCCGATATCGACGACTGGACAGCTTACGCAGACACCTGAATTCGACCCGGGCCTGCGAAAACCAATTGTTAGTGGTTTTCGGACATGATGCAGGATCAGGTGGAGAGGCGTGAGAGTAGAAAATGTTCAATCAGGCTATGACGGCAGGCAACAACGGGCACAGCGGAACGTGTCTCGTTGTAGAAGACAGTGCGTTCGATCAGGAAAAATTTCGCCGGATCATGGCACGCAGCTTTGGCAACATGAAGGTCGTGATGGCCGCTACTCTGGCCGAGGCGCGCGACCGCGTGTCCCAGATGCGTACCGACCTCATTCTCCTGGACAACAGTCTGCCGGATGGAACAGGCGCGAATTTCGCCGTCGAATTGTCCGAAGATCCGACACATGCCGACATCCCTGTCATCATGGTCAGTGATTTTCCAACCCCCTTCATGTATCAGAAGGCCGAAATCGCAGGTGTCCGCCATGTGGTCGACAAATCAGATTTTGGTGCCCGGTTTATCCATGATGCCCTGAAATCACGCCGGAAAAAGAAACACCGCTACGCCAACGATTCATAAAAAAAACCCCGCCAAAGAAGGCGGGGCTTGAGGTGTGTGCCTTTACAGGCAGCCTCGTTCAGAAGGCCACAGGCACCGGCGGTGTTCAGAATTTCAGTGGTGTCAGCTGTCCATTTCGGAACGGATCTGCTGGCGCAGAACATCGATCGGAACGGTTTTTCCGTCCCGCCGGAAACACCAGTACGTCCAGCCATTGCAGCTCGGCGCTTTTTCGAGTGCCGCACCGACCTGGTGGATCGAGCCTTTGACATCATCCCCGACGAGGGTTCCGTCGGCGCGCACCTTGGCCTTGTGACGCTTGTTCATCGAATACAGCTCTTCGCCCGGGCGCAGCATACCGCGTTCAACCAACTGGCCAAACGGCACGCGGGGCTCGGCCCGCTTTGATACACTGACCTGGAGGGCTTCGCGGTCGAATTTTCGCACCCGGCTGATGCGTTTCTCCGCGACCTTCCGGTAGGCGGCCTCGCGCTCGATCCCGATGAAATCCCGACCCAGCATTTTCGCAACGGCACCTGTGGTGCCTGTTCCGAAAAACGGATCGAGGATCACATCGCCCGGGTTGGTCGATCCGACCAGCACCCGGTGCAGCAGGCTTTCGGGCTTTTGTGTCGGATGCGCTTTCTCACCCTTCTCGTCTTTCAGACGTTCATGCCCGTTACAGATGGGCAGCACCCAGTCCGAGCGCATCTGAATGCCCTCGTTCAGGGATTTCAGCGCCTCATAGTTAAACGTGTATTTGCTGTTCTCGCTCTTACCTGCCCAGATCATGGTTTCATGGGCGTTTGTAAAACGCTTGCCACGGAAATTAGGCATCGGGTTGGATTTACGCCAGACGACATCGTTCAGAATCCAGAACCCCTGGTCCTGCAGCGCCGCTCCTACCCGGAAAATGTTGTGGTAGCTGCCGATCACCCAGATCGCACCATCGGGTTTCAGCAGACGGCGCGCCGCTTTCAGCCAGGCCCGGGTGAAATCATCATAGGCCTTGAAGCTGGAGAACTGGTCCCAGGCGTCATCCACAGCATCCACACGGCTGTTGTCCGGGCGGTGCAGATCACCTTTGAGCTGCAGGTTGTACGGTGGGTCTGCAAAGATAAGATCGACCGATTCCTCCGGCAGACTGTTCATCATTTCGATGCAGTCACCATCCAGAATCGTGTTGAGGGGGAGCGCCGCAGCGCTCTTCGTTTTCGTTTTCATCATTCTGCCTCAGTCCCGGTGCTTTTTGCACTCGTTGGTTGAGACCAAGATGATTCAAACGCGATTCGCGGTCAAATTCTTTTTGAATCAACTGCTTACGATTTTCTCTTGATACAACATATTGTGGACCGGCTTGAAGGTACGTCTATGGTGTGGGGTCGGCCCAAGATTTCGAAGCGCTTCCATGTGGCTTTTTGATCCATAACCCATGTTGGTTTCCCACCCATAGCCCGGATGCTGTTGCGCCAAATCCACCATGATCCTGTCGCGCGCTATTTTCGCGACGATGGAGGCCGCCGAAATGGACAGGCAGCGCGTGTCGCCCTTTACGACCGGGGTCGCAGGCAGGTTCAGCCCGCGCGGGACCATGGATCCGTCAATCAGCACGTGATCCGGCGCAGACGCCAGTCCGGCGAGGGCGCGCTGCATTGCGATGTGGCTGGCCCGCAAAATGTTCTCCTGCTCAATTTCCGCGACAGTTGCATGCCCGACCGAAACCTCGGCACACCCGGCCAGCAGATCGGCAAGGTGCTCACGTCGTTTTTTCGTCAGCTGCTTTGAATCATTCAGACCTTCGGGGATGTTTTCAGGATCGAGAATGACCGCGGCGGCCGTTACCGGCCCCGCGAGCGGTCCACGCCCCACTTCATCCACGCCCGCGACCCGAAGCATGCCGGTCGCTATGAGCCTGCGTTCCATTTCGAAGTCCGGTTTCATCAGACCGTGATCGGACGAACGCCCGCGCTTTTCAACCCGGTGCGCCGGAAAAAACGCGCGCTCCCTTCCCGGAACGCGCGCCGCACTGGTTAAAAAGGGGAGAGAGCGCCCGAACACCCCCTCCCGGAGTTTGGCGCCAGCCGGGAAATGGATGGCACCGGGATGACCCGTCCTCAGCGGCGGGCCAACTGGTATCCCTCGCGGCGCAGACAACGGGCGTCCCAGCCTCTGCGTTTGCCGTTAGGGCCCTTGAACTTCACCTTGCAGGAGCGGGGAAGTTCTTTGGTGTAGCTGTAATTTTTCTCAAGGCAGCGTTTGCCGAAGATCCGGTAGGTTCTGTCGCGGGTCGGAATACTGCGCAGGCAGTCGCCCGGCAAAAGCCGGCGTTCGACGCGGCGCGGCAACGGCCGTGGCTCAAGGCGATAGACCGGGGCAGCCTGACGCTGCACGGGTTTGTAAGAGTTACGGGTCGCGGCCTCATCGCGCTTGCGGTCTTTCCGGTCGTTGATCACCTTTGCAACAATCGCAACACCGGCGATCGCAGCGAGTGCCCGCAGCACATCCTCGTCCGCCCGTGCGGGTGCATTGCCCACCGCAGTGATGCAGATGGCAGCGGCGGCAACGGTTGCGATGAATTTCCTGGTCATGGGCGTGGTCCTTTCGAGTGGTCTGCGGGCCGTCCGCAAACCGGCGGCCTGTTGTGCAGTCAAACTGGGGTCACACCCTTCCGACAGGCAATATCGCCGCGCTGCTATCCGATAACACAGGCGCTAAACCCCCTTTGTTATTGAATATCCCGCCACGGGGGCGCAGTGTTGGCCCATGAAACAGACCGCTCTCATAATTGTGCTGACTGCCGCAATCTGCGCAGGTCACGCGGCTCAGGCCGCAGACTGTTATGCAGACTATAAGGCCAAGCAGGATAACCCGCTCCGGCTGCACTATGGTGTTGCTGAGATTTCCCAGTGTTCCAGACAGGCGGCTCAGGCTGAACTGGCCGCACGTCTGTCCGCGCAGGGGTGGACCTTGCTGAACATCGTTTCAGTATTTAATGCTGACGGGCTGGCTGAAAGGAAACAGAGTGCAGGACCAAACTACCTCCGCTTCTGACATGCGGCGCTCGGGCGGCCGGATTGCTGTGTTCGGCATTGTGGCAATTGTTCTCATACTGGCGGTGGCCGCCGTCATGCTTTTCTGGGCGCTGCCGGACGCAAATGCTTTTAACGCCCGGGTCGAAAGACTGTTCATTGAAAACGACAATCTGACCACGCAGGCTGAAGTCAAACTGCTGGAAATTCTGGCACAGTCGGGCACGGCTTTTTCAGACACGCTGGCCAGTTACAGGCTGGTGATCTTTGTCCTGCTGGTCTTTGCCACGGCGATGCTGATTGCGGCGCTGGTTTTTCTTGTGCTGCTGGTCGGCTTCAACCGTCGCATGGCACAGATTGAACGGGCGGGCATCCAGGTCAGTTCGCTGCTGATCAGCCGCGAAGAGAATACCGTCTATCTGAACAATCTCGGCTTCAGGCTGACGGATGCTGCAATGGAAACCATGTCGGTCCTCGCGGAGGCACGTATGGACGATGATGTGCTGTCCGGGTCAGAAATTGAAGGCATGATTTCGGGGCGCAGCCCGGCTGATTGCGAAGAGGCCGCAGGGGCCACGCGGATCAAGCGGCTTCGCGACACGCTGGGCAACCAGATTGTCTCTGAGCTGCTGGTCAAGAATATTGCGCGGCGCGGCTATATGCTGGCAATCGACAAGGATGTGATCAAGGTCATCTGAGCCCTGGACCAACGGCCGGAGTTCAGGTTTCCTGATCTTTTGACGCCATCTGGGCCGCTTTGGCACCCATTGTATCGGCCTCGGTCTCGAGCCCTGCATCGTCATTCACCGGTGTACCGCCCATGTCCATGGTCGGCTGTACGCGGCCCTGTTTCTGTTGCACCACGTGCCAGGCCTCGTGGCCAAGGTGCTTTTCCTGACCGGGTCCCAGGTGGATATCGCTGCCCTGCGCAAAGGCGTGCGCCTGCAGCGTCGCTGGCTTTGCCGAGTTGTAGTGCACGTTCACATCATCCATGGAAACACCCGAAAGGTTCTCGACGCCTGACTTCAGGCCTGCGGGCATACCACCGTCGTTTTCTGCGCGCTGGACGGGCGCATCAGCAAATTTTCCCTGCAGCGCTTCTTCCTCTTCCATCCGCTGCGCGGGTGGCTCGATGAAACGTCCCTGCAGTTCCTCTTCTTCCATGCGCTGGACGGCGTCGCCCCGGAACCTCCCCTGCAGCGCTTCTTCCTCTTCCATGCGTTGAGCCGGTGCACGCTCACGGCTCTGCATCTGAGCCAGACGGCCCGTTGCCGCGCTCTGATCAGCCTCAGCCTGCAACCCGGCGAGCGCCTGCTCCGGCGCTGTGTCCGCTGGTCCTTTCGCGGATTTTGCCGCGGGAGCGGCTGCCTGGCTGCGTTCGGAAGCGAAAATCTGGGCCATGATCGTTATCCTTTCGGTATGCCGGCATCCTGGCACATTCCTGAGGCAATTTCACCTCGAAGTTGAAATCGCATCCGCCAGTTCGCTCAAAGCCTTGTGCGTCTCTTCCAGCGAGCGTTCTGCCGCCTCAAAGTCCGGTGCCGGATCAGTGCACAGCGCATCGACCAGTGCAGGTGCGAGAACTGCGAGGTTTTCCAGCACAAAACTTACGACAGCAGGGCCGCTCTGCAACGCACTGTCCCCCGGCGGGGCCAGGTGATTACAGGTAAAATACACCATCTGCTCCTCTTCCATGGCGAGCACTTTGCCAACCATCAGAGACATATTCACGGTGTTCAGCATATTGCGCACCAGCGCCCACGCCCGGTCAGAAACGGCCTGAGCGGGAATCACCACCACCATCTGCCAGAGCTCCAGGTCACCATCCGCCGAATCCAGCAGATTGATCCGCAGAACAGGCTCGTCCTCGACACTCTGACCCGGAAACGGCACAGCAATGTGATAGGGTTCGGGCGCCACATCGATCAGCACCGGGTTCAGACCGGCGATGTCCAGCACACGGGCCATTTCTTCGGGCGTCGCCACTCTGGCCTACCTTTCTTTCAGACTTTTGATGATCAGCGCCATTTTGGCCTGTTCCTTGTTAAAGCCCGGAGTGTCATTGTTTTCGATCCGCTGCGCATCCCGGCGGATATTCAGTGCATCAAAGAACCATTTCCGTTCCTCATCGGGGGCACGCAGAATTTCCATGGCCGCAAAGTTATACCGGAACTCTTTGTTTGCGGTCGTCTTGTCCAGATCATAGCGCCCGCGTTTCTTTTTGCCGGCAAGCTTTTCCTGCGTACGCAACAGCGCGTGGTTCACAAATTCTTCGCCGTCGGCGGTCGCTGCCGCCTTTTCGAGGTTGGTGGCAGAGCCCCCTTTCTGTCGCGCCGGTGCTGCTTGAACTTCCGGATACCAAGCTGCGTCAGTTTCGCGGCGGTAGAAACCATCCCGATCGCGGCACCAATACCCGCACCAAGTCCGCTGACCGTCAGCGCCCCTGCTGTAATCGATGCGGCCGCGTGAATAATATCGATGATCGCCCGGTGAATCTGTTTGATGAACTTGTCGCGGGTGACCACAAACGCGAGATACAGCGGCTCACTGAACTTTTCTGTCAGCTTTCTGCCCATCGCCTTTGCTTTATGCGCTGCATGCCCCGTGCGCGCGAGCTTGATGCCTTCGCTGACAAAATCCATGCAGCCTTTGATCAGCCCCAGAACCGGGATGACCGGTACGTTGTTCACCGTCCCCCTCACCACGTCCGAGACAGCCCCCGCGTTCTCGGACGCAATCTGACCACCGGCCGCGATCTGTTCATAAAGTTTGCGCACGGAGGAATAGGATTTTGCCACGCTGTTGGCGGCTCCGGCGATCTCATGCACAGAATCAAACAGGTCCTGGCCGTGTTCGCCTATTGTTTTGTTGTCGTTTTTGACCGGTTTGGCCCGGTCAAAGATATTTTTGCACATCGTGACGATATTTTTGACGCTGTCGACCGCGCCAAGCACGACACCAGCCGCATCACCGGTCAGCTTCATGTCCGTGCTGACATCGGTGCTGTCGCTGCTGAACATGTTCGAATCGAACTTCTGGCCGTTGCCGCGCATCGCCGTGAACGCACCGCCCAGATATTTGCCCAGCATCTCTGTGGTGCCTACCGTAGACAGGAACGTCAGTTCGGCGATTGCTTTGCGTTTTCTGGCCTTGAGCTTGCTGTTTTTCGGGTCTGTTTTCAGGCGCCGGTTACAGTCCGAGACGATGGCAAACAACCTGCCGATCTCGGCACCCAGTTTGACGCTCATCACCGCGCTGGTGCCGATATCTGCGCTGCCCGACACCTTGTCCATGGCACCGGGGTCGTCCTCAATAGCGCTGTGCAGACCGCCCATGATGGTTGCCGCCATCTGTTTTGCTGCGGTTTTCTGTTCGGATTCACCATCCGGAATCGTCGTCTTCCAGTAATCCTCCAGACCTTCGTTGCCCACGCCACCCGTGCCCTGCATACCCAGCGCATTCAGCGCTTCGCCAGCCAGATCCATGGATTCGCTGAACCCTTCGGGCAGGTCGAAATCTGTCTCCTCCGGTTCCCCTTTGCCTGCAATCGCCGAATACAGGGCCACATCATCCCGCGCCTGTTGCATCGATGCCAGAACATGCGGCGCAACAGTGCGCCCTCTGTCATTCTGCGCTTCTATCTGCGCTTCGGCGCGGGCGTAATGGCGCTTGAAACGCGCCCGGTAGCGATCCAGTGGCACAGGGCGCGGATGCCGCCGCAATTTCTTTGCTGCGACCGCGACGTTCAGCCGTGTTTCACCCAGCGCGATCATAACAGAACAGGCATCCCAGATGGCGGTCACCGGATCATGGTAGCCATCAATATCGCGCACCTTCTCACGCATCTCGGCGAGACCAGCGACCATCTTTTCTGCCGTCTCTGTTTCGATGTCCCGCGGTGGCACCGACATGATCTGCTGCACGCGCAGCCGGATGCGGTTGTAGATGTCGAAGGTGAAGATCGTGCGTTTGCCAACATCCGGATTGTCATCCGGCACTTCGTTCAGTTCGACCTGTTTCGCTTCCACCTGATCGCACAGGTCCTGCACTTCCTTCATGCGGCGCGAATTGCGTTTCTTGTTGGCGTATTTGGCATTTTTGGAACCGATCCACGCGTTGATCCGCAGCTTCAGGTTTTGCAGCCGCTCCTTTTGCGTTTTCACGTCCATAAAGACGGAAGCCTGGTAGAGGATCAGCGCTTCGTCGATCCGCAGCAACAGATCCGAGCGCTTCAGACCCGCCTTTGCGCTGCGCGATTTCCAGGTGTCATAGGGGATCACTGCGGCCCGCTGGATCACCGGCACGGGGGCCTGCTGACGGAAGGGCTGTGACTCCGCGCGCGGGCCTGCAGTGTTGCGGCTGTCTGGCGCGGACGGCTCATGTCTGCCGCGGCCTGAAGACCTGACAGCCCCTGACCATCCTGCGGGATCGGCGCAGGACGAACGGCAGATGGCAACACCTTCTGCGTCCGCTGACTCTGCGCTTCGCGTATTCTCATCCGGGGTTGGCTCCTGCTCCCGCCGAACGCGGAAAATCAATCGGATTTCCCGTCAGGCTAGAGAGAGGGGTGCGCCAAATCAAGGTTTCTGGTTGCTGGTCACTTCTGAATTCCCGTTTGAATTGTTTTCTTGCAAATCGGCGGAAATTTGCCCTAGGGTTGAGCTGTTCAAGATGTTTCTCTCTTAAATAGTTGAATTGAAGCCATAAATCACTCCGGGAAAGAGCAAAGACCTTGATCATCCGCGCGTTGCTCCTGTTCTCCCTCATCATCACAACCCTCACCGGAACCGGTGCACCGGCACATGCCTGTCCACAGGTCCGTCCGGCCGGTGATATAGTCGTCGCACTGCGGGACAACGCTGAACCTTTTGCCTATTTTGACGCCTCCGGCGCTCCGGCCGGGTTCGCATATGAGCTCTGGCGGCGGGTGGAACGGTCGCTTTTTGTCCCGGATGACGTCGGCCGGACAGTGGCACCTGACGTGACCTTTGTTGCCTGCAACACAATCGACGGACAGGAGATCGGCCTCGTGTCGGGGCGTATTGACGTAGTGATTGCACCGCTGACAATCACCTCGCAGCGTATGGAGTCCTATGACTTCTCTCAGCAGTATCTGTCATCCGGTCTTGCCCTGGCCCTGCCGCCGTCGAACGCTATCGATTTCACCCAGGCGAAAAAGATCGTTGCTGAAACGATCCTGCACCCGACGGTTGCCCAGGCCGTACTCCTGTTTCTGACATTCAACCTCATTATGGCCTTCCTGATCCGCTGGCTGCTGTTCGCGAAAGAAGACGATCCCGGCGGGCGGGCAACGCTGTGGCTGCGGTCTCTGCTGGAGTCAATTATCCGGACCATCGGCCTGCGGGGCGTCGGGGACGGCTATTCCACTGCTGTAGCGAAAGTTCTGGAGATTTTCCTCGCGGTTGTTGGCACCGCATTGTCCGCAACCCTGCTGGGCGTTCTGACGTCGGCATTCGTCGGCTCCGTTGGCGCGCAGCAGAAGGTGCCTGCTTCCGAACTCACTCAGATGCGCATCGCCACCCTTGACTGTTCCACCGCCCAGGCGCTGTTGCTGACTGAGTACGGCAAGCTCAAAGGGGACGCGGACAAAGGAACAGACCTCGCCACCGCGCTTGATCGGCGTGTCGACCAGCTCGTCTGCAATCCGGAAGACCCCGAACGCGAAGACATCACCGTAGACGACGACCCAGCGCTCGCGGGCGGTGTCCGTCTTGTGAGCAGCTGGCGTCAGGCCGCCAACCTGCTGGCCGGGGGCGAGGTTGATGGCGTGCTGGGGGACTGGATCGCGCTGACCTATCTGAGCCGTCAGGATACCTACGAAAACAAAATTGCCGTGCTGCCGAACGTTTACCGGAACGAACCCTACGGCTGGGGTATCTCGCATGTGTCGGTTTCCGAAGACCTGCGCCGCCAGATCGACCGCGCCCTCATCAGGCAGATGCGCAACCGCGACTGGCGCAAAAGACTGGAGGACGTGCTGGGTACCGGCAGCGTCAGCCCCAATTGACGGTTCAGGAAACAGACCGGCCCGACACCAGTGAGCCGCCAGTGACACCGGGGGATGCGACGACACGCGCGTCTTATCAACTGTATTTCACGTCCGGCTTTTATGACCGCCGCTACCCATCGCCAAACCGGACAATGTGGCAGCGGATTGCAGGAATGGTTTCCCCGCAGAGCGCGGTTCTCGATTTTGGCTGTGGCAGCGGGAGATATATTCTGCGACTTCAAGGGCTTGTCGGGCGTGCCGCAGGGTTTGATGTGAGCCCTGCCGCCCTTGATACCGTAAGGTCACGCGCAATGTCTGCAGGCTGGGATGATCTGGCGGTGCTGGGTCCGGAAGCAGCAGATCTGGACCGGCATGTTCAGGAACGCGGGCCGTTTGACCTCGTACTGTGCCTGTTCGGCGTTCTGGGCCACATCACAGATCCGGATGCGCGGGCAGATGCTCTGGCCCGTATGTTCCGCGCCCTTAAACCCGGTTCGGGCCGGTTGCTGATCTCGGTGCCGAACCGCGCGCGCCGCTTTCGCGCGGAACAGGCGGCTGGCGCGCGGGATGGCCTCGTGCATTACCGTCGCCGCACCGAAGATGGCCAGGACGTCGTGTTGCATTACCAGCTGTTTGATCCTGCAAAACTGGCACAGGAGCTGGCAGCGGCGGGCTTCACCCTGCGAAAGCTGAGCTGCGAAAGCGTGCTGCCGGAAAGCTGGCTGCTGCATAACGGTCTGGCGCGCTGGATCGACAGTATGCTGACCCCGGTCTGTCCGGTGCGCTGGGGATACGGCATATGCGCCGAGGCAACATGCTGAGGACGATCGCCTGTCTTGTTGCCCTGATAGGCACGTTGATCACGCAACCTGCTGCGGCTCAGGATGTACCGCCGGACCTGCGGGCCGGCCTTCCGGAAGAACCAACAGGGCGGCTGGCGCATGTTCTCCAGCGCGGCACACTGATCGTAGGCGTCAAGGATGACTATCCGCCCTGGGGCATGCGCGACAGTGAAGGGGCCCTGGTCGGGCTGGAGCCGGATCTCGCCCGCGATCTGGCAGATCGTCTGGGGGTCGGGCTGGAACTTCAGGCGGTGACTTCGGGCAACCGGATAGGGCGTGTGAACCAGGGGGTGGTCGATGTTGTGATCGCCACGACCGGTGACACCGCCGAACGCCGCAGGCAGGCCGGTCTGCTGCAACCCAACTATTACTCCAGCGGTGTCGTCGTACTGACCCGCAGCGTCTATGATTTCACCTCCTGGGCCGATCTGCGCGGCGAAAAGCTCTGCCTTAACCGCGGGGCCTACTACAACCGGGCCCTTGAAGAGGACTACGGGATCGACGGGGAATACTTTTCGTCCAACCGCGATTCCCGCCTGGCGCTGCAGCAGGAACGCTGCGTTGGCTGGGCGTTCGATGACACCGCCCTGGCACAGCTCATCCTCGACCAGCCGGATCCGGATTTCCGCATCATGGATGAGGCCATTCTCGTGTCGCCCTGGGCAGTTCTGGTGGCTCAGGGAACCGAGAAGGAAGACCTTGGCCGGTTCATCTCTGACATGATCGGCGAATGGCACGCGTCGGGCCGGATCCTGGAACTGCAGGATAAATGGGGCATCCCCCAAAGCGATTTTGTGCGTGAAAAGAACACACTCTGGCGCGAAACCAGCGCAGGGGCCAGCCTGTGCGCCCGGGATCTGCGAAGCGGCCAGCGCCCGGACATCTGCCTGAACGAAGCACCACTGCAGTCCGCACCGGACCCGGACCCGCCGGGATGGATCGTGTTGCTCTATGAGATGACGGGCATTGACCTGCGCGCGGCGGCCAGCCCCTATAACCGCGCCCGGCTGGCGAAAGGTCTGACGCTGACCCTGGCTCTCAGTGCCCTGGCCATTGTGGGTTCGCTTTTTGTTGGTGTCACGCTGTCGCTGATGAATGCCGTGCTTTCAGGCATGGGGCTGATCGGGCGGATTCTGCTGATCCCACAGCGCATCCTGATCACCGTGGCACGGATGACCCCGCCCATCCTTCAGCTCTACATAGTCTTCTTTGGCCTCGGCGGCATTCTCGGAAACTCGGGCGGTTTTGTGCCCGGCTCTTTCGGGATCGCCGCTGTGATCCTGTCGCTTTATGCGGGTGCGACCAACACCATCATTCTCAGCCACGCACTGACCGCTGAGCAGGCGGCGCATCCCGACCGTACAGCCCTGTCACTCCTGCCCGGCGCTGTTTCCCGTGGATTTGACGGGCTGGTCGCCGCCTGTGTGAACATTGTGAAGGCTGCAGGTATGGCCAGCGCAATTGCCGTGGGCGAACTGATTTCGACCATCAATCTTCTGGTGTCCGAGGGCGCTGATACCGCCACAATGATGAATGGCCTGCTCGTCTTTTATTTCCTGCTGGTGCTCGGTCTTCTGTGGGTGTTCAAAGCGCTGCGGCGCAGGCTGGTGCGCACATGATCCAGGACGTGCTGCCCCACACCGGATATCTTGCCGCCGGCTTCGCGATGAACCTGCTGATCTCGGCGATTGCGATGGCGGTCGGCACGCTCCTCGGTGTCAGCCTGGGGCGTCTGCGTCATGGGGGGGCCACGGTGCTGGATGCCCCCTCCAGGCTGGCCACGAACATCTGCCGCAATGTGCCGAGTTTCGTGCTGCTCTTTTACATGGCCTCCATGATCCCAAGTGAGGTGGAAATCGGCGGCTCGATCCACGCCGTCCCGCTCTGGATCAAGGCATCACTGGCACTGATTTTCCCGGTTATCGGATTCTGTTCCGACCAGTCCCTGGGCTACTTCCGGCAGCGCGCCGAAGGTCAGCCCGGAGCGCTTGAAACCTTTGTCATCGCCTGGACGCAGTACTTTCTGATCATCATCATGGCCTCGGCGACGGCCTCCGTCATTGGCGCGAATGAGATCGTCGGACGGGCCAACACTGTGATCTCGCAGCAAAGCGACGACCGTCTGATGCTTGGCATCTATCTCTATGTTTCTCTTTGGTTTCTGGCCAGCGGCCTCGCGGTATCCGGGTTTGTCAAAATCGTCCTGCGATACGGACAAAAAGTAGAAAATTGATCGGCTCCACCCGGAAAAATTGAAAAATAAAGGCGAACGATATTGCTTTTGAACAACTCCTGGTTACGCTGCGGAAAGCTGTTAACGAAAGGTAAGCCGCTGCCACGCTCTCCGACCCCTGTTGTTCCGGCGCACCTTACCTGTCCAGGACCGGAGGTGCTGTGCCGCTGTGATTGATCAGGCCCTCAACCTTGTGAGTGACCGGCTGAACGCGCATCTTTCCGCGCTGTTCGGGGTATCCGAGGATCTGGTGGCGATAGGCCCGCTCTCGGATGCAGAGGGCAAACCGACAGCTGAATCGCGCAACCGGCTGACACTGTTCCTGACCAACATCGCACAGGATTCCGTCCCGCGAGGCACCCGCCCCCGGACCTCCGTGCAACTGGGCAAGGCGCCGCCGGTGCACCTCGATATCTACTTTATGCTCGCATCCGGGCATGATCCGGAAATCTATGGCGAGGGCCTTAAACTTATCTCGGCTGCTCTGATGTTTTTTCAGGCCAATCCCGTCATGACACCGCAGCTGGTGCCCGAGATGCCCACGGGTATTTCCCAGCTGACGGTCGAAATTTCCAATCTGCGGGTCGAAGAGGTTGGCCAGCTCTGGGGCAACCTTGGCGGGCGCTATGTCCCGTCGGTGATGTTCAAGATGCGCTCGGTCATGATCGACGCCGGTGCCGTGCGCGCTGTTACGCCGCTCATCCGTGCGCCGGGCGGTGACACCAGACCCGCGGAGGCAGTCTGATGACCTGGGGCGCTGTCGCACAGCTTCGGCTGGAACATGATTACTACGCCCCGAATATGCCGCCTGTTACGGTGCGGCCCACAGATCCCGCCGGGTTTGACAAAGAAGGGCTTTTGCTGCGCCAGATGGGGCCGCGCATCCTCATTCTGGCAGAAGAGGATAACACCGAGCTGCCAGAAGCTGTGTCGTTGGACCTGGACGTCCAGAACACCGATGTCATCGCGCTGACAGATGGTGCGGACTGGACCCATATTCCACAGATCGGTCTGCCGGAGCATCTGGATCATGCCGTTCTGAGTGCCGCCGGTCCGTCGGACGTTCCACAACCGCCTTCCAGCCGGAAACTGGCTCAGGTCAGCATCGGGCTGGTGCCCGGCAGTCTGCGGCGGATGACCCTGCGCTGCGAGGCTCTCGCCTCATACTGGGCGTATCATGTGACCGGCCCCGGCAGCGATGAGGTGATCATCGAGGACGCCGAAGGCGAAATCGAATTTGACCCGCTTGGGTCCGTGGACCTGCCCGACGGCACGCCTGCGCATGTAATCCGAACCCGCAGCCCTCTGCCCGCCCGGGCCCGTCCGCTGCAGCGGTTCAGTCTTTCACGGCCGGGCCCGTTCGGCCCCCGCACCCTGATCCCTGTTCTGCCTGCACCGCAGGCCGTTTTCACCACGGTGACCGCGCCTGACGGCGCCGGCGCACTGATCCAGTCCGACATTTACGTATCGATCTTTTAAAGGAGGACCCGAAGCATGGTCATGAAAACCCCCGGCGTCTACATTGTCGAAAAGAGCGCCTTTCCCAATTCTGTTGTGCAGGTCGCCACAGCAGTTCCGGCGTTTATCGGCTACACCGAAAAAGCGATGAACGGGAATGTTTCCCTGCACGAGACCCCGATGAAGATCACATCGGTCTCGGAATACCACGGCTACTTTGGCGGCGCGCCTGAGCCGACATTCAAACTGCGCGCTTTTGAGGAGCGGACCGGTCAGCCTTACGGCGAGGATGCAGACACGGCAGCCGCAGCCGAACTGCCGCAGGCGGTCTTTACGGCAAATGGTCCGACCGGTCCGGAAAAGTATGAACTGATCCAGACCAACACGGCCTACACGCTCTATTCCGCGATGCGCGCCTTCTTCCTGAATGGCGGCGGCACCTGCTATGTGACGTCGATCGGTTCCTATTCGGACCCGATTGATGGCGACGCAATGCTCAAAGCCATCACGCGGCTCGAAAAAGAGCCCGAGCCCACGATGGTGGTTATTCCGGAAACTACACGCCTGAACCGTCAGAACGCCGCGAAGGTCCAGCAGCAGATGCTTGCGCACTGCGGCTATACGATGAAAAACCGCTTTGCGATCCTGGACGTGCATGGCGGTTACCTCGACGAGCGCAGCCCGCGCGGTGATCCGATTGCCCGGTTCCGTATGGATGTCGGTGCCAACTATCTCGATTACGGGGCCGCCTATTATCCATGGCTCGACAGCGCGGTGTATCAGTCGCGCGATTTTACCTTTGAAAATATCGAACTGAAAAGCCGCAACACCTTCATCTCGCTGCTCAAGCGGTCTGTGAATATGGACAAGGCCCTGACGCCTGAGATCCTTAAGGTCGGCACGGCCGTTGTCACCGGTGACTTTACGATCTCGGTTACAAAGGGTGGTATTTCCGTGCTTAAGGGCACAGACATCCACGCCGCTGATGATCTCGCGGAAGCATCCGAGCTGAAATACAAGATTGAGGGTGACCCCGCAGACGTGCTGACCCAGATGAAGGGTAAGATCGTCACGGGTGCGAAAAATGCCGGTGCCGAGGCACTGGCAGGCGCTGACCCTATCTTTGCATTCACGCAAAAGGACATTGACGACGGCAAGATCCGCTTTGTGCACGACGGCAACGACGGTGCGGGCGGTTTCTTTGAACTGGTGATCACCGACAACGAGGGTGTGAAAACCTCCGCACGGACCATTGCAATAACCGTCGGCACGGACGTTATCGCCCTGCCTGATGTGGTCAAGGAAAAGCCGGTCAAGGTATCGGTGGCCGAAGAAGGCACAACAATCGATGGCGTTGTCCTTCTGGGCGCAGACGCTGTGGATGAGGTCGCCGTCAAAAATGCCTCCGACGCGGTGCAGACGGCGCGCACCGCGCTGAATGATGCCGCAGATGGCACCGATCTCGCACCGTTGCAGAAAGCCGTCGCAGACGCGGAAGCCGCAGCCGTTGCAGAGGTCAAGGATAAAACCGTGACCCGCAAGGGCGTCGGCGTCTGGACTGTGGACGGCACGGACATCACGCTTACGCCAAGCTCTGAGTTCCGCAGCGCTGAAACCGCTGTCCGCTACAAGCTGGTCGTCGGTGGTGAGCTGTCGGAAGCAAAGGAAATCAAGATCCTTGTCGATGGTGTTGTCGCCGAAAACCAGCCAACGGATCCGATGACCGGCACAATCGACAAAACGATGCGGGCTACCGTGCCGCTTTATACCGATGTAATGAATGCTATCGCAGCATACATGAACGTCATGCCGCCTGCTGCGGCCATGGCCGGTGTCTACACAGCGGTCGACAACACACGCGGCGTCTGGAAAGCCCCCGCCAACGTGTCTGTTGCCGGCGTCACCGGACCGATGGTCAACATCGATCATGCCCAGCAGGAAAATCTCAACGTGTCCACAACGGGCAAATCGATCAACGCGATCCGGCCGTTTGTCGGCGAGGGCACTCTTGTCTGGGGCGCACGGACGCTCGACGGCAACAGCCTAGACTGGCGCTACATCAACGTGCGCCGGACCATGATCATGATCGAGGAATCGATCCGGCTCGCGGCCAAAGCTTATGTCTTTGAGCCGAACACAGCGCAGACCTGGGTCACGATCCGGTCGATGATCGAAAACTTCCTGACCTCGGTCTGGAAAGCGGGCGGTCTGGCCGGTGCGGTGCCCACGGATGCGTTCAGCGTTCACGTAGGCCTGGGCGAGACGATGACGCCGGTGGATATCCTTGAGGGCAAGCTGCTGATCACGGTTCTGGTGGCGGTCACGCGGCCGGCGGAATTCATCGAGATCACGTTCCAGCAGCAAATGCAGAAATCATAAGTTTTGAACAGGAAGGACAATTACAATGGCAGATGATGGCTCCGCCCAGACAACGGCGGTCTGGCCGCTTCCCAAGTTCCACTTTCAGGTAAAGTGGGACGACACGGAACTGGCGTTTCAGGAAGTCTCCGGACTGGATATCGAAAGCGAGGTGCTGGAGTACCGCGCCGGTAACAGCCCGGTGTTCTCAAAAGTGAAAATGCCCGGCATGATCAAGTCCGGCAACATCACCATGAAGAAGGGTGTGTTCATCCAGGACAACGCGATCTTTGACTGGTTCGCGGAAATCCAGATGAACGTGATCAAACGCAAGGCGATCACGATTTCGCTGCTTGATGAGACCCAGGCGCCGACGATGGTCTGGAAGGTGCAGAACGCCTTCCCGGTCAAGGTCACCAGCACCGATCTCAAGGCCGAAGGCAATGAGGTCGCCGTGGAAAGCATAGAGATCGCACACGAAGGTTTCGTGATCGAGAACGCGTAACCATATGGACCTGCTCACTCCTCCTGTTGCGTTTCATTTTTCGGTCATGTTCGTGGGAATGGTCCCGCCAGTGCCCGACATGGCGTTTCAGGAGGTCTCAGGTCTTGAAAGCGGTCTGGACACCGAACCCGTGGTCGAGGGTGGGGAAAACCGGTTCGTGCATCAGTTGCCGAAACCCGCCAAGCGCGGGAACCTGAAACTGAAGCGCGGACTGACCACGCAGGCAAGCGGCCTTGTGCAGTGGTGCAAATCGACCATCGAGGGAGATTTTGCGGATGCCATTGTGCCCAAGGACATCACGGTGTCGCTGCTGAACGAAAAGCGCATCCCGGTGGCCGTCTGGACCGTCGGGAATGCCTATCCTGTCAAATGGACAGTCGGGGGGTTTGACGCGATGAAAAATGAACTTGCGGTCGAGACGATCGAACTGGCGTACAATACGCTGGTCAGGTCTGTCTGATGGCCGTTGAAATCGGGACACTCGTGTTGAAGGGCCGGTTCGGGCCTGCGCGCGAGGAGGCAGGCGCTGCCGCGAACCGTGACGACATAAACGAAGCGCTCGAAGAGATGCGCCATGATCTGCTGCGCGAGATGGAAGAGCGTATCGCGGATGCCGCGCGCCGCGCGCGGGAACGCTGAGCCGTGGCAAAGCTGAAGATCATCCGCTGCTCGATCCAGTCGAGCAAGATCGAACCACGCAGTGGCGCGGCCAACACGTTTGAGGCAACGATCAACCCGGAGAGCTACAGCCACAACTTCTCGCTCAAGTACACGGGTACGATGGGGAAGGGCGAAGCGCCGGTCGGAAAATCCGGTGCGGTGCCCAAGTACTCGATGGCGGATCCCGAGAAGCTGAGTTTCTCTCTGACCATTGACGGGACGGGCGTTGTGCCGGACTCAACAGAACCGGTTGCAGATCAGATCGATAAGCTGCGCACCGTATGCTACGATTATGATGGCGAGGAACACGAGCCCACGGCGGTCAAGATCATCTGGGGCAGCGGGCTCAAGGAGTTCTTCGGCAGGCTGACGGACATGTCCGTCGACTACACGCTGTTTCACCCGGATGGCACCGCGCTGCGCGCCAAGATCAAACTGAATTTCATCGAAGCGCGGACAGCCGCCCAGGAAGCCCTGGAGGCCGGTCGCCAGTCGCCGGATCTGACGCATGTCGTCCGGGTCCAGGCAGGTGACACGCTGCCGCTGCTGTGTCACCGGATTTATAAAAACGCCGGGCGGTATCTGGAAATCGCCGCCTTTAATGACCTCGACAATTTCCGGGACCTGGAGCCGAACACGCTCCTGCGTTTCCCGCCGATGAGGTAGCGCGCATGGCAGACAGCCCCCTGAAAAACGCAGACGGCCCTGTCGGGGTCATCATCAAAGCAGACGGTAACGAGCTTCCCGACACCACCCAGATTGCGTCGGTCCGGGTACGCAACGAAATCAACCGCGTGCCCGAGGCGATGATCGTTATCGAGGCAAGCAGCACTCAGCTGGATGATTTCACCGAATTCGACGATGACCTGTTTAAGCCCGGCGCCGAATACGAAATCAGCGCATATTATGGCAGCGAGGCCGAGGAGCGGATTTTTTCAGGCGTTCTGGTCACCAGCCGCATGCGGCTGACAGGAACCGGTGGCATGCGCATCGAACTCATCTGCCGCGACAAGGTGATCGGGCTGACAGAAATCCGAACCTCCGCTGCCTATTCGGAGATGAAGGACAGTGACATCATGACATCGCTGATCAGTGACAGCGACTCAGGGCTGACCGCGGATGTGACAGCGAGCACGGATGAGGCCGCGGAAAAACTACGCGTCGGCGCAACAGACTGGGACTATCTGCGCCTGCTGGCCGACCGCAATGGCATGGTAGTCTTTGTCGATGACGCAACAGTGTCCGTAAAAGAACCGGATACGTCGGTTGCAGCGGCACTGACCGTCGAGGTCGGTATGGATATTCTTGATCTCGATATGGCCGTTGACGCCCATCGCATGATCAAATCTGCAGACGCCACTTCGTGGAGCGAGGCAGATCAGGATGTCGTCACGGGAAACTCTGCCACGGTACCAGCGCCTGTCCCTGGCAACAGCACGCCGGCGGACCTGGCCAAAGTGCTCAGCGACAGGGTGCATACCACCTTTACAGCACGGGAAATCCCGAGCGCCGAACTGACGACCATTACCAAATCCCGAACGACCCGCGCCGGGCTGGCCGCAATGCACGGGTCGGTTCTTTTTCCGGGCAGCGGTGCCATCTGGCCGATGGACACGCTTGAGATAAAGGGCGTCGGAGAACGTTTTGGCGGGATCGGTTTTGTTGCGGCGACCGAACACGACATCCGCGCCGGCACCTGGACAACAAGGGCACGGCTCGGCCTGCCCCAGGACTGGACCTCGGACAGCACCGGGATGGCGGCCCCCGCAGCGGAGGCAGTCAATACGCCGGTCCATGGCCTGCAGATCGGTAAAGTGCTGGAGGTAGCCCCGGACGAGGACGGCATGCAGCGCATCAAAATCCGGCTTCCCGTGGTGGGCGATCCGCCCGCTGAAGTCTGGGCCCGGTACGCGCAACCCTATGCGTCCTCAGGCGCGGGCATCCAGTTTCTGCCGGAAATCGACGATGAGGTTGTCGTCGCCTTCCTCAACGCGGATCCGGAGGCACCCATCATCGTCGGATCCCTGCACAACGCCACAGCAGAGCGTCCGGTCGAAGCCACCGACGACAACTTCGTCAAAACCATCACAACGCGTGAAGAGCTGAAAATGACCTTCGACGATGAGAAGAAAATCATCACCGTCGAAACGCCGGGAGGCCATATCCTGACAATGGATGACGATGAAAGTGCATTCAGTCTTGAGGACATGAACGGGAACTCCATCGTCATGGACAGCAACGGCATCACACTGACCACAGACAAGGACATTACCCTGACCGCAACGGGCAACATCGTGGCCGAGGCCACGCAGGATGCAACGGTTGAGGGCATGAATATCACCTGTACCGCACAGACCGAACTGACCGTGGAAGGGAATGCGACCGCCAAGCTTTCCTCCGGTGGTCAGACCACGGTCGAAGGGTCCGTCGTGATGATTAACTGAACAACACCAGGCAAAAGGGGGTCCGGGGGGATGCCACCAGCAGCAAGACTGACCGACATGCATACCTGTCCCGCGGTGAACGGGGTGGTGCCACACGTGGGCGGTCCGATTGTCGGGCCGGGCGAGGCCACGGTACTGATCGTCGGCCTGCCTGCGGCAGTACTGGGCGACAATTGTGTCTGCGTCGGACCAACGGCCACCATCACCAAGGGGTCGGCCACCGTGATGATCGGCGGCAGTCCGGCCGCGCGCACTGGGCGACACCACAGCGCACGGTGGCACGATTGTCACCGGCGCACCAACCGTGATCATCGGAGGCTGAACCATGCAGGAGAATGATCCCGGGTTCCTTGGCCGTGGCTGGCACTTTCCACCGGAGTTTGACCCTTCAACGGGCGAGATACGCATGGCGGAGGCTGAGGAAGACGTGGCCGAAAGCCTGCGGATCCTGATGAACACGCGGCCGGGCGAACGCATCATGCAGCCGACCTATGGGTGCCGGATCCACGACTATGTCTTTGAACCCAATGATTCAGAAACCCAGGCAGGTATTGAGACCGCCGTGCGCCAGGCCATCCTGTTTTTTGAACCGCGCATCACTGTTCACCGCATTGAAGCAATCATGACCGACTGGCTGGAAGGCCGCATTGGTGTGGCGCTGGATTACACGGTAAATCAGACCAATACCCGGTCTAACATGGTGTACCCCTTCTACATCCGTGAAGGCACGCTGGTGTCTGACACGCCGGTCATGGCGATCTGAGGCCCGTGGCGGTGGCCCGCATATCGCTTCTGGCCCGGATGACGGGTCTTGCCCTGCTGATCGGGACGGCAGGATGTTCCGTGCTGGAAGAGCTGCCACTGCCGGAGCTGCCGGAAATCGGACTGCCCGAATTTCTCAAGCCGACAGAAACAGACCGTCTCATCGGCATCGCACCTGCGGCAGGCTCCTGCATCGCCGAGGACAAAGACGACAAGGAAATGGCCGGGTCTCTGCTGCGGAGGTCTGCGGCAGCTGGCTATGACTACGACACTGTTCTGCTGACCGGGCGCAGTTCCAACCTGGGTCTCGCGCCGCGTTTTTCGTTTATCGACCGCTCCGCGCAGGTCGAGGAACGCCCCAGCGACAGCACGCCCGGCGTCGGTTCACGCAAGGCAGATGCGTCAGAACGCGGTGGCTTCGGAACGTCGGGCTCTCTGCCGAATGTCTATGACGTTTCCTACAACATCTTTGATCAGGAATTCAGCGGTCCCATGGTCATCGGCCCCGGAGCGGCGGAGATCGAAATACCCTCCACCGGGTCGGTTACCTTTGCAGGTCCCATTGCGCTGGAGCTGATCACCGCAGATGAGGGCGGCACCATTTCGGTCATCCGGGCAAAGGGTCGCTTTGCGTTCACTGCGGGATATGGTTCCGGCCAGGGGACCTTCGCGGCCAGCGGCTTTGATGCAGAGCTGCCGTTCGACCAGATTTCCTGGACCAACCTGTTTCAGTGCGGCGGCCGGTTTGTCAGCAGCGGCAAGGGCGTTGTGACCGTGCAGAAAGGCGATGGACCGCCCCTGCCACCCTTCAAGACCGGCCGGGATGCCGTGCCGTTCCGGGCGGTTTTCGAATCTGCACAGTTCGCCCCTGAGGAGCGGCCCGCACCACCCGTCTCAGCTGGAGGCACCTTTCTGATCGAGAGCGACGCCGGGACGCTGACCGGGGTTTTCCTTTCTGATCTGCCGCCAGCGGCAGACGACGATGAGGAGGCAGAATAACATGAGCCCCCGCTGGCAGGATATCCGCGTCACGCCCGGCTCGAAGGCCGGTGAGCGTCTGCCACGCCCGCTGGCGCCACGGCGGTTTGAGGTGCGCCCTGACGATCTTGCGGTAAAGTTTGCGCAGGCGGGTGAACGGCTGGAGGCCGCAGATGTCGCCGTGGCCCTCGAAAACAGACACGCGGGTCCCTGGGCGCGTCTGTTCCAGAATGAACCGGCCTGGCTCTATGCTCAGATCCTTGCTTTCAATGCGCATGATCATGGCTTCGCATTTGCAGAAGCTCTGGAGCAGATACCCGATGACGCGCTGCGTCAGACCAGTGAACTCGCAGCGCTTCTTGATGGCTGGCTGCGGCGGATTCGTCTGCAGAAGCCGGTGGTTTTTTCGCGCCAGCTGGAGCAGCTCGATCAGGAAGTCGCCCTGACGGAGCTTGCGCGGTCACTGGCAGGTGTCCGGCCTTCCGTCGTGCTGCGGCGGGCAGGCGAGCACCGCAGTGTGCGGGAGACCAGCCGGGCGCATGGCGCGCTTGCTGCTGCAAGGGCCACCCGCGAACGCATGCGTGCCATCCACACGATCCTGCGCAACGCCGTTTCTGCGCTGCAACCTGTTGCCAGAAAGGCATTTGAGGCGCGCATCCGGTCCGGACGGATGGATCCCGGTCTGGGCCTGCTGATGGCCGAACTGCGCACCGCCGAACATGTGGATGCTGCCATCAACAAACTCCCTGCGCGGCACACGGATCACTACTATCGGGACATTATCGGTCAGAAACCCGCTGAGGCCGGTCCTGAAAAAGTCCTTCTTGATCTTGGCAAAGTGCCCCGCGCTGGTGTGCTTGCACAGGGGGCAGGTCTGGAAGCACTGCTGGCCGATGGCACGGTACAGCGGTTCAGCACAGAGGCCGCGGTACCGCTCAGCACTGCACGGGTCAGTGATGTCTGTGTGCTCAGCTACCAGACCAATCCGGATATCTCTTACCACCGCGCGCTGGCCGGGATCACAGGGCTCCGCGCGGCCCGCATCAGCCCAGACGATCCGCCGACCAGTGCGCCGCTTTTCGCCAGTGGCACGGAGCTTCCGCTGGATACCGGGCTTGATATCTCAAGCCCCATGCTGTCACTCGCCGAAGGAACGCGGCGAATCGAAGTGACACTGCATATGGAACGAGGCTCCGGCCTGTCCGCCGGGTCGCGATGCGCGGCCTGCGAAGACTTCCAGGCCCGGAACATGCACCGCAGAATGACAGCCACAAGCGATGTACCGGACCTGCGCAGCCGTCTGGGTGCCGGTCCCGAACAATTCGCTCCGGACGTCCGTCTTGCGCTGGCAGCGGACCCTGATCTGGTACGCAGCTTCCGGGCTGGAAAAATTGAGACTGCGGTGGATGTCCTCGCTGACGACGTCGCAGAATACGCCGCATCCCTGGTGCGGACACCATCAGTTTCCCTGATCTATCAGTACCTCATGAATGAGGTCGAAACCCCGCAGCAGCTGCGCGTGCTGCTGGGTCGGATTGTGACCCTTTCGCTGATTGAGCAGCATCCTTTCCCGTCCGGCGGCTACTGGGACCGGATCTATGCGCAGGTTGAGCGGTTCCGCCCTGAGCTGATCGGCCGGGTTTCTGACGCGGATGCGGAGAACGGGGAACCGGATCAGGAAAACGAGCAGAATTCCATGATCTTTGCCGCGTTTTCCCAAAAGCCGGATGGCACCATCGATTATCCGCCGGAGGATGTTTTTCAGAGCCTTCTGGGCGATGCATTTGATCTCACAGTCACCACCGAAGACGGGCCTTTGCGCCCCGACATCATGCAGGTGATGCCCATCCGCCGTCCCCGTTCGGCGGGCGGTATCACCCTGAGCCTGCGGTTTGACGAAAGCGCGCCTGCGCTGACGGGGCCTGATCATGCGCCCACGCTTGCCCTGCGGTATGCGATGGATTCGCGGCTCTGCCCGGTTTCCTTTTTCGAAGCCTACACCATTGAAACCATTGGTATCCGCACCCAGGTGACTGGTCTGCGTCAGCTGTCCGCCTTTTCGGATACCGGGCCGGTGGTCACCGATCAGACCTTCCGCCCCTTCGGCCACCGCCCGAAGGATGGCGCCACTTTCCAGGTCGGCTGCGCCGAAATGGCGCGCAAGCCCATAACGGAAATCAGCATCAGTCTTGGCTGGAGCGGTATGCCTGATCCTGTCGGCGGCTTTGAGGCGCACTACGAAACCTATGGTCAGAACATTGAGATCCCTGCGCCTGAACTGACCGTGGAATACCTGAGCGGAGATGGCTGGAAACCGGTCAGCGACGAACCCCTGCCGCTGTTTCAGACAGAGGGGATCACCGGCGCCCTGCTGCATGACTGGCAGTTCACAGGCAGCGTTTCCGGACACTCTATCCCCGCAACCGGCGTTGTGACGGCGGCAGAGTATCAGTCGCGCCAGACTGTACGGGCGGGCCTGATCCGTCTGCGGCTCACCGGCACAGCGGATGGTTTTCTGGCCGGGCAGTATCCGGTGGCGCTCGTGGATGCGATGCGCCCGCGATTGCTGCCGCTGGGCAAAAAGAAGATCCCGCCGGAGCCCTATGTGCCCGAAATCAGCCGTTTTACCCTCGCCTATACCGCTGAGGCCACGATTGAGCTGAACGCACCGGATGCCGCCCGCCCGGGCGAAGCCGTGCATCAGGTCGGCCCGTTCGGGCGGACCCCTTTGTTCCCGGAACGCAAACTCCGTGGGATCAGGCTTTTCCCTGAGCGCATGGGGTACGGTCATCTGGCGCTGCAGCTGACCGGCGCGGATGCGACCGGCCCGGTAGCACTTGCCTTTGACATGGCACAGTCCGGCCACCTGCGGCTGGTCCCCCGACCAAATCCCCTGCGGTGGAAGTACCTGTCTGCACATGGCTGGACCGATCTGCCCGAGACGGCGATTTCCTCTGACACCACTGCCGGACTGGTCCGTTCAGGGCTGGTGGTCATCGACCTGCCGGATGATGCCGCCAACCATTCCTCTGAGATGCCCGAAGGCGGTGTCTGGCTGGCTGCAGTTGCCACGCGGCCCCACCTGGACATCTTCCCGGCTCTCAGCCGCGTGACCGTCAACGGCGTCTGGGCCCGCCGCAACGACGCTACATGGAAAGACCATAACGCGGCGCGCACCTGGTCGTTCTCTCCCGCGCAGCGCGGGCTTTCGCCGCCGACAGAGATCACCACACCGGCCGAAATCCGGCCGCCGGAACACCCCGATGCCTTCACCGCACGGGTGGGCGAGCGCCTGCGCCACCGCCGTCGCGGGGTCCGGCCATGGGACATGGAACGGATGGTTCTTGATGCTTTCCCTGAGGTCTGGATGGCCAAATGCCTGCCGCACCTGCGCTGCGACGACCCGGCTCCGGCGCCCGGACATGTGACCCTTGTGGTGACCCGGAAACCCAGCCCTGGCCATGAGCTGAGAACGCCCGCGCCCTCTTTGTTTGACGTGGCCACGCTGGAACGCATCCGCTCCTGGCTGGCGGATTTCATTAACGAAGAGATCACGCTCGATGTCGTCAATCCGACCTTCGAACGCCTCCAGGTCCGCGCCAAACTGTCCGTTACTGCAGACCGGGAAAACGGAGCCATGGCCCAGATGCTGCGCCGTGACCTGGCCGGCTATCTGTCAGTCTGGACAGCGGATGAGGCCTTGTCCCGCTTTGGCTGGTCGCTCAACGTGCACATGCTGCGCGCGCATATTGCGGGTCTCTCTTACGTCCGGGATGTTACAGATTTTTCCGTTCTGCACCTCGTGGGGGATGACACGCGCAGCTACCAGTTGCTCGACACCGCCCAGGCGGTTCATGACCCGCGCGGCGGCACCTATGGTCCGGTGCTGACCCCCAGATTCCCATGGAGTCTGCCGCTCTCAGCGGCGGACCACGTACTCACAATCCTGCCAGAAATTGATGATGAAGCGCCCTCAGCTGCCGGGATTGGCAATCTGACAGTTGGCGACATGCTCATCGTCGGCCAGAGGACAATCCCGTGACAAAACAAGATCGCGCCACACTCAAATCCTACTTCCGCAGCGGGGCTCTGCCCACCGCATCGGAATACAGGGACCTGATCGACAGTTCCGTCAACAAGGTTGATGACGGATTTGCCAAAACGGATGCGGACGGGCTGCGCCTGAATTCCGTTGGCTCCTCACTGCGGGTGCTCAGCCTTTATCAGGGTCTTGGCACTCCGAAGCCCTCCTGGGTGATCGAACATGGCGACGCTCCGGGCGCGCTGCACTTTCGTCCCGATCTGGGGAAATCAGCCCTTGAGTTTGTGTCCGGTGATCCTGCTGCGGAAACAACCCGGGACGGACCTGGTGATGCAGGTCTGAGCATCACGCGGGACGGCCGCATCGGCGTTGCGAACGAGCGGCCGGACTGGCGTCTGGATGTGGATGGTGTCGCCCGGATGCGCGGACGTATCGGCGTGACCAGCCACCGCATCCCCCACGTCAAAGCGGACGGAAAATGGCATGACATCACGCAACCACTGACCGGATGCCAGTGTTTTGAAGTCACAGCCGGCACCGGCGGTGACCCGCGCAAGGGGCGTTATTCGATGATGCACGCCATCGCGATGAACGCCTATCATCCCAGAAACCCGATCCTGAACTGGCTGTTCCGGCGGCGCTCAATCAAAACGCAGACTGCAATGTATGGCTCTTATGCTGACCGTCTGCGACTGCGCTGGGTTGCGGACCAGCAGCAACACCATTTCCGTCTTCAGCTGCGCACCAACGCAAACTTCGGCGAGGGCAAAGTCGTGCGGTATTATCTGACACAGCTCTGGTTCGACAGTCTGATGACGGGCGCGCGTGAAGACGCCGACCGTGATGCGGGGATGCTGTGACTGACGCCGTTTCACCCCTCAGGGATTTTGACGATCTGCGTCGCGCAGCGATTGATTACGCGCAACAGGCGTCCGGCGAAATCTGGACGGATTATAACCTGCATGATCCGGGTGTCACACTGCTGGAGCAGACCTGTTTCGCACTCAGCCAGATTGCGTGGCAGGCGGACCTGCCGATCCGTGACCTTCTGACCAACCCGCGCGGTCATTTCTGTTTTCACGATCTTGCGCTGTTCAGACCCCGCAAGGTTCTGGGCACCATGCCGGCACGGCGCGAAGACCTGCAGACCTGGATCGGGACATGCCCCGGTGTCGAACGTGTTGTGATCGCCCCGCCGGACGCCAGCCGGCCCGGAATAGTCGACGTCGTTCTCATGCCCACAGAAGCCGCTAAGCAGGATGCCGATATTGTTGCCAACTTCCGCAGAATGTTCCGGCAGGCACGGCCACTTTGTACGGATCTGGGGCGCATAGACGTCGCGCGCCCGGTGCGGGTTGTCCTGCATGGCAATGTCGAAATCACCGATGCGGCCCTGCCCGAGACCGTGGCTGCTGCGCTCTATCACCGGGTATCCGGCATTCTTGCCGGGTCCGGAGGGGAGGGTCACGCCGCACAGCGCGCTGATGTCTGGACGGCGCCCGAACGTCTTCTCGCCCCGGCCCGGCACGACGGGGAGCAGCCAAAGGACATCAGTGATCACCTCAAAGAGCTGCGCGCGCTGCCCGGCGTCAGGGATATCGGCTCCTTCAGCCTGCAGCAGCCCGCCGGAGCAAAGGCCGCCGGGGATGATGCCATTTTCTACCGGTCTGTCCTGCCGAGGACGCAGGATCAGATTGGCCTGACACTCACACTGAACGGTGCTGCGGTGGTTCTTGATCCCGCCCGTATCCGGGAGGAATACAACCGCATCGCCGCCGAGACGATCGCGGCCTCAGTACATCATGTAGACGGATCCGACTGGGACGTTCTGCGCCCCGGACGGCGGCGGTATTTCGGCCAGTCTCATGTCGACAGCCTGCTGCCCGGACTGTTCCGCGCCGAAGGGTATTCGATGCATAATCCGGGCGAACTGATCTCGGAATACCGCGATGCGATCAATGGTGTCCTGCGTGACATGATTGCGGACCTTGATGCCCTGCCCCGCGTTTTCACCGCAGGACCACGCCAGCAGAGCGACGATCCAGAAGAACATCGTCAGCGTATCAGTCTGCTGGATTACCTGATTGCGCTGCAGGGGGCCGAAATGCCCGCAACGCGGCACAGTGGTCTGCACCGCTACAGGTCCGTGCGCGGGCGGCACCGTTTTGAGATTGAATGGCGGCTGAAATACCTCCTGTCCCTGCCCTGGCTCAACAGCGCCCGCGCAACAGGGCCGGGGCCTGACGGACCCGGTGGATTTTTGACTGAACTGTCCTTGCTTGCCGATCTCGGTCCGGTGACAGACGATGCCCATGAAAAGGTCATGCGCGACTATGGTCTGCGCATTGATGACAGTTGCGTTTCGGCCAAAAAGGACAAGGACGACATCATCGTCGTGGGCGCGATCAATCCGTTTGATATGCTCGTTCCTTTGCTGGATGACGCGCCGCTCCTGTCCTCTGAGCGGCTTGCGGAGCTTTCGCCTTTTGTGGTCAGCGGAGCGCTGCACAGCAGGGATTTCCTGCGGGTCGTGGAGACGGACAGCTTCGCGATTGCCCCTTACATGGGCGGCGACTGGCAGATCCTTTATGATCCCGGCAATGGTGCAGACCTGATGCGCTGTGCGGTGATTGATAAAAAGGAAGACGCCAGCAACACTGTGGCCCGCCTCCGGGCAACCTGGCTCCATCTTCACCGGAAGTCCGAAATTCCTCATCTGTCCGAAAAGGTATTCCAGGACGGTGGTGCAGATGCCAGTGACGCACATACCGCCGATCTGGCCCTGCCTGGCTGGACGGCGCGCACATCAATGCAGAGCTACCGCAATTACGTGGAAGGTCTTGTTGCGACTCTGGCACCTGCGCATGTGCATATCCGGGTCCACTGGCAGGACTTTGCCTCCACAACCGACCAGGCATCAGAAACAGACAGCAAGCCAAAGGAGCGTGATGCGGACGACCAGGCCGAACGCGCGCCGGAGACTGTCTCCTGATGCAGACCGCCGCGCGCATATCCCGGGCACCTCAGGAAACCGCGACCATCGAAACGCTGGCCGCTGAGATCGCGGTAACGGCAGCCGATGGTCCTTTGTCATCTCCCGAACGCCTGCTTGCGGCGGTCCGGAATGAGATCCTGCCTGCCCTGTCGCAAGTCCTGGAACGGGCACCATGGACAAACGCAGGTATCTCTGTGCCCGCCCTTGAAATCGACCTCGGCGACTGGCCCGATGATCCGGTCTGGTCTGAGGTACGCTGGCTGCTGGCGCACAGACTTGAGGCTGCCCTGACGCCATACCTTGAAGAAGCGCAACGACGGACGAAACGGGCGACGCTTTCTCCTGACAAAGCCATGGCGCAGCGTTCGGAACAGCTGGCTTCTGTGCCACGCGCGACCGCAAACCAGTCAGATTCCGGTGACCTGCCTGCGCCCACGTGGGACGACGACCGCCACCGGCAACAGTTTCTGAAAGCGCGCGAATTCTTTTCGTGGGTGCAGCAGTTCGAAGGGGCACCCGATGGCAAAACCATACGCTTGCGTCTGGAAAAAAACCTTGCAGACGCGCGCGCCCTGCTGGATCTGCGTTCAGCGGGGCTTGCCCCGCTCGCAACCGATCCTGATCTCAATGCGCGGCTGACCGATGCCCTTGCGGCGCTCGCGCCCGCGCAAACCGATGACCCGCAGGTATACCGGAACGGCACGCCAGCGGAAGAAGAGCGTGACGCTGATGGAGACCGGCATTCAGTTCATGAGCATTTGCTCTCAGATATTCATCTGGACAGGCTGATCGACAGCGCCTCTGGAATAAAAGAACTGCTGCTCAGAATGGCGGGCCGTGAAGCGCACCCGAATGATATCGGCACCCTGTCCGCGTCTGGCGCAAACGTTCTCTCTGATCACGAATGGCAGGCTGTCACCCACCCCGACAGATTGGACGCGCTGGAACAGGTACAAACCCGCCTGATCAACGCCCTTGTTCATCAGGGCGCACCGGCAGTCACCGCCCGAAAGAGAGCGATGCGTTTGCTGGCACAGGTGGCAACACTGCCCCGCTCTGACGCAGGCCATACAACGGACTGGCAGGATACCGCGCGTGCCGCTGTACATCTCTCTGACACCGGCGGCAGCATAACCCCGGCAGGCGGCCCGGTATCAGCTAATTACGCGGCAATCAGTCCCGAAGAAGATGACAGGTTTGGCACTGCTGTCCCAAGGGGTTCTGATCGGTCGCGTCAACCAACTGAACGTGGGATCCTGCAGAAAGCTGCCGGCGCCAATACGGTCTCCGCAAGTGACCGTGCAGGCACTGACACTGCTCAGATCAGCGCCCGGAGCGACGACCAGACCCGGGATGCGCAGAAATATCCCCAGCCAACGGTGCAGGGATCAATGAGCGGCGCTGACCCCATCCCTGCAAATGCCGGGACTGCTCAGCCCCCTGATCCGGTTGCAGTTTTCACCGACCCGGCAGCTGATCCTGCAGCCCTTCTGCGGGGCGACTGGCTCGACGGTGACGCGCTGCGCGCCCTTCACCAGGAGGTGCCGCAGGACCTCTCCCGTGCGTTCTCCCGGCTCAGCGCATCCGATCTTCTGGCCATAGCCCATCGTCTGATCCCGCGGGACGCCGTTTTGCTGCAGAACCGTCTTGATGACCTTCGCCGTGACGCGCAACACCCGGAGCGCGCATTGCAACAAGCCGTTTCTGCACTTCTCCGGGGCAGTCCGCTGGACTTTGAAGCGCTCCTCGCGCCAGCCGATGAGGAAAATACCGAGACCGCATCAACGACTGACGACAGCGCCATCCGGCCCTCCGGACCTGGGGCAGGAAACGACATGCTACCGGAAGAACCGGTGTTCCGGGCCAATCCCCCGACCATCGAAGATCCGGTTGCGGACCTGTTGGCTGCCAGCGGCCTGACACGGGCGGAGATCCATCGCGTGATGCGCACCGCTCCCGCGGAGTTTTCAGAGGGCGAACGCGGTGGGGGTCCCGCTACCCATTTGCCAATGCCTGGCGCAACAGACACAGCAGGCGAAACCGGCGACGCTCCCATGCATACCCAGGCCACCGGAGAATCCCACGCTGACGCGGTAAACGACCGGCCCGATGTGGTCAGCGACAAGACCCGGTATCCTGTACAGGAAACGTTGGAAAAACCGGATTCAACGCAGAAAAAAACGCAAACTGATACCTCCGCAGGGTCGGACGGCGACGGATCGAACCCGCAAAAAGATACGCATGCGTACGTTTTTTCAAGCAAAACAGGCAGGGATCAGAAGGCATCTCAGGACGCGCAAACGGCTCCCGCTGATGCAGGCCAAAACAGCATCGGACAAGGTGACCGAACGAGGGCCGTGCCAGATCATCCGGATGAGAGCACCAGGGCCGAAACGGTTGACCTGCATGACAAAACCGCTGCGCCCGGATCAGGCCCTTCCAATCCGGACCAGCCTCCCCGAATGATCACCAATTCCACGGCGGAACCACAAACCCCTGGAACCGCAGATGCGACGGGGTATGCGGACGAGCCCCCCGGATGGAACCCGCCACTCCGAACGCCATGGCCGCGAAAAGGCACCTGTTCGCGACGATGCCGGCCTTCTGTTGCATCTGGAACGGGTCACCAAGGCAACCCTCCCGGCGTCGGACGCGGATCTTGCGGCGGCGCTGCGTCTGGTGAATGCGCTCTGGCCGGCGCGGGATCCGGACCGGCCTCAGACACAATTTCCGCTGATGCAGGCATTGTTTCAGAATGCGGTCTCGGCTCCGCTTCCCGGACAGTCGCTGGCACGCCGTCTGGGCGGTCTGCTCGAACACCTGGAGCCGGACGAGAACCGGCGCGTGCTGGCCATGCGCACCGTATCCGCACGGCTCAGTGCACCTGCGGGACCGGACGCCACCCGTCTCCGCCAGCAAACGCGGGCCGCGCTGGAAAATCTGCTGGCCGGTGACACTGACGCAGACAACGACGTCAGAGACACGCAAGCAAAAGCCCCGGTCGTTGCAGCGCCGGATGATGAAGCCGAAACCCTGCTGGTCTCGGAAACGGCCGGGCTCGTTCTGCTGCATCCCTTTTACCCACTGCTCTTTGAGCGCACGTCCGTCCCCCGCGACGGGCGCGCTCTGGCATCCGAAGGGCTGCCGCTGGCGCGGGGCCTTCTGATGGCATTGTCGGGGACCACTGAGACGCCGATGCCGGATCCGCTGCACCAGATCCTGCTGGGCGTTGATCCCGCTGCACCGCTCCCGGGCCCTCAGCAACCGGATGAGGCCGCCATGGAGCTCATGGATGGCCTGCTGCGCTCGGTCATCAGTCGCTGGGCCAGGCTCGGGGCCACCTCACCGGACGGGCTTCGCGAAACCTTTCTGCGCCGCACCGGTACCCTGCGGACGGACAGCACCGGGGCGCATCTGCGCGTCACGCCCGGACCGTTTGACATGCTGCTGGACAGCCTGCCCTGGAGCCCCGGGCTGGTCACCCTGCCGTGGATGCCGTTGCCCTGTCACGTAATATGGCGGGAGGAAACCGATGAATGACGTCGCCCGCCCCGGCGCGGTTCAGGCCGCCAATGCCGATGCCGTAGCACGGGAAATCCGCTGGCTGGAACAGGTGATCGAAGCGCGCCTGGGGCATTTCTTTGATGGCTCGGCTGAGCCTTTTGAAGTACCTGCTGCACCCACACTGCCGGAAGGCACAGCGCTGGGTGACCTCATCGCCCGCACCGGTATGAACCTGCAGTCCCGCCTCGTGCTGGCCCTGGCCGTTGCACCGCATGTGAATTCTGCCGTGCTTGATCCTTTCTATGTCAAAAACTCTGCTATTGACCGCGCTTTTTCGCAGTTTGGCGGGCATCCGGATGCAGGCACCGCGTTTGTGCCGTCGGTCGAGACGGCGCTGTTCCTGATTGCGGGCACCGACACGGCCGCACGGATCGCGGCAATGCGTCTGTTTGAACCGGACCACCCGCTGCGGCTCAGCGCAGGTGTCACGCTTACACAGACGCCACCCTCCCATGTCAGCCGCCTCGACATCCCCGTTCACCGCGTGGTCGCACTGTGTGACGGCAAACCACCACGCCCGGATTTTTCCCCGAATTTCCCGGCCCGCCGGCTCACGACCAAACTGGGCTGGGAGGACCTGATCCTGCCCGCCGGCGTGCGCGACCAGCTGCAGCACATCCTGGCCTGGCTCGAGAACCGGGACACGATCCTGCAGGACTGGGGCCTCGGCCGCCAGTTCGGGCGCGGGTACAAGGCGCTCTTTTATGGCCCGCCGGGCACCGGCAAAACCCTGACCGCGACGCTGCTGGGGCAGCGGACCGGGCTGGATGTCTACAGGGTCGACCTGTCGATGGTCGTCTCCAAATACATCGGCGAGACGGAAAAGAACCTGGGCCTGATCTTTGACATGGCCGCCGAACGCGACTGGATTCTGTTTTTCGATGAAGCCGATGCGCTCTTTGGCACGCGCACCGCGACGACCAGTTCAAACGACCGGCACGCAAACCAGGAAGTCGCCTATCTGCTGCAGCGGATCGAGGAATGCCAGAGCCTTGTCATTCTGGCCAGCAACCTGCGCAGCAATATCGACGACGCGTTTTTCCGTCGCTTTCAGAGCGCCGTAGGCTTCGCCCGCCCGACCGTGCCCGAACGGCTGCAGTTGTGGCGCAACACTCTGGGCGGTGTACCGGTTGGTGACGACATCGACCTCAAAGCAATCGCGCGCGAGCACGACCTTTCAGGCGCCGCCATCACGAACGTCGTGCGGCATGCAGCCATCGGGGCCCTGCGCCGCGGTGCACCAGCCGTCACCGCCGAAGATATCAAATCCGCCATTACCGCCGAAATGCGCAAAGAAGGACGCACGTCATGACCCGTCTCAGCCGCCTCATGTCCGCGATCATTGTATATTTCTCAATGACTTCCGCACTTCTCGCTGCCTGCAGCGATCTGCTGGATCTGACGGTCGACAAACTGGTGCCTGCCAGTATCGGAGAGGTCCAGCTGGGGCTTCGCACCGCCTATAATGACGACAATCAGTTTCTGACGGACGGCCGCCTCGGCCAGTATACACGGCAGAAACTGGCACAGCTCTGCGAGGATGTTCCGCGTCCCGCCGGTCTGGATGATGTGCGCTCGACCTTGCAGCTGACTGTGCAGTATGCGCGGCTGCAGCAGAGCTTTCCGGGCTGGTCCACAGCGCTCTTTGATCTCGATCTGACCGCCGGTGGCGACGCCGACGCCCGTGCCATGCTGGGCCTGCGCCTGGCGGGGACCACGGCGATGAAAACTCTCGCGATGGGACGTAACGCCCAGACGTTTGTGTGCTCTGATCCCGGGGGTGCGCTTGCGCAATACCCTGACGGTGCCCGGGCTCTGGCTACACTGACCCGGCTTTTAAGGAAAAGAGCGAGGCCGACATCTGCAATCTTCTGCCCGTGGCCGGTGGTATTGACGCCTGGCAGCAGGGTATGGAACGCTTGGGCCGGCTGGGCTCCAGCCGGGTGGGCGCGCTGCGGGTGCTCCAGAGCGATGACTTTCTGGGCTGGATCGCCGCCGGCGACACCCAAGAGGACAACGGCACCGAAAAGCGCCTGCGCCGGCTGGCCGGTACCCTGCCTGCCGTCCTGACGCTGATCGATGATTACAACGCACAGAACGAAGGCGGAGACGGTTCAACCGTCTACACAGGCGGTCCCTGTTCGCCACGCCCGCAGGAACAGACGCTGACCTGGTATGCGCTGAACGACGAGGACATCGCATCGCTGGAGTTCTTCGTCTCCCTGTCGCCGAAACTGGATGCCTTTGCGGCGGACAATGGCGGGTTTGACAGCCCACAGGCGCTCTGGCGTGAGCTGCGGCCTGCGCTGGCCGAAGATCTGGACGATTGCGTTCTGGCCGAGATTGAGGAGCTGGTGACCGGCCCCGAAACCCTGCCGCTCGCCTTTCTGCTCCAGCCGGAGGCCACCGCAGCCCTTCAGGGCGTCCCTGATCTCAGCACGGCGCAACCGGTTCTGGCTGAACTGGCAACCGCGCGCACCGCGACCCGCGCCGAACTGGTGAATCGTATCCGCGCCGGTCTGCAGACGGCCGAGGAAGCTCTGGTCGCCGAGGAGGTTGCCGCAGCAGCAGACACTTTGGCCGCCGCTTCCGAGCCGGTACCGCCGCCCACAGACACCGCACTGATCGAACTGGACGACGAAGAGGAGGCCGCCCCCGACCCCACGCCCACCATAACCGTCACCGAGGCGACCGATGACGCCGTGGAAAGCGCCATCGACAACCCCGAACTGTCAGATGCGATCAAATCCACGCCCATCGCTGACGCCACAGTTCCCGAACTGATGCGGGCGCAGGTGCGTTCGGCCCTTGAGGAAACAGCCGCCCGGCAGGTCGCCCGTGCCGTCGATGCACAGGTCGCGCTGATCGAACCGGTCGTTACATCGGAATGGACGCTGACCCCGGCGCTGCGGGACGAGATTTTGGCACTGCCCTATGTGCGGGCAGCTGTGGCCGATGCCACGGCGCAGGATCTGCCCGACCGTCTGCAGACCCTCAACGGCGTCGCCTACCCGAGCTATCGTTTGTTTGAGGAAGCGCTGGCCAACATCCCGCTCATTGACGGTCAGGTGCCTTTTTCCCAGTTCGTGACCGAGCGCATTATCCAGAAGGCGCAGAAAAACATCACCGATCCGGAAATCACGCGCGTGTTCGGCGACCTGGCCGTGCCGGACTGCAACTGTGTGCCTGAGCGGCGCGAAGAAGATCTGCAGGTCTATGGATTCTATCCGTTCTGGTTCGCACCGACGCCCGTGCGTGCCGGTACCGCCGAGACAGCGGAAGACGGCGAAAATGCGGAACCCGCCAGCACGCTGATCGACTTCAGCCTGACGGGTCAGGTTGCTTTCTACGGGCTGGAGTTTTCGGACGCCGGCAGCACACGCGTCACGCTGCGCAACCGCGAGCAGTGGCGTGCCGCCAAGCGGAGTTTCGTGAATTCGGCACACCGGTTCCGTGCACGTGCTGATCTGGCTTTTGATCTGCGCGACTGGACGCGCTGGGATGATGCCACCATCGAGGATGTGATCGATGATATCGCCACCGAGATGGCTCCGTTTGAGCGTTTCGAAAGTTTCGAACTGCGCCACATCCGAGAGGCAGTGCCGACCCTTTTTGACCCGGTTCAGCCGGATGGGGTTACGCTGATCTTCCATGGGTACGAGGGCAACGGGCTCGGTCAGGACGAGATGAAAACCCTCGTCAGCATCGTCCAGGACCTCTATGAGGCTCTGCCCAACCGTGACAGGCTGCGCATCAATGTCGCCTTTGATTTCCCCCTGGTGGGAGAGAGCCTTGATGAGCCGCTCTTTGACGAACTCTATGAACTGCTGATCCCGTCCCCGCTGGTGCTGGCAGACGGCGCTGCGGCGCAGGCGGACGGACCGCAGGATCTGGACCGCGAGACCACCAAGATCATCGACAAGATCCTGCTGTTTCTCGAACGCCCGACAACGGATGCGAAAAAAGGGCTGCGCTACCGGATGGAGCAGGGCCTCTTCCAGGGTGAGGTGCGCGCCAGCGTGCTGCGCAGCATCATTCCGGTGCTGCCACCCGGCGGGCATGAATTCGTGCTGACGGCCGTGAAACCGAACGCGGTCAACCAGACGCCTGCAGCACCTTTCTCGCAGTTCGAGGATGACGTCGTCTATTTCAAGGACAACTTCTCCGGCGTCGGGTTCTGGCCGGTACCTGACCCCGCAGGAACCGAGACCGCCAGCATCGCGGCCATCATTGCAAACCACTTCAACGCCCCGCGCCTGCCGCCTCTGCTGGCCAGTTTTGAGGCCACCGTGAGCGATGTCTGCGACTTTTCCTGCCCGAACCGCGCGGCGATCACACTGGCGGCCATGGCGCTCTTTGCGATCATCGTGCTGCTGACCTGGCGGTCGTTCTACAGCGGCATCGTCGACCGTATTGCGTTCCGCTTTATGACCATCGGCCTTGTGTGGATCGGCAATCTGGTGCTGGTGGGCACGCTGCTTGTGCTCAGCTTCTGCGATCCGCGCTCAGTCTGGCCCGGTATCCTGATGTGGGTCCTGATTGCCCTGCTGGGCAGCATTATGATCTACAACTTTGTGCAAAGGATCAAAAACGGTCCGATGCCCTGACCGGGCCCCGCGCAGGAGATGACAGAGATGACAGAACGCCAGCTCTATCTCGGGGCCCTGACTGACAACCGCCGCTGGGATATGGTGCAGATCCGGCCAGACGACGTGTTCGTCGTGACACCGCCCAAATGCGGGACCACCTGGATGCAGACAATCGTGGCCCTGCTCTTTTCCGGCGATCCGGATGTCGAAACGGACCTGTCAGTCAGAATGCCCTGGGTCGACATCCGCATCCGGGAGATCACGGAGGTGGCTGCGCGCCTTGAGGCCATGACCCATCGCCGGAGCATGAAAACCCACACGCCGATGGACGGGCTGCCGATGCACGATAAGGCACAGTACATCTGTGTGTTCCGCCACCCGCTGGATGCGCATTTCTCTTTCCGCAAACACGTGCGCAACATCCCGATCCCCTGGTTCAATCACTGGTATCCCGAAGACGACACCGATGGCACCGCGTTCCGCCGCTTTCTGGATGGCGGGCCCGAAGGGTTCGATACTGATGCTATGCCGCTGGCGCATATCCTCCGGCACTACAAAGCAGCGCGGGCGGCGGTTCGTGCGAACGTGTCACTGTTCCACTACGCGGATATGACACGCGACCTGGCGGGTACCTTAGACCGGCTCGCCGGCCTGCTGGACATCTCCCATCCGCCAGAGCTGATGGATCAGCTGGTGCAGGCCGCAACCTTCGGCAATATGAGCCGGAACCCCGAACGCTATGCTCCGTCGGGCGGCAAAGGGTTCTTCAGGTCGGATGCGGCCTTCTTCGACAGCGGCACCAGCGGGAAATGGAACGGCCAGCTGTCGGATGCCGAACTGGCCGCCTATGACGCGATGATGGATGCCCACCTGACGCCCGCGGAACGGGCCTGGCTGGAAAACGGCGCCGCCTGATCCGCGCCCGCTGTCAGCGTTGCGACATCAGCAGCCGCAGTGCCAGACCGGCAAACACAACGCCCGCGATCCGGTTCAGCGCCACCTGCGCGCCCGGGCTTTGCCCCAGCCACTGGCCCAGAAATCCCGCAGCCCAGGCCACAGCGCTGAAAATCACCAGCGCGCAGAGGCCGAACACCAGACCAAAAAGGAAAATCTGCGCCGTCACAGACCCCCGCGCGGGGTCGGCAAACTGTGGCAGAAACGCCAGGAAAAAGATCGCGACCTTCGGATTGGTCAGGTTCATGATCACCCCCCGCCCATAGAGCCGCGCGGCGGGCAGCCGGTCAGAACCGGCACCGGTGACATCTGTGGCACCGGCCCGGAAAGATTTCCACGCAAGCCACAGCAGATAGGCCGCACCGGCGATCTTCAGCAGCGTAAAAGCGGCCTGCGAGGTCTGGAAAATCACCGCCACGCCCAGCGCCACAAGCGTCGTGTGAACAAGGACACCCGTCACCAGGCCCAGGGTGACCAGCACACCCGCCATCCGGCCGCTCAGGGCCGCCTGGGTCAGCACAAAAATATTGTCCGGCCCGGGCGCCAGTGCCAGCGCCACGCAGGCGGCAACAAATACAAAAAGAACGTCAGGCGGGATCATGGCAGGCCTCATTGATGATTGCGCTGATGAACGCTGGCGCGCACGCCGGTGTCAAGGCGTCCTGGCACCTTGCGGCCCGGTCCGATTTCCCCGATGGTCGCGACCGAAGCAACCGCAGGACGCGACAACAGGCTTATGGACATCCGCGCAATTCTGATGGGGCTGGCGTTTGCGGTCATGTGGTCGTCGGCCTTTACCTCTGCTCGGATTATTGTGGCAGATGCCTCGCCGATGGCCGCCCTGACGCTGCGCTATGCCATCTCCGGCCTGCTGGGCGTCGGGATCGCGCTGGCTCTGGGCCAGTCCTGGCGTCTGACGCCCGCGCAGTGGCGCGCAACGATCCTCTTTGGTGTGCTTCAGAACGCAGTTTATCTGGGCCTGAATTTCGTGGCGATGCAGACGATCCAGGCTTCGGTCGCGGCGATCATTGCCTCGACCATGCCGCTGCTGGTGGCGCTCGCGGGCTGGATGTTTCTGGGCGAACGGCTGCGGCCTCTGGGCATTGCCGGTCTGATTGCCGGGGTGGCGGGCGTCAGCCTGATCATGGGCGCGCGTATTGACGGTGGCGTTGACCTGACCGGCCTGTTGCTCTGCGGCATCGCCGTTGTTGCCCTGACCATCGCGACACTGTCAGTACGCGGGGCCACATCGGGTGGCAATTTCCTGATGATTGTCGGGCTGCAGATGCTGGTCGGGTGTCTGGCCTGCGGGCTGGCCACGCTTCTGTTCGAAACACCCCGGCTGGACCCGAGCTGGACGCTTGCGGCGGCCTTTGCCTATACAACGCTGGTTCCTGGTCTCGCCGCGACCTTTGTCTGGTTCTGGCTGGTCAACCGGATCGGCGCCACACGGGCGGCGACTTTCCACTTTCTCAACCCGTTCTTCGGGGTCGCCATTGCAGCCCTTATGCTGTCCGAGCCTCTGGGTGGCCGGGATGTTCTGGGCGTTGTGATCATTGCCCTGGGGATCCTCGCCGTGCAGATTTCGCGACAAAGGGTGTCGTAAACGCGGTTTTTGGATTTCGCGAAAGCGGCTACCCTGCGCCGACATTCACCGGGATACGCAGCCGATGAGCGACGCACCGCCCCTCAGATCCTATGCCTTTCTGCTGATCCCAGGGTTTTCGCAGCTTGGCTTTGCATGCGCGCTTGAGGCGCTGAGCCTCGCCAACCGCTATCCGTCCGGCGGGCCGTTTTATTCCTGGCGGGTGCTGTCGGAAACAGGGGAACCTGTGCGCGCGTACAACGGTGTGCCGGTTGGCGTCGACGGCGGGCTCGAAGAGCTGGTGCGCGATGAGACCATCGTTATCTGCGCCGGCGAGGATGTCGGACAGAACACCAGCCGCAAGGCACTGAACTGGCTGCGCCGCGAGGTCCGCAAGGGCATGGATTACGGCGCGCTGTCCTCGGGCACCTACGTTCTGGCTCTGGCGGGGCTGGTGGCGGGCAAGCGGGTGACCACACACTGGGAATACCGCTCCGCCCTGACCGAAGTGCTGCCCGATGTGATTATGGAAGACAGCATTTTTTCCGTGGACGGTCGGGTTTTCACGACGGCCGGCGGGGCCGCGTCCATGGATATGATGCTCGACCGGATCCGCCGCGAACACGGCGATGATCTGGCCACCTGGGTTGCGGATCAGATGGTCTACACCGATCCGCGCCTGCCCGATCACGCCCAGCGCACCGCCCTGCAGCCCCGCACACGGGTCCGCAATGCCAAGCTCGCGCTGGCCATGCAGATCATGGAAAACAATATCGAAGACCCGCTGACCCCGGATGAGATTTCCGCGCTTGTTGGTCTGTCCACGCGCCAGCTGGAACGGCTCTTTGATCGCTATGTCGGGAATTCACCCAAGCGTCATTATCTGCGTCTGCGGCTGGAGAAAGCGCGCGATCTTCTGCGCCAGACGGATTTTTCGGTGACGGATGTTTGCGTGACCTGCGGGTTCAAATCCCTGTCGCATTTCTCCAAGAGCTACCGCGCCGCCTATGGGATCAGCCCCGGGCTGGAAGGGGGCAGCGCGCGCCTGATGTGGCGCGATGACGGCTGACCGTCAGGTTTTGCGGAAACGCACGAGCAGGCCCCTGTCGTCCCGGTGCGCGCCCGTGGCCCCGGGCCCGTAGATCGGCGCCTCAACCTGCTCAAACCCGGTGATCCTGTCGCCGAAGCTGTCGAATCTTTCCGCAAACCCTGCGTCGTGGAAGAGCTCCGGTTTGATGGTCACCACAAAGAGCGCGCCGGGTGCCGCAACCCGCATCAGTTCATCAAAGGCCGCTGGCCCGACGTGGCCATGGGTAAAGGTGCCCGAACTCACAACACCCTGCCATGCTGCGTCCGGCAGCGGCAGCGGCTGCGTCATGTCGGCAACCACCAGATCGCGGTAAACATCCTTGCGCCGCGCCACCTCCAGCATCTCCGGCGTCAGGTCCAGCCCGTCCACCGGCGCAATGCCCTGCGCTGCCAGCGCCTGCCCCAGAAGACCGGTGCCCGCGCCCGCATCCAAGACCGGCCCCGTCCCGCCACATGCTGCAAACATCCGGGCGACCTGGCCTGGCATCAGGAAATCCATCGCCTTGGCGAAGGTGTCCTCATAGGTCTCTGCCCAGCCGGCATACAGCGCCCGGTTGTCATCGGGTGTTTCAAGCGCATAAGCGGCATCAAGATCATGTTTGTCAGCTGGCATCCCGGATCCTCCCGGTGCCAGTCTGGCATTCAGGACCCCTGCAGCAAAGCCTCAATTGCACCGGTGATCTCTCCGGACATCGGCTTTGTGCGGGACCCCCAGGTGTCAATCACCGCGCCATCCGGACCAATCAGCACCTTGTTGAAGTTCCAGCGCGGCACAAATCCCGTCTCTTCCCGGACCTCGCGATAGAACGGGTGCGCCTGGCGCCCCTTGACGCGGGTGATATCCGCCATCGGCAGGTCCAGCGCAAAATTCAGCTCGCAGAACTCCTTCACCTCTTCGGCACTGTCCAGCTCCTGGCTGAAATCGTCGGACGGGACGGCAAGAACCACCAGCCCCTGATCGCGGTAGCGGTCATAAAGTGTCTGCAGCCCGTCGTACTGACCGGTAAAACCGCATTGCGACGCGGTGTTCACAACCAGTACCGGCTGGCCTGCCCAGTCCGCTGTTTCCAGCGTGCCACCGTCAATGGAGGCAAAGCTGTGAGGTCCCATGCCGGCAAGCGCTGTGCCTGCCGACAGGATAAATGCCAGTACCGTTGCGGGTCGTTTCATTGTCGCCTCCTGGTCCGCCTGGGGATCATATAGGTCCCGTTTCCCCTCAGACACGTGATCACCTACCGAATAGTTTCCTCTTTTCATCGCGCGGCGGGCTCTTATCTTCTGAAGCAAAGGTAAACGGGAGACCCTTATGCCCAGATATGAAAAAACCGACGAAGCCATCCGGAAACTGTCACTGGAAGAATTTCGCGTGACCCAGCAGAATGGCACCGAACGGCCCGGCACCGGTAAACTGCTCGGCAACAAGGAGCCGGGCATCTACGTGGACATCGTCTCCGGCGAGCCACTTTTTGCCTCCGCCGACAAATACGAAAGCGGCTGTGGCTGGCCGAGCTTCACCAAACCGATTGAGCCTGCCCATGTGCAGGAGCTGAGCGACACAACCCTGGGCATGGTCCGTACCGAGGTCCGCTCGACCCATGGGGACAGCCACCTGGGCCATGTGTTCCCGGACGGGCCAGTGGACCGTGGCGGTCTGCGGTATTGCATCAACTCCGCGTCGCTGCGTTTTGTGCACCGCGACGACATGCAGGCCGAAGGCTACGGCGACTACCTTGATCAGGTGGAGGATGTGGCATGAGCACTGAACGCGCTGTACTGGCCGGTGGCTGTTTCTGGGGCATGCAGGATCTGATCCGCAAGCGCCCGGGCGTCCTGTCGACCCGTGTTGGATATACGGGCGGCGACGTGGCCAATGCCACCTACCGTAATCACGGCACACACGCCGAAGGGATCGAGGTAATCTTTGACCCTGACGTGATCAGCTACCGTGATCTGCTGGAACTGTTCTTCCAGATCCACGATCCCACGACGCTGAACCGGCAGGGCAATGACATCGGGCTCAGCTACCGCTCGGCCATCTACTATGTGGATGACGCGCAAAAGCAGGTGGCGGTCGATACAATCGCCGATGTAGAGGCGTCCGGTATCTGGCCCGGCAAGGTCGTCACCGAAGTTGAGGAAGTTGGTCCGTTCTGGGAAGCTGAACCCGAGCATCAGGACTATCTGGAGCGTTTCCCGAACGGCTACACCTGCCACTTCCCGCGTGCAGACTGGGTACTGCCCAAACGCACCGCAGCGGCGGAATAATATCTCTGGTTTCTGCCGCAGCCGCTGCGGCAGAGACCCCGCGGTTTTCTTCCCGAAAATGCAACCTGAAGGCGTGCAGATAAAGAAGTTTTTAAGGTCCGGATGCGTAGAACCCCTGAAACCATCAGGAGATTGCTATGCCATTTTTCGCGCGCAAGGCGGATCGGAAGAATAACGCGGCAGCCCCCGCGGATGCACTGCTGGACGCACTGAGCACGAACCATGGTCTGGTCTGGTTCGACCGCGCCGGGACAATCGTCCGCGTGAACGAAAAATTCTGTGAGATAACAGGCTATTCCCCGGAAACCGCGCTGGGTGTCCGCCATGATGATCTGATCGATCATGCGCAGGCGGAGGCGCGCGACGACACCTCTTTTGCGGATGCGCTGGAGCGTGGCACCTCCGCTACGTACATCCTGCCCCGGAAAACTTACGACGGCAGATCGCTGTGGGTGTCCGCCACCTACCTGCCCCTGGCGGAAAAGGATCATAACGGTGCCCGTCTGGTAAAGATCGTGCGCGATGTAACACAGCGCGAAAATGACGCGCGCAACATCCGCAGTCAGTTCGAGGCAATCTCGCGCGAACAGGCAAAGGTGCTTTTTGGCACAGATGGCATCGTGCTGGAGACAAATGAGCGGTTTCTGGAGATCACCGGCTATGACGAAAGTGATGTGGTGGGCAAGCACCACACGATGTTCATCCATGAAGAGTACGAAGGTACCGACAAATACGCACAGTTCTGGCAGCAGATCAGCGAAGGCGAGCTGAAGTCAGGCATTTTCAAGCGGTTCGGCAAAAACGAGCGGCCGATGTGGCTTCACTGCAGCTACGCTCCGGTGCTGAACACACATGGCGAACAGATCGGTGTGCTGAAAATAGCCGATGACGTGACAGAGCGCGAAGAAGCCTCTGACCAGGTTAAAGCCATCGCACGGGTGCAGGCCGTGATCGAGTTCGACATGGACGGTCATATCCGGACGGCTAACGATCTGTTCCTGAACGCGATGGGATACACCCTTGATGAGATCAGGGGCAAACATCACAGCATCTTCATGCCCGATGGCGAGGCCGCGTCAAAGGAGTACCGCGAGCACTGGGAAATCCTGAAATCCGGCAAATTTCACGTCGGCGAGTACCGGCGCAGGCACAAGGACGGCTCCGACGTCTGGATTGAGGCGACCTACAACCCCGTTTTCGGGCCTAATGGTGATCCGGTCAAAGTGGTCAAATTTGCCTCCGATATCACACCACGGAAATTCGCTGTGAAAGAGCTCAGCGAAGGGCTGTCTGAGCTGGCCACCGGCAATCTCGGCGTTCATCTGGACGAGCCTTTTTCCTCCGGATACGAACCGCTGCGCCGGAATTTCAACACGACCCAGGAACGGCTGCGGACACTTGTAAGCAACGTCATCGGCTCGTCCGAACAGATCCACGCAGGCATCACAGATATTTCCGGCGCCTCCTCCAGTCTCAGCCAGCGCACCGAACAGCAGGCGTCGGATCTGGAACAGACCGCCAGCGCGATCACGCAGATGTCCGCCTCGCTGAAATCCACAGCTGAGACGGCGCAGTCAACCGCGTCCGAGGTTGTGAAGACACGCACGCACGCCAAAGGCGGGTCAGACATCATGTCCGAAGCGCGCGCGGCCATGGATGCGATCTCCGAGAGCTCCGCCGAAATCTCCAAAATCACCTCTGTGATCGACGACATCGCGTTTCAGACCAATCTGCTCGCGCTCAATGCCGGTGTTGAGGCCGCACGCGCCGGAGAGGCCGGTCGCGGCTTTGCAGTCGTGGCATCAGAGGTGCGCGCGCTGGCGCAGCGTTCCTCAGAGGCCGCAACGCAGATTGCCGCCCTGATCACCACATCTTCGGGCCAGGTCAGCCAGGGCGTCGATCTTGTATCACGGACCGGCGATGCGCTGGCAGAGATCGAGAAAGCCGTCGCAAACGTGTCCGACATGGTCAGCGAAATGGCCACGGCCGCGACCGAGCAATCAGGTGGCCTGTCGGAAATCTCGACCTCAATCGGCAATCTGGACAGTGTCACACAGAAAAACGCCGCTATGTTCGAGGAAACCAACGCCGCGACACAACTGCTGGCGAACGAAGTGACCGCGCTCAGCGCACATACCTCCTCGTTCCGCACCGGCGACGAGGGTGCGGGCAGCCGCTCTCAGACCTCCGCCCGGCTGGCATCCTGAACACCGTCCTCAGGCGCCACGCGGGGCCGGCCCGTCGCCTCAACGGTGACAACCGCCTCGACAAACACGCGCCGCCCTTCGGTTTCGGCCGTTTTGACGTCGCGCGCCGTGCTGGTGCTGATATCGCCTGCTCCGGCACTTTTTGCCCGCCGCACCGCATCCCCGCGTAACCTGGCCTCCAGCGCTGCAAGCGCGGCCGCCTCACTGGCAAAATCCTCCGGCGCTCCGGGCCCATGCACGCGGTACACCCCTTCTCCGGCTGATGTCACCTGCCCGGTTTCGCGCATCGTGACCCGCCCGGCCACGGCACCGATGGCATTGGCCACCCCCCATGCTCCGGCAGGATCATCCCGGTGCCAACCATCCTGCCCACTTCCGGGTAATAAAACCGGGCGGACGCACCGAGGCCCACCACCGGCAGATTCAGCCCGGCGTCCAGCCGCACCATGTTCCGGTGCCCCGACAGCCCGCGCTGCACCAGCAGATGCCGCGCCATCTCCCCGGGCGCCTCCGACAGCGCGCCGTCCTCTTCGGCAAATCCCGCCTCCAGGAGCGCGGTCGTGGTCTGCAGCGTAAGCTGCCCGATGATCATCCGCGCCATATCTTCTGCGGTTTCTGCATAGACCGAACCGGATCCGGCCCGTCGCCGCGCCATCAGAGACAGTGCTTTGCGCGCGGCCTCACCATCCCAGTCCGCAAGCCCGCCCGTAACATGGCTGGCATCCGACGGCGTCACAGCGCTGATCTGCACCAGGCCGCGCTCCACCAGACGGCGCAGCGCTTCATGCTCCACCCGCATCCGCAGCACAGGCCCCAGCGGCTGCGCCTGCGGCGTGATCCGTTCCAGCAGGGCTGCCTCCCGCGCGCCCAGGCCTTCGGCATTCTGCCCTCCGACACGCCGCACAAACCGCCCGTCGAACTCGCCCGGCACAGTGCTGCGCAGCTGCTGATCCAGCGTTTCATGCACGACCTCAGGCGCGGATACCGCTGCCAGCGACACCGGCAGCACCCGCCGCGGGCCCAGAAAAACACCGCCCTCCAGCCCCTCGCTCCGCAGATGGACCTCGCTGTCCCCGCCCAGCCCGGTCGTGCGCATCGCCACAGCCTCAACCATCGTCCGGAACCCACCAACGCGCGCACCCGCCGGATCAACCGACGGCCGGCCATCCCGCAACAGCGCGATGTCCGTCGTTGTCCCGCCGATGTCGCTGACCAGCGCATCACCGGCCCCCGTCAGCCAGCGCGCGCCAACGATCGACGCTGCAGGTCCCGACAGGATCGTCTCGATCGGTTTATCCCGCGCCTGTTCCGCGGAAATCAGTGCCCCATCGCCCCGCACCACCATCATCGGTGCCTCAATCCCGATCTCATCCAGCACCGCACCGGCCCGCCCGATCAGACGTTCGATCATCCCGATCAGACGGGCATTCAGCAGCGCGGTCAGCGCCCGCTTGGGCCCGTTCAGCTTTGCGGAAAGCTGATGAGACGCCGATACCGGGCGCTGCGTTTCCGCCCGGATAATCTCCGCCGCCCGGGTTTCATGGGTCGGGTTGCGCGTGGCAAACTGTGACGCCACCGCAAAACCGCTGACCTCCGGTCCCCAGCGCCGGGCGAACGCCCGAAGTGCCGCCTCGTCCAGTTCTGCCGCCTCTGCGCCTGCATGGTTGTGGCCGCCCGCGCAGATCAGAACCGGATCGCCCCGCAGTGCCTCCCGCAGGCCATGCGCCTCCAGATCACGCTCCCGGAACCCGATGAAAACCAGCGCCGCCCGACCCCCCGGCCTTCAACCAGCGCATTGGTGGCCAGCGTTGTCGACAGGGACGCCAGCGCAATGTCCTCAGGCCGCACGCCTGAACTCTGCAGCACCCGGCGCACGGACTCACCGATGCCTGACGCCAGATCCTCGCGCGTGGTCAGGGCCTTGGCCGAGGCAAGCACCCGTTCCTCATCCTCCAGAAGAACCGCATCCGTATAGGTGCCACCTGTATCCACACCCAGCAAAACTGCCATCCGACATCTCCTTTGTCCTGGCCACCCTTATCCGCTGTGGTGGGATTTTCCAGTCAGAACGCGTCAGAGGCTGCGCAATTGCGTCACCGCCCAGCGCGCCGCGTCGGCAACGGCCGCATCCGGGTCCCCGCAAAGCGCTTCTGCTGCTGGCAACAGCTCCGGCAACCCCGAATTCCCGATGGCATACAGCACATTGCGCACAAACCTGTCGCGACCGATACGTTTGACGGGGGATCCGGAAAACTTTGCCCGGAATGCCGCATCGTTCAGAGCGGCAAGCTCCGCCAGCGCCGGTGCCTCCAGAGAGCCATCTCCCAGCAGGCGCATATCCCGGGCCGCCACCGCGAATTTGTTCCAGGGGCAGACGGCAAGACAATCGTCACAGCCATAGATGCGGTTGCCCAGTGCCGCGCGCAGGTCCTCAGCCACCGGCCCTTTGTGCTCAATGGTCAGATAGGAAATGCACCGCCGCGCATCGAGACGGTAAGGTGCGGGAAAGGCATCCGTCGGACAGATATCCAGACACGCCCGGCACGATCCGCAATGATCCGCCTCCGCTTCATCCGGATCCACCTCAAGCGTTGTGAAAACCGCCCCCAGAAAGGCCCAGTTGCCCCAGTCCCTGCTGACCAGATTGGTGTGTTTGCCCTGCCAGCCCAGGCCCGCCGCCGCGGCCAGCGCCTTTTCCGGCACGGGGGCTGTGTCCACAAACACCTTCACCTCGCAACCATTTTCCTGCACCAGCCAGCGCGCCAGACGTTTCAGGCGCTTTTTCACAACGTCATGATAATCCCGGCCCTGCGCATAGACCGACACGGCGGCACGGTCCGGCAACTCAAGGACAGACAAAGGATCAAAACGCGGCGTATAGCTTTCGGCCAGCATGATCACACTGCGCGCCTGAGGCCACAGCACCTGAGGCGCGGACCGCCAGTGCATCCGCTCCTCCATCCATGCCATCTGCCCGTGATATCCGGCGTCAACAAACGCCCTTAGACGCTCCGGCAACTCCGGAACAGCATCCGGACGACACACCCCACAGGCCACAAACCCCTCTTCCAGCGCCCGGGCGACGATCCTGTGCTTCAGCGCCGTCACGGTTTCTTCTGGCCGGAAATATCCCCGGGGGTCCGGGGGCAGGCAGCCCCCGGCCGTGGATCAGAAATCCAGATCATTGTAATGACGCGGCGGCGGGAACCCCGGCACCTGATCCGCCAGAATGGACCGGAACGCGGGGCGGGATTTGATCTTGGCGTACCAGTCCTTCACCACCTCGGACCGGTTCCAGTCCACGTCAGAGATATAATCCAGCGCGCTCATATGCGCGGCGGCGGCAAAATCCGCGAGGGTCATCACGTCGCCTGCCAGCCAGCGCCGGTGATCCAGCAGCCAGGTCATGTAATCCAGATGATACTTGATCGCCTTTGCGCCGGATTTCACGTTGCCGCTGTCCGGATACCCCTGGCCGGTCACCTTCTTGTTGACCCGCTCATAGAGCAGTTTTGACGTCACTTCCTGGTGAAACTTGTCGTCAAACCACCCCACGATGCGCCGCACTTCCTGACGGGCAACCGGATCCTTCGGCATCAAAGGCGGCTCGGGCCGTGTCTCCTCGATGTACTCACAGATCGCCGCACTCTCGGCCATCATGATGCCGTCAATGCGCAGCACCGGCACTTTGCCAGCCGGATTGCGCCGCATAAAATCGGCATCCTGCTCCCAGTATTTCTCTTCGACCAGCTCGGTTTCTATCTTCTTTTCAGCGAGGCTGAGCCGCACCTTGCGGCAGAAGGGAGAAAGAGGGACGTGAAAAAGTCGCGCCATGCGGGTATCCCGACGTTCTGAAATCTTCTCTTCAATGCCCGGTTGACCGCCGGGATTCAACTCTCGAAACAGTCTGATCTGCCGTCTTTGCTGATTGTCGCCGCCCCCGACAGGATGGCACGGGTCCGTTTGCGCACGAAATCTGATGGCCGGGACGCCGACCGGCCCTTCGGATCCGGCAGGATCGCTGCCAGCCGCGCCGCCTGCAGATCCGAGAGCCGGTCCGGCGTAACCCCAAAATAATGATCCGCCGCCGCTTTGACCCCGAAGACACCCTCATCAAACTCGGCGATGTTCAGATAGACCTCGACGATCCGCCGCTTCGACCACATCAGCTCCATCAGCGGCGTCATCAGCGCTTCAAGCGCTTTGCGGGTGTAATTGCGCCCGTGCCACAGGTAAACATTCTTGACCGTCTGCTGACTTATCGTCGAAGCACCCCGGTTGCCGCCATCCTCAATCGCCTCGCGGATCGCCTGAACGTCAAAACCCCAGTGATTGCAGAAATTTGCATCCTCCGCAGCCACCACGGACCGCGCCATCGCCGGCGCCACCGCGTCGATAGACACCCAGTCATAACTCACACCGCCCAAACGGCGGCTTTCGGAAAACATGTAGGGCGTCGTCCAGGGGTTGATCACAGTGCCTAGACCGATCAGCACCAGGACCAGAACGGCAACGCCAAGTACCCCGCGCACAACCCAGCGGCGGGCCGCGCGCAAAAACAGCTGCGGCGCCGACGGTTGTCTCTTTTTGCGGGGACGCGTCGTCCTGGTCTTACGTTTTGCCATGGCCCGGGTATAGGCGGGCCATGGCAGCTTGTGAACCGCCTGTTACTCGGCGGGTACGGCTGTTTCCTCAGTGCCCAGCGGTGCGGGCAGATGCACCAGCATCTCCTTGGGGCAAACCTGCAGGAAGTGGTGCTTCTCGCTGTCCCAGTGCTGCAGGATATCCGCCACGCGCCTGCTGCCGGTTTCCTCCAGATGCATCTCCAGCAGCTCTTCCAGCTCGCTCAGCCAGTGATCCACCGTGACCGGACAGGTGACCAGGGTCTCCATGTTCATCATCGCCGGGGCCTTGCCCTCAGGGTCATAGAGATAGGCCATACCCCCGGTCATGCCCGCGCCGAAGTTGGCACCGATATCCCCCAGGATCACCGCAACACCACCGGTCATGTACTCACACCCGTTGGATCCGCAGCCCTCAATCACGACCTTCGCGCCGGAGTTACGCACGGCGAACCGCTCGCCTGCACGACCCGCAGCGAAGAGATAGCCTTCCGTCGCACCATACAGCACCGTATTGCCGATGATGGTGTTTTCGGCCGCAACAATGGGCGACGCCATCGGCGGGCGCACAACGATCATCCCGCCCGACAACCCCTTGCCCACGTAGTCGTTCGCATCACCGGACACCTCCAGTTTCAGGCCAGGCGCCGCGAAAGCCCCCAGCGACTGACCTGCAGAGCCCGACAGTTTGACCGTCAGGTGATCCGGCTGCAGCGTGTTGCGCATGCCAAAACGTTTCACGATGTGGCTTGAGGTGCGCGTGCCAACCGTCCGGTGCGTGTTCTGCACCGCATAAGACAGCTGCATCTTTTCACCGTCCTCCAGGAACCGGCTGCCGTCCCGCACAATCTGGCTGTCCAGTGTGTCGGGCACCGCATTGCGGTCCTTGTCGCGGTTATAAACGATGTCTGCTGCCCCATCGACGGTGATCAGCAGCGGGTTCAGATCCAGATCGTCCAGATGCGCAGAGCCACGGCTCACCTGGTTCAGCAGATCGGCCCGTCCGATCACGTCATCAAGGCTGCGCGCCCCGATCTGCGCCAGAATTTCCCGCACCTCGGTGGCATAGAAGGTGATCAGATTGACGACCTTGTCCGCATTTCCGGTGAACTTTTCACGCAGGGATTCGTCCTGGGTACAGACGCCCACCGGGCAGGTGTTCGACTGGCACTGACGCACCATAATACAGCCCATCGCGATCAGCGCCGCGGTACCGATGCCGTATTCCTCGGCCCCCAGCATCGCCGCCATGACAATGTCGCGCCCCGTACGCAGGCCACCATCGGCCCGCAGGGTCACGCGTTCGCGCAGGTTGTTCATCGACAGCACCTGGTGCGCTTCGGTCAGTCCCATTTCCCAAGGCAGGCCCGCGTATTTGATGCTGGTCGCGGGCGAGGCACCCGTGCCGCCGTTGTGGCCCGAGATCAGGATGATATCCGCCTTGGCCTTGGCCACGCCCGCCGCAATGGTACCAACGCCCGAGGACGCTACCAGTTTCACCGTCACCTTACAGCGCGGATTGATCTGCTTGAGGTCATAGATCAGCTGCGCCAGGTCCTCGATGGAATAGATATCGTGGTGCGGCGGCGGGCTGATCAGTGTCACACCTTTGGTCGAATGGCGCAGCCGCGCAATCAGGTCGGTGACCTTCATGCCGGGCAACTGGCCGCCCTCACCGGGCTTGGCGCCCTGCGCCACTTTGATCTCCAGCTCTTCGCACTGGTTGAGGTATTCGGCGGTCACGCCAAACCGGCCGGAGGCGACCTGTTTGATCTTGGCCGACGGGTTGTCGCCGTTGGCCTCCGGCACGAAATGCGCCGGGTCTTCGCCGCCTTCCCCGCTGTCTGATTTCGCGCCGATCCGGTTCATCGCAACGTTCAGTGTCTTATGCGCCTCGGGCGACAGCGCGCCCAGGCTCATGCCCGGCGTGACAAAACGCTTCCGTATGGAGGTGATGCTTTCGACCTCTTCGATCGGCACCGGTTTGCCCAGCGGTTTGATGTCCAGAAGGTCGCGCAGATGGATCGGCGGATTGCTTTGCATCTTGGCCGAATACTGCTTCCACATCTCATAAGAGGCGCGGTTACAGGCCATCTGCATCATATGCATCGAGGTGGCTTCCCAGGCGTGGGTTTCGCCCGATTTGCGCGCCTTGTAGAAGCCGCCGATGGGCAGCACGGTCGATGGTCCGCTCCAGCCTTTGGCATGCACTTCCTCGGCCTTGCGCTGGATACCGCTGACGCCGATGCCGGAGATACGGCTGGTCATGCCGGGGAAGTATTCCGCACACATAGCACGGCTCAGGCCCACGGCCTCAAAGTTGAGCCCCCCGCGATAGGAAGAGATGACCGAAATGCCCATCTTGGCCATGATTTTCAGCAGGCCCTGGTCAATCGCGTTGCGATAGCGCGCAACCGCAGTGGTCAGGTTCACATCCAGCAGGCCGCGGTCGATCCGGTCCGCCAGGCTGTCCTCCGCCAGGTAGGCGTTGACCGTTGTGGCACCACAACCGATCAGAACGGCAAAGTAATGCGGGTCGACGCATTCTGCTGAGCGGACGTTCAGCGAGGTGAAGGTCCGCAGCCCTTTGCGGGTCAGGTGGCTGTGCACCGCGCTGGTGGCCAGGATCATCGGCATCGCCACGCGGTCCTCGCCCGAATGCTGATCTGTCAGCACCAGGTGACCTGCGCCCGAGCGCACGGCGTCTTCGGCTTCGGCGCGGATGCGTTCCAGACCTTCGCTCAGGTTGCCGGTACCCGGCGCAAAGCTGCAGTCGATTTCCACCAGTTCCGCGTTGAAATGGCCTACCAGCGCGTCAAACTGCGCATTGCCGATGAACGGGCTGTCGAGCGTCAGGATCTCGGTCTGGCTGCTGTCTTCGTCGAGCACGTTCTTGAGGTTCCCGAACCGTGTTTTCAGGCTCATCACCCGGAATTCACGCAAACTGTCGATCGGCGGGTTGGTCACCTGGCTGAAGTTCTGCCTGAAGAAGTGGCTCAGCGGCCGGTACTGACCTGACAGAACGGCTGATGGCGTGTCATCCCCCATCGAGGCCAGCGCCTCTTTGGCATCCTCGGCCATCGGGGCCAGGATCTGTTCCAGCTCTTCGACGGAATAACCCGCCGCGATCTGTCTGCGGCGCAGCGCGTCCCCGGCGAACATCGGCTTTTCGGTGATACCGCCCAGCTGGCTGTCCAGGTCCTTGATCTTGCCGACCCAGTCCCCGAACGGCTGGCTGGCGGCCAGTTTGTCCTTGATTTCGGTGTCGTGGAACAGACCGCCTTCCTGCATGTCCACCGCCAGCAGCTGGCCCGGACCCAGAGCGCCTTTTTCAACGACACGCGCCTCATCGAGCGGCACCATCCCGGTTTCCGACCCGGCAATCAGCATGCCGTCATTGGTCACCACATAACGCATCGGGCGCAGACCGTTCCGGTCAAGCCCCGCACAGACCCAGCGCCCGTCAGTCATGGCCAGGGCCGCCGGACCGTCCCAGGGTTCCATCACCGAGTTGCAGTAGGAATACATGTCCCGCCAGGCCTGCGGCAGTTCCACCGCCTGTTTGGACCAGCTTTCGGGCACCAGCATTGTTTTCGCCATCGGCGCATTCCGCCCGGCGCGCACCAGCACCTCAAAGACCGCATCCAGTGCCGCACTGTCTGACGATCCGCTGGCCACGATGGGTTTGATGTCTTCGGCCATGTCGCCAAAGGCACCGGACGCCATGCGGATCTCGTGGCTCTTCATCCAGTTCAGGTTGCCCTTGAGCGTGTTGATCTCGCCGTTGTGCGCCAGCATGCGGAACGGCTGCGCCAGCCACCACTGCGGGAAGGTGTTGGTCGAATAGCGCTGGTGATAGATCGCAAAGGCGCTCTCGAAACGTTCGTCCATCAGGTCGGGATAGAATTCCGCCACCTGTTCGGCCAGCATCATGCCCTTGTAGATGATCGACCGGCAGGACATCGACGCAATGTAAAGCGTCGGCACCTGAGCGGCCAGGGCCGCCTTTTCGATCCGGCGGCGGATCACATAAAGCTCGCGCTCAAAGGTATCCTCGTCGACACCCTTGGCGTTGGAAATAAGGATCTGCTCGATCTCGGGCCGGGTCGCATTGGCTTTTTCACCAAGGCATGAAATGTCCACCGGCACATGCCGCCAGCCATAAATGTAATACCCCATGCGCAGGACCTCGGTCTCCACGATGGTCCGGCAGGTCTCCTGCGCGCCGAAATCCGTGCGGGGCAGGAACACCTGACCCACGGCAATCATCTCATCCTCGCGCGGGTCGTGGCCGGTACGGCGCACCTGGTCGTAAAAGAACTCAACCGGGATCTGCACGTGAATGCCCGCACCGTCGCCAGTCTTGCCATCCGCATCCACAGCACCCCGGTGCCAGATCGCCTTCAGCGCCTGAATACCGTTTTCAACAACACTGCGGCTCCGCGTGCCATCCAGGGACACCACCAGACCCACACCACAGGAAGAATGCTCCTCATCCGTCGCATAGAGACCCTTTTCGGCCATATACGCGCGCTTTGCTTCCTCACGCGCCACCCAGGCGTCATCATATCTGGTCATCAGTTGTCTCCTTCAACGAAAGGGTGTTGAGCCTGCACTTCGGCGCGTGTCCGGCGGCGGTGTTCGCCGCTCAGGCACGCGTAATCCGGCGCGAGGTCCGTGTAGATTTCTGACAGCAGAACAAAATCCGCCGCCTCTTTGAATGATCCGGGGAAAAGCTCGATCTCCGTCTCTTCCGGGTCAGTGGCCCGCAGCCAGACAGCACTGCCACAGGTCGCGCAAAAGCCCCGCTCTGAAAAGGACGACGACGCATAGCTGCTGACCGGCCCCGTGACCGTCACCGCCTTTGTATCCGCCACGAATGAGCCGAACAGCATGCCGTTCCAGCGCTGGCACATCACACAGTGACAGGCCCCGATGGCCGCCACGTAGTTGCCGTCAACCTCAATGCGCACGTCCCCGCACAGGCACCGGCCCGACAGGCGGCCCGTGCGCCGGTGCGGCGCGATCAGCGCTTCTCTCGCGGCGGCGTCGGTCACGCGTCACCCTCCGCGCCTTCGAACATGGCGATGGTCTCTTCGGTGCTCAGACGGGTGTGATCGCCGGCCAGGCGATACCCCTGCGGGCACTGATCGGCAAAGAACTCCATCTTCATCTCGCCGCCCGCAGCATTGTCAAACAGACCGGCAGCCGGATGGCGCATGCCGTCATGCACCGTGCCGTACCACAGCGTGGAGCCACAGGTGCTGCAGAACCCCCGTTCGGCCCATTCAGAGGAACGATAGCTTTGCGCCGGCCCCTTAACGACCAGCGTGCCGGGCACCGTATCCACGGAAATAAACGCCCCGCTGGTATGCTGGCGGCACATGTCGCAATGACACGCGCGCAGACGCGGGTTTTCTGTTTCCACCCGCAGGGTCACAGCGCCACACAGGCACCGGCCTTCTATGGTGCGGCGCGCCTTATCCACAGCCAAACTCCGACATTGTCTGCAGAAAACCCGGATCGCCCGGTCCGTAAACCGCCCGCGGTGTCATATCAAAGGACTGCATCGGCATGTCATTCACACCCCGTGACCCGGTGCCTTCAATCACCAGATCCCGCGACTGCGAAATGTAGATGTCCACCGCAAAGGTCAGGACCTGTGACGCCCCCTTGCGGGCAAAAGCGCGGTCCGCATGATAAATCGCGAACTCTTCGCCGCTCACGGTGACGGTTTCGCCGGTGGCGTTCGTTGAACCGGTCAGCGTATAGCCCTGGTTGCGGATGACCTTGCTGTTGATCACAAAATCCCCGGTGCCCTCATGGGTTCCGGTTGCTTTCAGCGCCGCGACACTCATCGCGGCCCCGGTCCCCGGTACGGCGGCAAATTCCATAGCGCCCGCGCCGCGGGTCTCCCACTTGGTAAAAGACCAGTCCGCGTCATAGGAATTGGTGCTCGACAGCTTGCCGCGCCGGTACGTCAGCGAACGGTGGCCCCCATCGCCACAGGTGACGATGGTCGAGGCGACACAGTTGTTTTTGTGCACGGTGACCACCGGGGTGCAGCCTTCGGGCACGGCCACAACGGGTTGCGCCATGGCACCGGGTGCGCAGAAACAGAGCACGCACGCCAGGGCTGTGGCGGGTCTGCTGCTGAGTCTTTTCCCGGAATGGGTCATGGTTCCTGTCCTTAACAATTTATCACCGTACGCTGCGCACCGACGTAATACCGACATTGCACCGACGTGATACCGACGGTGTGCCGACGCTGGATTATTCCGCTGCGATGGCGCCCGTGGCACCCAGCTTTTCGAGGATCGCTTCGGCACAGTCGCGCCCATCGCGGATCGCCCAGACCACAAGGCTCGCGCCCCGCACGATGTCCCCCACGGCATAGACACCGTCGAGCTCGGTGGCGCCGGTGGTGAACTCGGCTTTGATGGTGCCCCAGCGCGTCACCGGCAGCTCCGGCTGATCCCACAGGGTCGGCAGCGCTTCGGGCTCAAAGCCCAGCGCCATGATCACCAGGTCTGCGTCTTCTGTGTAGTCCGCGCCTTCGATCACTTCCGGTGTCTGGCGGCCGGTCGCATCGGGAGCGCCGAGGCGCATTTTCTGCACCATCACACCGGTGACGGGATCACCTGTGAACCCTCTCGGGGCGGACAACCATTCAAAGATCACGCCTTCTTCCTCGGCGTTCTGCACCTCGCGCTGCGATCCCGGCATGTTCGCCCGGTCGCGGCGGTAGAGGCATTTCACCGAAGTGGCCCCCTGCCGGACAGATGTCCGCACGCAGTCCATCGCGGTGTCCCCACCGCCGATCACCACCACGCGTTTGCCTTCTGCATTCAGCGCACCGCTGTCGAATTTGGGAACGGCGTCGCCAAAGCTCTTGCGGTTGGAGGCTGTCAGGAAATCCAGCGCGCGTACAACGCCCCCGGCACCAACGCCCGGCGCTTCCAGATCGCGTGATTTATAGACGCCTGTGGCGATAATCACCGCGTCATGCTTTGCGCGCAGGTCGGCAAAGCTGATGTCTTCACCGACATTCGTGTTCAGCTCAAAGGTCACACCGCCCTGTTCCAGCTGGTCGTTGCGGCGCACGACGATGTCTTTTTCCAGTTTGAACCCAGGGATACCATAGGTCAGCAGCCCGCCTGCGCGGTCATAGCGGTCATAGACGGTGACCTGCACACCGGCCCGGCGCAGGACATCCGCCGCGGCAAGGCCACCCGGGCCCGCGCCGATGATGCCGACGCTTTCGCTGCGTTCCTGACGGGGCGCTATCGGCATGACCCAGCCGTTATCCCAGGCGGTGTCCGTGATGTATTTCTCGACCGCGCCGATCGTGACAGTGCCGTGTCCGGACTGTTCGATCACGCAGTTTCCTTCGCACAGGCGGTCCTGCGGGCAGATCCGGCCACAGATTTCGGGGAAGGTATTCGTCGCCTGGCTGACTTCATAGGCTTCCTGCAGGCGGCCTTCCGCTGTCAGGCGCAGCCAGTCGGGGATATTATTGTGCAGCGGGCAGTGGCTCTGGCAATACGGCACCCCGCACTGCGAACAGCGGCTGGACTGCTCCTGTGCCTTTGCTTCGGCGTACTCGGCGTAAATTTCGCGGAAGTCTTCTTTGCGTACAGTCGCGTCACGCTTTTCAGGCATGTCCCGTTCGACAGTCACAAATTTCAGCATCGGCTGTTCAGCCATATTCAGAATCCCCCAAAATCACTGGTCCACACCGCATAAGGGAACCCGCCAAATAAATAAAGTCAGTATTATTGACCTATATGCAAGAAATTTTTCGCCCGACGCCTGACTTGGTGCAGAGGCAGTGTCATTTTATGTCCGTTTCGGACCCAAATTCAAGCTTTTCATTTGATTCCACGCCCTTATACCAATCGCACGGGACAATCTTGCAGGACGCAAAGAGTGACACTTTTTCAGCTTCTCGTCGTTGCCGTAATCCAGGGTCTGACCGAATTCCTGCCCGTCAGCTCTTCGGGTCATCTGGCACTGCTGCCTGCTCTGACTGGCACGCCGGACCAGGGGCTGGCGATCGATGTCGCTGTTCACGTCGGGACACTGTTTGCCGTCATTCTGTATTTCCGGTCTGATGTCGCCATGGCGCTTGCCGGCACCATGCGGCTGTTCCGGGGCCGTGTTGATACACAGGGCGCCTTTCTCGCGCTTTGCCTCGCCGTCGCCACGGTACCGGTGATCATCGCAGGCTTTGTCATAAAAGCGACCGGCATGGATGAAGCGGTCCGCTCCGTCGCAGTGATCGGCTGGACCATGCTGATCTTTGGCATCATCCTCTACTGGGCGGACAAAAACGGCCCTTCCAACAAAAGCGCGCGGGAATGGACACTGCGGGATGCTGTCGGCATGGGTCTTGCCCAGGCCCTCGCGCTGATCCCCGGCACGTCGAGGTCCGGCATTACAATCACAGCGGCCCGCCACCTCGGCTACGACCGTGAAAGTGCAGCGCGACTGTCGATGCTGATGTCGATTCCGACAATCGCAGCTTCAGGTGTTCTGCTGAGTCTCGATGTCGCAGGACAGGCAAACTGGGCGCTGGTGCGGGACGCCGGGATTGCCGCCGCATTTGCTTTTGCCGCAGCCCTGCTCGCCCTGGTCATAATGATGCGGCTTCTCCGAACAGTCAGCTTTACCCCATACGTGATCTACCGCGTGGTGCTGGGGGTTATTCTGCTGATCTACGCCTACTCTTAAGTTCGCAGGTTTTTCGCCGATTCCTTGATCGCGTCGTACTGACCGGACGGGCGGAACCGCCACAGGTATTCCGGCAGAACGGAGCCAAGCGCCACGGGGCTGATCCCGAGATCCGCAAAACCGCGCGCACCATCAGAAACAATATTGTCCTGCGTAAGATTTCTGACCTGGTCCCGGGTGATCATCGAGTTGGTGAAAAGACCGAGGGACAGCGTCTGGAGCAGATCAAATCCGAAAGCCATGATGCGCGCCGCAAAAAACGGCACATTCACAATCATCCGCCGGCGGTGAATGACATCGAGCATTGTCTGCATGAGCTCTCGGAAGCTCGCAATGTCCGGGCCGCCCAGTTCGTAGACACCTGGGGTCACGGCATCCGTCAGCGCCATCTCCGCCACACGGGCGACGTCGTCCACATAAACCGGCTGGAACCGTGTCGCGGCCCCGACGACCGGCAGCGCAGGGCCCATCCGCGTCATGGACGCAAAACGGTTGAAGAACTGATCCTCCGGTCCGAAAATAATCGAAGGCCGCAGAATGACGGCGTCAGGCATATGTTTCAGCACACCCGCCTCGCCCAGCGCTTTGGTGCGGGCATATTCGCTTTCGCTTTCCACATCGGCGCCGATCGCCGAGACATGCACCATGCTGGAGATGCCCTGCGCAGCTGCCGCGCGGGCAACCCGTTCTGCACCATCGGCCTGTACAGCGTCGAAACCATTTTTGCCGGATTCCGCCAGAATACCGACGCAATTCACGACCGCATCTGCACCCTGCATGACTTCGGCCACTGAGGCGTCATCTCGGATGTTGCACAGAACCGGTTCGACCTGGCCCACAACGCCGTAAGGCTTCACAAAGATCGCCTCGTTGGGGCGTCGTACGGCGACACGCACGCGCCAACCCGCCTTTGCCATCCGGCGCGCAATGTACCGTCCTACGAATCCGGATCCGCCATAGATTGTGACCAGTTTTGACATCGCTTGCCTCTTTGTGCCGTGATCTCTCTGGATGTACAATTGCGCTGCCTCTGAGACAAGGCGCAAATCAGCGCGGGCACGCCCCGAGGGCCTGGTACAGAAGAGTCCGCGAAACCGTCAAAATCCGTTTGACACCCTTTTGGTGATTGCGTACATGGCGGTCCACGACACCTGCCCAGGTGGCGGAATGGTAGACGCGCTAGCTTCAGGTGCTAGTGTCCGTATGGACGTGGAGGTTCGAGTCCTCTCCTGGGCACCACCCTCCCTCATTTTTTATTTTATTTTCAATACGGTAGGCGTTTTCGCTCGGGTTGTGTCCACCCTTCTGCCCACCTATCTGGCGGCGTGTAACGGTGATTCCTGCCTACATCGGTAGCGAGAACGAAGCTCAAGAATCCATCACTTTTTTTGGCAGTTTGCTGAATGCATTATTTGTTGCCGCAGTCTCTGCCGATTTTAACGGTTTGTTTAAGCCTCAAAGACAGCATTGAGGCATGAAGTACGTCTGGAAAATCATAATCCGCCGCTCACCAGAAGAACCTGACCTTCGCCAAGGCTATGCTTGGGCTGGTAGCATGGGTGAGGCGCTCGAGATGGCTGGCGACCCCAATGCGGTTGCTATCCCGCAGGTTCACAAGATGTGGCCAGGACATCCGGGCGAAACATTTTACTGGAACTAACCCACCGGTTTGCAGGTCGCGTCAAAATCAAAAACCTGGTCATTGTCCTCAGAGCTGATCAAATGGCGCAGAACAATACATGAGAGCAGCCGAACGATGCGACAATATCGACATAACTTGTACTTTTGATAGTATTTGTGTGTCCCATAGCGGTCGCAACGAAGAAAATGGCATTTCACCTCGAGCACGTGCAGCAAGTCCGCAACGGGCAACCTAGACAAGTAGGAGTTCTGCCAGACAAGGTTTGGCGGTCGCTGAAGTGGCCCTGCCCATGGGTCTATCTTGGTGAATCAGGACTTCAACACATTGCAAAAAGGCACCCAGATGTTTCGGACTTTGATCTACTGTGGCTGCCGCTAGCAATTGCTTCCGGTATGATTGTTCACATCACTAAGAACCCAAAGCAAATACTGGTCGCCTATCATGCTGAGCAAGGGACCTTTTTTCGATGTGCTTTGAAGTCAGCTCAAAGTGGTACAGAGGTTTGGGTGGACTCGTTTTACCGTACTAGTGAAGCGCAATTCAAAAATTTCCACATGAAAGGCACTCTTTTGAGACCTCATCAATAGCTACGAGCCGCAATCCGAAGATGCGGCTCGTGTTATCAACTGGCGAGGCCTGCCAGAACCTCGCATACTGCCTCAGCACAAGTGCTTCGCCACGGCAGGCAGAGTATCACCGTGTCACAGTCGATTTTAATATAATACCCACTAGTACTTCAGAAATCCAGAGCAGGGCTGCGCCAAGGCTTTGATTCAATTTAATGAATCTGTTCAGAATCTTAGTATATCTTGTGGGTATTTTATGGATAACTTTGAAACAATATGTGAATCCAGCGCTGAAGCTGTGGAAAACACTTTTTCAGCCCTCTGCCACAATTAATCGCGGCTCAAGAGGGAATGACCTTACATCAAACCACTTAAAGCACGTCCCGTCCGCATTCCGCTGATCGCCCATAACAATCTGCGGACTATGCAATCTGTGCCGAATGAGCGCTGCTCTGAACGCCTTCAGGTCAATCAACCACCAGCTTTCTACGCGCGTCTGTGACGCGTCTGAGTGCCCGTAGAACATCCAGTCGCCTTTGCCCTCCACAATCTTGCTGAGCTCTGTCTGAGCGCCTGAAGCGACTTGGGAGCGGATGGTGAATTGGTGAGGGTATCTTCTCGCATAACCGGGACGTCGCACACGTGCTGCAACCCGCATATCGCGGGCATCCAGCATCATCAGGTCTGTGGCTTGGTGCCAGTCTTGATCATCGGGAGCGACACTCAGAAGATGCTGACCTACGATGCGCCGGATGTCCGGTAAAAACTGGTCTGACCATCTGCGGTTGCGCGTGTAGTAATTCATAAATCAATGCCCCGACTTGGGGAGTACCTTTTAATTCTGTGTTGCGGACCCCGTCTGCCCGGAGATAAACGGCACCGGGATCCGCCTGATGGCTCCTGGCTAAAACACGCCAGAAGGACCATGTCCCATACTATTCAGCGGCGACCTGCTCAGGATGCTCGCGTTTGTATTCCTCAAGCTGCTTTTCGAGCTGGTAAACGTGCTCGAGGACTTCGCCAGACATCTCATAGATGACTTCAAACACGCTTTGCAGTGCGTCATCCATATTGCGAAGGTTCATTCCCGTTTCAGTCGCAGCAAGGCCGACCTTTGCGAAGTTACCAATTGCGAACAACAGATCATCCGCATCAGATTTCTTCTTTTCCGTATCGTAAAGGCCATTCGAAATCATACCAGGTCCTCCTGTTTTGCTTCCCTAAGTTCAGGCACGTTCACACTGTCCAGCCCGATATTGAGCGCGTGGCTATGCTCGCGAGCGATGCAGATCAGCGCCGTTTTGGCATTGGCCTGCCCCTCATTGTCCAGGTAATGAATTGCTTCCAGCAGGCCTTCGAGAATGGTCGCTTTGTCCTGCATGTCCTGAATGTACTCTTCCATGTATTTTACCTCCGTTCGAAATTTCACGCCCGTAAGGCGGGCTTTTGAGTTGATGTCTTTGTTTCCCTTTTCATTGCCACAAAAACCGATACGGTGTATCTATAAAGATAGAGAGTATTTGTCAATACTGCGTAATTAAAAAGATACAGGGTATTCATGTCACCAGAGCAGGCGCGTGCAGCTAGGGCAATTCTAAAGGTCGGTGTTAGGGATGTGTCCGCAGCAACTGGAGTTACACCAAATACGGTCTCACGCATTGAGGCTCCTGTCCCAGAGGGAAAGCGAGGTGCTCAAAGCTCAACCATTGCCGCATTGAGAGCGTGGTATGAGACCCAAGGCATTCAGTTCCTAGACGAAGGGGACACTGCTGGCGGTGTCGGGGTGGCGAAGCTGAAGTAGTCATGCCCAAAAACATCGCTCTGTTTTTTGAAGGTACAAAGTTCCGCTCCTTCGGGCAGCGAACCAGCAGCATCATCAAAATGGCGACTTCGTTGGAGCGGAAGAACACCGACGGCGACGTTCAGCTTTCTTTCTATTTTCGTGGCGTCGGTTCAGGTATCGGCACGACAGGAGCAAGCCGTGTAGTCGACACTGCTTTGGGAGGGCTCTTCGGGACGGGTATGGCCGAAGTTATTCAGCAAGCCTATCGGCAGTTGGTGCTCAACTATGAGAAGGGAGACCGCCTTTACATATTCGGGTGGTCCAGAGGAGCGTTTGCAGCGGTCAGATTTTGCGACCTGCTCTTAGCCAAGGGTATCCAGCGTCCAGAAAGAATGTCCGAACTACCCCGGATGGTAACCGATGTTCTCAACCGTGATCCATGGAAAAAGTGGGATGAAGATACTGGGCTTTCGGAAGACCTTGAGAACGCAGCCGGAACTATCGAAGGTCATTGGGAGTATCCGGAACGACCGTTGCGGATCAACTATCTGGGATTGTTTGACTGCGTGCCTGCGATAGGTCTGCCGCTGGGCTGGAACCAGTATTTTGGCATCAACAAACACCTAAGCCGGGACGAGCCTTACCGGAACAAAGTCGGCCTCAAGATGCGGGATAGCTGGAAGGATTGCCCTCGTCTCTTGCCTAGAGGCACAAAGAGCTTTCGACATGCGATTGCTGCTGATGAGCGCAGTGCGTTTTTTGAGCCATACATTTTTACCAACATCGCTGATATCCAGAAAAGCCGCGCGAAAATCGCCCAAAAGTACGGGAAAGATCCAGCTGACGAACCAGTAGAACAGTTCCTTTTTCCGGGCGGGCATTCGGCGCTTGGCGGCACGTTAGGTTACGGGGGCATAGGCGCGTCCAGCTTACATTGGATAGCATCAGGATCTGAGCTGGCTGGGCTGAAGTTCAACTGGGATTTACTGGGCCTCGACCCGATTGATAAGTCGACACACTCTCAGCGCATTTCTGTAGCGGAAACACGCGAAAACAGCGGTTTCCTGTTCAGCTTGCCCGGCACGCTAAAGGATCGGACCTTCGATGCAACGAATACCGCCTTTTCGCCGGAGTATTCCGAATTGAAAGAGCGAGATCCTTCGTACCGTCGTGGCAGTCGTTGGAGCGCCCCGCTGTGGTGGTTTAAGCGAAATCAACCCAAAGACGGGTGATCAGGGCTGCGCAGTTCAGCGTCTATTTTTATCTACTTTAGACCGCATTACAGGATGCTACCGCTCGAACGAACGTCGGCTTTCTTGTAATGATCAAACTACCGAGCTGCTCCAAGTCGGCAATGATCACAGTAAAACAGTGGCTCAACTTACTTACATTCATTGAGCGGTTAATGACTGCCTTGTTGGGTTCGGCTAAACTGAGCGAATGAAATGCAATCAATGTGAACGCCCAGCGCTCTACAAATACGAAAATGGGCTGCATTTGTGCCTATCCTGCAATGCAATCCTGCAAGACAACAATTTCCGTAGCTTCCTGATGGACGCTGCTATGATGAATCAAGCCATGGACGAAATGGACATGATGACGGGCATTCATCTGGGTGGCGGTAGAATCCCGGTTAGCTCACTAGCCCAAGCAATGAGCCGTCCCATGACAAACAACCACATTACCATCTCAAATTCATCCGTGGGCGTCCTGAATACTGGTGACCTTGCGAAAATCAATGCTGTGATAACCATCACAGAAGGAAGTGATGTTGAGGAGTTGGGTCACACCATTAAGGACTTCGCGCAAGCTGTGGTCGACTCGGTTGAGATCACGAGTGAGGTAAAACACGAGGTCGGCGAGCTGCTAGGTACCCTGTCGGAACAGATTGCCGGAAAGCGCTCTAAACCCGTGATCGGAAGCGTTCTCAAGGGAATCGAGGAGCGGGTAAAGCCCGTGAATGTGCTGTGGGGTTTCGCCGAGAAAATCGGCAAGCTGCTATCAGACCTTGGCATTGTTGCTTGACGCTCTGACTCGCGGCCTCGTGCAATACCTCTCCTTCGTGACGTTCGGCGCTCTGGTTTGTCCTTCGCTCCTGCCTATACTCCATAAAGCGTAAGAAGCTCTATGTGGTGGCTTTTGCCTATGGTGGAATGGTGCGTTTTCCGTCCTTAAGCTGTGCTCATGACTAATCTCACGTCAGCGACCGATGAAAATGCACTCAGGGAACTGCAGATGCTGCAGGACACAATCAGCGGCGAATACGCCCTGAACGACGGGCGGCTGAATACGTTTCTGGTGTTCAACGGAGTATTGCTGGCAGTATCGGCGTGGCGTTGCGGAAGGAATAAACCTCAACATCAACAAGAATGAAATTTACTCGGAAACGCTGAGTGACTTGAAGTCTTCATCCAACTTGAGAGTTCTTACGTCGTCTCTGGCGTATTTTTGTATGCCCAACCTATAACTGATCCAACCGCCTGACGTCTTCCCGAATGGCGTAAGCAGGAACCTTTTGTTCCCGTGATCGAATTCCCTGTTAACGTTCCACTCGGTTTCAGGGGCGGCCATCCCGTAGGCACAGCACATGGACATCAGATGAAGCTCCTTGTTGTCCTTCACAGTAACGCAACCCGCAAGCCCGACAGACTTATTGCATGGCAGTTCGGAGAGGAATTCACTCAACATCCCGCAGATCCGGTTTGGGTAAAGTCGATCAAAGTAGTCCATTGTTGACTCAGTATCGTTATCGGCGGGCGAAAACGAGTCAACCAACTTCCAGTCTGATGGGAACCGCTTATCAAAGTCGGCCATCCTCACAGTAAAGCCCGCTCGGTCGCCAGCGAAGCAGAACTTTAAAGGCATGGCATAGAATCCGTTCAGGGACGCAAGTCGCATCATGCCAATCGCATTTTCAACCAGAGCCTGCACTCGGAACGCGAACATCGAGCTTGTTTCGTCACTCCAGTCAATCAACAGCACAGAACCGCCGAAAAACAACGAAGCAAAGCTATGATCAGGAAGCGGTTCCAAATCCTCAATGCCCCATGTTCGCCAAGCACGCGCTACAGCCAGTCGAGGTGCTGGATCGGGCTCTCTTTTTTTCCCAGTCTCCGGAACAAAAAACACGCATTTTCTTGCGAGTTTTCTATCTTCCAAAATCATATTTAGCTCAAACTCAGAGCCGGGAGAGTCACCGCCCAAAAAGACTATCGCCTTGCACCGATTTGCTAACTCTTTGACCCTTACCTTCCAGTTCTCATCCAATGGGACGGCACCTGCGCCGTCCGAACCTGAAGGTCCAGGCTGTTTCACAGTAACGAGGTCAAGGTCCAGCCTGTTGAGGTGTTTCTGCAAATCTTGTTCCTGACTGATGCTCCCCCCGGTTCTTCTATCAGCAGCAATGAAGCCGAAGCCTCCAAAAATCAGACTTGGTAGAGAAAGAGAGTGCTTTCGCATGTCGTGGTCTGAAGTAAAGGGGCGGAGGTACAGAACGAAGTCATCGCTTGGGGCATCACCGGTAAGGTGTCGTACCGCCACTTTGTCGATTTCTCGTTGGTAGGTCCTGTTTCTGAAAACGACAAAAAGCCCACAGCAAATGAGAAACAGATGAAGCAGCTGAAGATTGATTTGCCATGCCAGGAGGATCCCGCCGATCACCGCGAGCACAAACGGTATGGCATTGTTTTTCACTGGCAACGTCCATGTGTAAGGTAGAGCATAAAGGCACCGTACCAGCTTTTCCCGCAAAACAATTCATAAGTTCAACGACTTCCAAAGAAACACCTGTCTTTGCGAAAGATTGCTGCTGCCGCTGCATGAGTACATGTCCGGATTTTTCCCCTTTCAATTCGCCAAGCACCAATCATGCTAAGAAGGTGAGCTGAGTACTATCAGCAAACAGCACATTAAAAGGAGGGTTCCATAATGGCCCGCCCGGAAAAGAGGGTAGCATCAAAAACTGAACAGCCAGATCACACCGCTAGGGTGGTTTCGCTTAGTAGGAATTGTAGCGTCATCTGGGTAACGCTACTCAGCACTCTTGTGTATGCTGGTGTGGCCCTCGTCACCTTTGAGGACATTGATTTTTACGGTTTTGACCGATCAATCCAATTGCCGGTAATCAACTACTCAGTACCAGCAACGACGTTCTTAGTCGCCGCCCCGATGTTTGTCTCGGTCCTCTACTGTTACTTCCACTACTTACTGGTCAGTCTGACTGATCAACTGAAGCGATTGAAAAAAGCCATCGCGAGCTTGGAATGTCTCGGATTTCGCCATGGTTGCTTGTTGAAACCGGGTTCTTCGTGAGACGACTTGCTGACAACGAAGCAAAATACTCGCGCGGCGTAACGCACTATTTGTTTGATTTCATAACAGTGTCACTGATCTGGGGCGGCGGCATTTCTCTGGTCGCAAGTTACTGGTGGATCGCGGCAACCACCCGCGATTTCTGGCTGACTGCGTCGATATTGCTGGCGCTTGCCGTGATGTTCATGTTTGGGCTTCAAAGCTTGTTGATGATCTGGAAGCGCACTGAAACAGAAAACACTGCGATTTATCCTTTGGCTGCAGTGACTTTGGCCGTGCTCCTAGGTGCACCAACATTTTTTAGGACAGTTGATCCGGCACCATGGATGTATCAAGAGCAACAGGTTGTACGCTGGAATCCGGAGACTAACACGGTCGAGGCTGGGACTGAATCAGTTCCTATTTTTGCAAACACCGAAACAAACACGTTGACCCGATTTTGGACGCTTGCAGAGATCAATCTACAGGGAGAGTCTTTAGTCGGGCAGATAGGCTCTTTCAGCTCAGCCGACCTCGAACTGGCCGATTTCCGTAGGGAATGGTGCAAACGTGAGGGCAAGAGCAATTGCGTTGAGTTTGCGGAATTTGAGGACGACCTGCTGTCAGAATTTGCAGACAGGCAGCAAGTAAGGTTTCGCACATGGACCTACCCTGACTGGCACTACTCAGAAGGCAAAAAACCTGACTTTCGGGGCGCAAATCTAAAGGGAGCACATCTTGTCGGCGTCGACCTGAGTGGAGCGTCGATGATTGGCGCGGATCTACGTGGCGCTGCTGCGCCATGGGCCGACATGAGTCACGTTGACCTCAGTTTCTCTGAACTTGGCACAGCAGACCTGAAGTTCGCCGATTTAAACGGCACAAAATTGCAGCACGCCGGGCTGCCACTTACGGACCTTAGCCACGCTTCCCTCTGGGGCGTTGACGCGAAAGGTTCATACTTCAACCAAACCAACTTACGCTCATCCACAATCGGGGGTTCAGATTTCTCCGCAGTCTTTATGGCTGACGCCGACTTTACCGGCTCTACTGTGGTAACAACCAATCTGTCAGGAACAAACCTTGTTGGTGCCACTATCGAACTTACTGCACTGCATTACAATCTGCTTGAGGGACTAACCGATGACAAGCAAAACGGCCCTCTAATAAAGGTAAGTAAGAGTGACGGAAGCGCTTTAAGAAACGTGGATCTTTCCAACACGATAATCCTTCAGCTGTACGAGGAATTCAAAACCTCCGATGAACTTCGAAAAAGTGTATCACCTCAGTATGTGATCAATGACTGGTCAAACGTCTTTCTCGACGGAAGCGTAAGTCAAAGCGATCACCTGTGGCGAGCCGCAGGTCTTGTCGAAGCTCCATGCCAGTGGACTGACATTGTTCTTTCCGATGAAGACTTCTTCGGGCGATGGCGTGGATGGATTGAAGCAGTCCCGTTTACTTCCGTTTATAGATGGGAGGATATCGCTCCGGCTCAGTGGAAAAACGTTAGCTCCATCCCGCCACCGGAAGACTGCAACTGGCACGAAAGAAAATTCAGCAACATTCCTGAAAACCTCAGCTTGGAATCCTTCTTTTCAAAATTCAGCAGTTTCAGGCTGGGCAGATAGCGTCTGTTTTCGTGTCGGTAGAGTAGCAGTCTCAAGCTTAACCCCCGCTTAACCATGTTGCGGCTGAATTACGTCTTAGCGCGCGAATCATCTCGCCTTTTTCCTGCGTAATGAGTCCCATGATGCACAGCACCCGCAGTACCTTGATTGCTCTACTCTTCGTGCCTTCGCTCTCCGCGAACTCCTATGCCACCCAACCGGAACAACAATCCATTTCCATAAGTGGCATAGTCAGCGTCTTCGACGGTGACACCCTTGAAATCGGCCCATTGCTTATCCGTCTGCACGGTGTTGATGCCCCGGAGAAGGGTCAGAAATGCGCTGCAGATGGAGGCGGTAACTGGAGTTGCGGTGCCGCAGCTTCCGGGCGCTTGCTGGAGCTGATTTCAAGCGGACCGCTGACCTGTGACGCCTTGGACCGCGACCCTTACGGACGGGTCATTGCTCGCTGCAACGCAGGCGATGGCGACATTGGAGAAATACTGGTTCGGGAAGGTCTGGCATGGGCATTCACCGAGTACAGCGAGGACTACGCCGACCATGAAGCGGGTGTGAAAAACACAGGGATAGGCATCTGGCAGGCTGACACGCAGACAGCTTCAGAGTTCAGGGAGGACAAATGGAACCGCGCTTTGGCTACCGCCCCTGACGGGAAGTGCCCGATCAAAGGCAACATCTCTCCGGGTAAAAACAAGCTAAAGATTTATCACACACCATGGTCCCCGAACTACGGCAACACCAAGATCAATGAGGCGTCCGGTGAGCGCTGGTTCTGCGATGAAGCTGAGGCCTTGGCGGCGGGGTGGAGGCCGGTAGCTGAAAGGTAGTGCCACCTTCAATATATTAGAACCAATGCTATTCGCAGACAAAGCCACGCATCAGCAGCATCAAATCCAGCCAGCCTGAGAGAACACGCTTCCGGCCTGTCTCACGATAATCCAGATGATCGCACCCAAAGCGAACACATAAAGGGTGGAAGCTGTACACGCATAAGGATATTTGGAGCCTGCGGCTTTTTTGTATTCGGCCCGTGCTGCTTTATGAACGAACTCACGCGCTAAGGATTTTTGTCTTTCATCAAGTTCAGTGGGTACTGCTTCAAAGGGATCTGTGTCCGGATCGCTCTTGCTTCCTTTAGCCTTCCCGAAGTCGGTCTCATCTGCAGGGAAAGTCTTCCTCCAGCGCTCCAACAGCTTCTGTTTGTTTTTTTCGGCGTCACCGGGGTTCCTGTCAGCGTCAGGCAGCCTTTTCACAAGATGTATTGATCTGCGGAGCTGGCTTTTTGTCGGGTTTTCCCGATACCTTGTGACCTGCGCATCTAGGAACTGATCGCCACTGTATTTCTTTACAATATCCGGTGCGCAAATCTGGTAGATTAGGTGCGCTAAAGCGGCTGCCAAAGATCCTGCAAATGCTACGGTCCATATGTTCGGCAGAAGACGCCGTCCGGATTGACCCGCGTCTTCAGGAACTGGTGCTGGAAGAATACCGTTGTTCGCAAACAACAGTTCATAGTATCTGATCATCTCAGCAATGAGAGGCCAGAGGGCTGACAACAGCGGCACAAAAACAAGTGTTGCGTAAGATACTCGGGTTAGAATTTGCAACTCGCCGAAAGCGCGCACAAACTCCCAAGTAACAAAGCCTTCAAATTTCTGTTTCACCAACGCACTTCCCATCGCAAGACCAGATAGATTGTATCAAAATGTCGCCGGAAGAAAGGGTGCGTTCCCCAATACGCAAATTGAGAACAGCGCTATTTGACGGGATACTTACCCCAGCTGGCCAGTTCCGACGATCCGCGCTTCACACCTGAGTACCGGCCCGAGCAAGATGACTCGCTGAACACTCTAACAGCCGGTATCTCACTAGGGCTTTGGGAGATTGCAAGGTTCGTCACTTTGTAGCTTCCGGATTGGAAACCGTACCTGCTCGAACGTGTATGAAAGACGGTATTAAACTTGCAGTGCCCCTTTTTACCGTATTCCAGTCTGAGTACTGCACCGTTGCTGTAATGAACATCCGCAGAAGCCAACTCGATCACTGACTTCCGATTAGGGCGGTCATACCGGCAGGCCATCGCTTCGACCGGTGTTTCCCGGCTGCGCTGACGTGTCTTGTCGAGAAAGATTGCTCCAACGCCATAGCCAGTGCCACCGACCGACCACTGAGGTGCATCGATGCGACCGAGACCTCCGTTGCCGACTGTAGTGTCGTAATAGTCCTTGTTCCTTTTGTGCGCTCTGTTCGCGTAATTCCAGGCATCTTTACAGAATTCACTGATGTCGGGGCGAAGCTCTTCAAAAATCGCTGCGAAGTAGGCGATCAAACCGCGACGCGACATGGGCCCCATCGCGCCATCGATGCTTCCTGGATAGAGATCAAGCCGTGCCAGTTTGAGCTGCATATCACTGACATCATCGCGACGCAGGTTTGGCGTCAGAGTTATCTCCACCGGTGGAACATTCGGAAAGTTTGGGAAAACATCCGCGGAGAGCAATCTGATCGCCGCGGAGTTTCCCACCGACTGTGCGAGCGAATAGTAGTCCGTGCTTTTTACAGGCCTGCTAAGGTCTGTCGCTTCCAAGATAGGGCGAAGCACGCCTTCTGGAGCGTCATTGATTATGGCATACGCCAGTGCAGTGTAGCCAAATTTGTCCACACGATTGATTGCTAAATCGGCTTTGGCACGCAGCAGCGCATCGACGATTTCGGAACCGACTTCGTTGCTCAAGGCTGCCGAAGCTGCAAACATCAATGGGCTTCTGTCCGAGCTGTCATATGAGTAGCTTCGCGCTCCGTTCCTCAGAAGAGCATGAACTTCATCCCTGTCTCCAGCGGCAACCGCGTTGATGAGTTTTTGATTGGCTAAGTTGACATTTTGTGCCTGCACCAACGCTGGGTGGAGAATGGTCGACAGTGCTGCCGCAACTAGGATTCTGGTTAAGAAAGCCATCAGTATTGGCATCCCCTAGACCTCAAGGTTGACAAACTGTCGGACCATTGTCGCCATGCCGCTTGTGAACCACCTTTGCAATAGCCGTTACATGGCGTTGTAGACAGCCCGGAGCAAAGCCGAACTTTGGAACAAACGTTATAGCAGGCAAAGGTATAGTCGCCGGTTGGTTTTTGTTTCGCTCTTGTGGTTTGAGCTGGTTTTCTGTTCGCGGCGTCGGTCGCTTCCAAAGCGTTTAGCCTTGTCTGCATTCGACCGAGCAAATCCGCGTCGAGTTCTGCGCGAGGTCTGTTCAGCAGAGCTGCGCCACGGGCTTCTATCTGCTCCAGAAAATCAGCGCCATGTGCGTAGCCTATTTTGTCGGTCTCGCTAAAGAACCTGTCAGTCAGATTTTCCGTTATCGCCGTTATCTTTTCAATCGCAGAAGGTTCAATTGGTTCGCCGCCTACCGTTGTCTGCGTAATGTCATCCGTCATTACACTGCATCGAATGGCACGATCAGGATTGTCGTTGCGGATGTGAAAAGTACGGTCTTTGTTCTTCTCAAGAATGCCATTGCTGAAGCCAAGTTCCAGATCAATATGGAAATACACCTTGAACTTTGTGACGTTCTTGACCTCAATCACACGCCCATCGAAATCCGTCGGGAAACTCGGGTAGCCGTATACCGTTACGGGAATAGCGTTATACCTGTTGTCGCAGTTGTATGGATCCTGTGCCGCAGCCTCTTGTGCGGTTGCTGCAAACAACAGGATCGACAGAGCTACCACAAACAACGAGTGAAGTGCCGCGCTAAATACTTGCCGCATATCTTTCCCCTTCCCAGCGTCAGACTATCCGTTTGAACATTCAATGGGCAAGACAAACAGGCGTGTTCTGCACTATTGGTCTCCTTCGTCCCATCCGGCAAGGCCGCCGACAAAATACGGCCCTAGCTTGCTTCGTAGCTCGGGGTTTATCTGCACCGTCTTCGGGGTCGCCAAAAGCGCTCTGAACAGGGCCGGATCCTCAATAGCATCCACAAGCATCTGACGGGCACGCTGGTTTGTCATGTTCTCAACAAACCGCTTGGCATTTCCGGACGCCATGTTGGCAATCTGAAGCTGTGCCCCGGTGTTGTTGCCGGTGCCGCTTGCTGCCTGCACTGCGAGGAACCGCGCCGCCATTTCTACAATACGCGCTGCAGGGCTGTTAAGGACATCACCAACGTCTTTGGCGGGTCCGTTGACCTTCTGCATGGCCTTGGAGATGCGGTCAAACCGTCCCATTTCCTGAGCACTGAACACCTGTGACATGGCACTGCGCACTTTGCCATCAGCCAGCAGGGCCGGGAGTTTCTTGGCGTCCTGCGTCAGGTAATCAGAAAAAGCCCCTTTAACACCTGCCAGAGCTTTGCCGGTACTGTCTTTGCCGGCGGTTGCCGCGATTGACTTAGCCGCTGAGACAGGGTTGTCCGCCCCGAGGATCGCCGTGACCGCCTTGTCCGCCTTACCACCTGTGAAGTCCCTCAAAGGTCCCTGATCTGCCAATTTTATGCGCTGCTGAGCCCGGATGGCAAACGACTGCGCTGCGTCACGCTGACCGGCTACCTGATAAAGCTCTCTCTTCAGGCCTGGGAATTGCTCCAGTGCCTCGCGGTTATTCCGCAGCCATGTCCTGGCCGCTTTCGGTGTGAACTCTCCACTGGCGTTCACGATGGACTCTGAGAAGCGCGAGCGCAGATAGTCCTGTATGTCCTGAGAAGCCGCAGGAGCGGCTTTGCGGATGTTCAGGGTGTCTGCCATGCCAGAAGCGCCACCACGGCCCACAGTGCGCTGCAGAGCCGCCTCAGGGGCCATAAGCTCGTCACCATCAAGGGTTCGTCGCAGAATGCGCCCCACTGCGCCCTGATCAAAGGTCTCATGCAGCGCGCGGGAATATGCACGGGCTTCGTTAATCGCCGGAACACCGGCAGCGGCAAAGTCCTGCATGATTTCATCCGCAACTGTGTTCGCAATACGGGCCGCATTCTTGTTCTGATCGTTTCCGGCCATTGCAGAGCGGGCAACGCGGCGCAGTTCGGAATAGAGACCATGCAGTTCAGCCACATTTGACGGTTGCGCCAGTTCGTTTCCGTCCAGTGCATCGAGCAGAACGCGGGGGATATCTTTTTGCTGGGCGCGGGGCGTGCTGTTGATCAGGTCACGCGCAATACTGGCAGCACCAGACGCCTCTACAGCCACTTCACGCGGTACTGCAGCCCAAAGCTGCGCCTCCTGCTCCAGCGCGTCTGTCAGCTCTGCTTTCAACCGGCCTACAGTGCTGGTGGAATTAGCAAACTCAGGTTGTTGAGCGGCGGCCCGGTTTATTCCTGCGTTAGCAGCACCGATAGCGGAATCCACTCTGGCTGTGAGACTGTCGCGGAATGCCTGCTGGCGTTTTTTCACAAAGGCACGGGCGTCGGCCACCTTGCCGCCCATACCTCGTACCGCTGCCATGAGGCCCTGTCTTGTACCCTCCTGGCGGTTCTGCAGGCGTTCATCAGTAACCGGGTTTTCTGAGGCCACGGCACGCTGCAAACCCATCATACGAGGGTCGCCTGTCTGTTCGGCGGGGGTCAGACCAAATTCTTCGTTTGGGGTGATCTGGCGGGCCAGCTCTGCCGCCCGATCCTCGCCACCGGCAAGGTCTCTGAGCCGGGCCGCTGCGACTTCCTGAGCACCGCCCTCTGTCATGGGAAACAGCCCCCGCTTTATGTCGCCGGTCACCCGCGCAGCCGCTGCTATCCCCGGGGTCTTTGCGGCGAGCCTGCCGGTCGCCATTACAGACCCGGTTGCTGCGAGAATGGAAAGCGGTGCAGCAAGGGCTGCAGTCTGCTGTGCCCATTCAGGTGCTCCAGCGTCCTCTGCGCCCTGCTGGGCCGCTCTGCTAACGCCACCGGCGGTAACCTCTGCTGCAGCCCCTGAGAAGGTCAGGAGGGACCTGTATGCGTCCTCTGCAGCTTTGCCCACCGCGCCACCGCGCCCGGCAATTGCTTGAAGCACCTTCACTGCTGGCGCGAATGTAGCGGCTGCCTCACCACTTCCACGCATAAACGCTTCAGCGACGGTCTCAGGATCGTCGGTTGCCGCCGGAATACCCGCGCTGTTCATCAGATCCACAGCACTGCCTGTAGAAAGCCGGTCACCCATGCCAAGCGCCTCTGAAACTGCGGGAGTATCAAAGGGATTCAGGAGGTCCACGACACTCCCCACGCCCGCGTTAAACTGCGCCATGCCATCGCCATTTTGAGGCTGACCACCCGGCGAGATATTCAGGCTCTGCGCGATTTCCTCAACCGTCGCCGCCTGTTCCTCGGGGGAAAGGCTGGTGAAGCCGTCATCAATCTCAATTCTTTGGCCTTCAATCTCCAGAACCGTCATTGCACCACCCTGTATTTGAGACCGCTTTTCGTCACACCAGACCCTTGCGGCTGAACGTCAGTCTGGCTGTCAAACCCGTCTATCGCGGTCTGCACCTGCTTCATGACCGCTGTTAGGGCTGATACCTTCCCCGACAGTGCTGTGCGTGCCTGCGGGGTCATTCTGCGATTGCTGCTTTCCAGCAATGCATCCCGGCGGGTCTGTATTTCCCGACCAAATGCCCTCAGTTTGCGCTCTGTCTTTTCCGGCCCCTCAAAAATACCGGGCTTCGGCCCAAGGTCTTTGATACCCTGCAACAACCATGAAGGCGGTTGCCGGTCATACCCGGACGCAACCGCTGCTATGACGCCTTCACTGAAATTGGCAAAATCAAGCTGTGCATCTGCCGTATCCGGGAAAGGCATAGAAAGGCCCAGTGCATCGGCCCCGGTATTTGCAGCGCCCCGCAGAACACCGCTTACACCACCAGCGCGCTCTGCGTTGTCAAACTGACTGCCGAAAGTAAAGGTTTCTGGGGTCGTCGTGGTTGGTTGTTCTGCCTCGCTTCCCGCCTGCTTTTCAGTGTCGATATGGTGGACAACCGCGCCGCTCGCCATGTCAATAACAGAGCTGCGGCCCGTAACCGGGTCAGTGGCAATCCGGTAAACGTTTTCTTTGATCCGGGTGGCGATATCGACGGGGATACCGATGCTAACCAGCCGCTGAATCTCGGCTTCTGCCTCGGTATTCTTCGGCCCGCCGCCCTTACCAGCCCAATCGGCAAACGAACCTGAGTAACCGTCCTGTCTGGCGGCATCATAGTTGCGCTGAAGCTCAGTCCGGTTGTCCTTTGGCTGAGAAAACATTGCCTGCGCGATAACCTTTGTCGCAGCACCCGCTGGCATCTGAGCCAGCAAAGCGCGTTGGTCCGGCGAAAATCGGGACAGGATGCCGCTTTCAGAAAGTACCCTGCGCTGTTCAGCGGTCTGCATCCGCCGGGTTATGGCATCATGTGCAAGAGAGAGGTCTGCTGGCTGCCCCTGTGCGAGTTGCGATAGCCCCATCCCGATGCCCTGAAAAGCTATGCTGCGTTCAGGTGTCATCCATCGGTTCAATCGGCCCAGAAAGGTGTCCGGGCTTCTTGCGTTAGTTGATGCGTTTAGCATGGTCTGCCTCATTCATTATTGCTGCTAAGAGCGGAGCGGTCGGAAAGCGTTCGACAAGCCCGACCAACTCCCAAAGTGTCAGTGTTTCGATCCAGTCTTCCGCGTCTTCAACGTGGGCCGGAATATCGTCTGGTTTTGGACGAATGACGTACCCAAGCTGACCCGCACGGTTTGAACCAACCGCGAGATTGTGAGTTCTGTTTGTTGCTGCATCGCTTGTGTGCGGGAACAGTTTGGCGACGGCCGGAGCAACCTTACACACAGTCGCTTCGCCAGTCCGGAAGGTCTCTTCAATGCTTGAGGCCAAGACGTTGCGGACCAATGGATCGCACCACTTCGGTAACAATGTGGAAGCCGCGTGCTCAAACCCGCCCATTTGGTCGTCGATGTATTTGCCGTTCATAGGATCCCCGCCGCCATCAAATGCAGTGCAATTGTGCAATTCAGTTCCTTTCGAGCCGCCAAACACGCGCGCTCATTGAACGCCCAGTAGTTTTCTTCTTCTTCTCGGTAGATTTCGAAGCAGCGGCCTTCACAATTGAACCGCGCACCCTTTACTTGATCTTTGTCGCGCGGACCCACGATATCCATTCCTGAAGCATCCAGTTCCGTTGGAATGGCTACTGTGAATCCGGATCCGGACTTTTCTACCAGTTTTGCCACTCGTGCTTTCACGCTCATTTTTTAGCCTCCAGTTTTGCCACTCGTTGCTCCAGTTCCGTCAGCTCCAGCGTACGGCGGTAAGTTTCGACCAGCCCCATGACAGAAGCCCCTTCGGCCGGTGTGAGGTCTCCTCCTGAGACGGCTGCGAGGACTGACGCGGCAGCTTTGGCTGCGTCCTCTGCGCTTTGCATCTCAGGAAGTTCGAAGCTGACCGGTGCGTCTTTCCTCGTCGGCGCGATACGCTCAATGCAAAGACGCAGTGCGGTAGCATCACCCTCCAGCGCCATGCCGACCGCCTTCTGGGTGAGGGCTTCGGCCTGACCTTCCAGAAGCTCTTCAACTGCCCTGGTAACCCTGAGACGCGTCCCTTTTGGCCGCCCTGCATTGCCTTTGGCGAACGTCCCGTCCGGGTTACGGCCTTCCGCTACCATTCCGCTGTTTCGGGTTTCTTCTGTCATACCGTTCTTCCTTCGAGTGGCCTCAACTCAATCACCTCTGCGTCTTCCGCAGTTTGCTCAGGGGAGATGGTAATTAGATACGCATCCGAGTTGGGTGCAGGGATTGGCCTGTTTTGGTGCATTTCCGCATCCGAATTGGGTGCAGGAAATCTACCTTTTTGCCCGTCACTGCGTCCTATTCGGGTGCAGGCCTGCGTCCTATTTGGGTGCGGGGTTATGTTTTTGATCCGACCCTTTCGCGGCCTGGGAAGGTAGGCGTGATAGCAAAGAACAGGGTAGTCCTGCCCTTCCTTCCACGAGACGGGCTCCTTGGTAGGCTGCTGGCGTGAGCGACGCTTACCCATCTCCATCATCGTCAGCCGGAACAGAGCAGTGGTGCCATGACCGGAATCTCCCAACTGCGGGAGTTTGGTGCAGACTATCCAGCCTTTGGCCTGCAGGTCTGCAAGCGCCGCCATCGACGTCCGCACACTGCAGCCCATGTCTTGGGCAAGCTTGCGGGGCGACCGGTAGACCGCCCCATTGTTGTTCTCAACCCTGTCCCGCTTCTGCGCCGTCTCTGCAAAGCAACGGATCTGCAGGTGGTAGTATGCGTCACGGGCAGGAAAGCTCAGAGCCTTCCACGCAGGCAGCTCGTGATGGTTGAGCACCCACTTGGTGAATTGCTCCGTTTGATCCTCGTTCTTCCGGTCACGTCCCATCAGGCCGCCTCCTCTTTGTCGAGGTATTCGGTCAGCGCAGATACCAGTTCCGGGAGGAGGGCCGCGCGGAACGCGACCCCCTGTTTGCCAGGCTTCATTTCCCCATCACCTGCGTCATAGAAAACGCGCAGGTTGATGACGTCATGGCCTTTGAAGTCGTGCCGCTGGATCCGGATGACCTCGCGGGCATTCTTGCGAATGTCGATACTCACTTGCGCGCCTCCCCAAAGTGCAGAGCCGCGACGATGCGGGCCTGTGCTTCTGTGAGACCGTACTGCCAGCGAATGCGGCGCTCCTGTCTCGCGCGGGTGGGCTGTGCTGCTGTCCGCATTACGCCTCCTCCGCATAGAGACGACGAACTTGGTCCTGCAGGGTGTAAACACCGAATTTAGCCCTGCCTGTCTCCCTGTCGTTCGAGTACAGGTCCATCTGGATGTTCAGACCGTAGTCATTGCGCAGGATCAGTACGATGTCTGACAGCCTGCAGGGGCTGGCAGCATACAGAGGCTGCTCCATCAGCCCTTCCAAAACCACTCTCTTGTTCTTGGTCAGTTTGATGAAACGCCGCTCGCATCCTGCGGCAGTGACCTCAAATATAGCTTTGCCCCGGTCTGCGGGGAGGTCACGCCAACTGAAAACGCGCAGGGTGTTTTCTTGAGGGCGATCCGCCGGGGTGGCGATTTCTGTGTGTTGTGTCATTGGCTACATGCCTTTCTTTGTTGAAAGGACAGGCCACAAGCGGTACTGTTATCGTGCAAAAGAAAGAGCCCTCACTGTGGATGCTGTCCCGGTGGGGGTTTTCTTTAGGCCGCGCTGCGTTCTTGCTTCGAAGACTCGATGAACTTCACAATCTCATCACGTGACCAGCGGGTCATTCCACCAATCTTCAGAGGCTGCGGGATGGTGCCGTCAGAGGAACGACGCCACACCGTCGTCGGACTGCATCCTAGATAGGCAGCGGCTTCATGGACAGAGATGAGGCGGTCTTGAGTTGATGTTGGCATCTGCTTTTCCTTGGCAAAGATTGCAACTGCCTGCTTCTAACCCGCTCCGACTCAGTGTCCGATACGGACACTATTCCGTGCTAAGTATCGAAAAATGTGGATGCTCCGGCCTCAGATTTTTCCTCATCAGCTTGAAGGCAGACTTCAGCAGTGACGGACTGACCTCTGTCTGCAAGAGTAAGGTGCAAAATTCCTGAAAGGTTTTGCTTTGAGGACCAACGCTAAGGCCCCATCTACTGAACTCAAATGCTGTTTTCTTGGAATAGCCTGGCGAACCCCCACGCGCTGGCGCAGCGTCGGCTGCTCTCAGAACTTCGGCAATGAAAGACGCCAAGCCAACAGTTTTCGGCAAATCCGCTGATTTTCCCAATGAAAAAGACGGCTTGTTGTCTAAACAATCGAGAATTGACTTTCCAGCAGACGCCATTTCCTCCAGACACTCGCGCAAACTGCGTTCGTCGCTGTAGGCAAGCGTCATTATCGTAAAGGCGTCCGGTCTTTTGGCTTTTTCCTCCGTGCGGTCCATTGGGTGAACCCAATCTGACAGTTCCTGATTTAAGGTGACTGCGTGTTCCGCCAACACGCGAAGTTCTGTTGTTAAGTCTGCGAAAACTGCCGCTTCCGCACCCTGCTCTTGCATTGAAAAAGCAGCGTCGTATTCAATGCCGCATTCTAGGATTTCTTCCCGTTGCTCGAGAGAAAACTCGACAGACAGCGCATGCTCCATGGCTTCCCAATCGACTAGAGCTTCCGGTCCGATAAATCTGGAGTCAAACCTAGCAAAGCCTGGAATTCTGTCTTTACCTCGCGCCATCAACCAGCCTCACCATTTCACCATGTGATCCTATCGAATGTGTCGCCCAGCGTTCCATCAGGGCGCGCCTCTGCTCCAGAAAATCCGTTCTTCGGTAAGTCCGTTCCACCGCGCCACCTGTGACGTGACCCAGCGCTGTCTCCGCAACGTCGTGGTTGGTGTTTGTCGTCTCAGCTACCCAATCCCGAAAGCTGGAACGAAACCCGTGCGGGCGCTCGGGCATCTGCCGCCGCTCCATGTAGCGGGACATAGTTGCATCGCTGACTACGCCTTTGCGGACGCTGGGGAACAGGTAACCATTGCGCTCATGGCGCAGGGCCAACTCCACGACCCTCTGAGCTTCTCCGGACAGTGGAACACGGAAATCGTTGGTAGCATCCCGCCTGCCCTTCATGGCCTCTCCAGGTATTGTCCAGACATCACCGTCCAGTTGATCAACATGACAGAACCGCAATGGCGCGCTGCGGACAGCGGTTAGTATCAGCAGGCGCAGAGCGAGTTCGGTCACAGTCTCTCCCAGCGATTGATAGAAGTCGGGAACGTCTTTCCAATGGAGGGCAGGGATGTTCTTTGCCTTGTGACGTTGTTTTCCCAGCAAGGCTTTCGCCTTGTCGGTGGCCTGCAGATCCACGTCCAACCCCAATGCCGCAGCATGGCGCATCACAATGGAAAGGCGGTTCATGGCTTTGCGTGCTGTATCAGCCTTTGAATGCCAGATAGGGCTGAGCGTGTCCCGAATGTCTCGCTGATCAATCTGGGAGACAGGCATCTTGCCCAGCTTCGGAAGGACATGAAGTTCTAAAGGCGTGAACCATCTCCCGGCCTTACCATCGCCCTTCAGTTCAGCTTTCCGGCTCTCAAAAGCATCCAAGGCTACATCTCTGAGTATGTGCAGGTTCTGTTCAGCTTCGCGGCGCTGGCGTTCCCGTTCTTTAATCGCGTCTTTGCCTTCCCGAACGACGGCCTGCCACCTTTCAGCTTCAAGGCGGGCTTCCTTCAGAGATACGTCAGGGAAAGGCCCCAGACCCATCTCATGGCGGCGGCTGAAGATTGTATAACGGAGGAACCATTGTGCCCCGCCGTCCTTGCGACGATGGAACCACAAACCGCCGCCGTCAGAAAACTTGCCCTCAGGCTTAGCCTTCAGTTCAGCAGCAGTGAGTTTGTGTTTCGGTCTCGCCAACTTCTATCCACCCCAGTATCCACCTCTATATATGGTATAGATTGAGACAGGATGAAACCGTGTGAAACGGTAACACAATGAAAAATATAAGATTGCAGGATTTTCTGATATTGCCTGAAACAACATGATACGAGGCTTCAATGCCTCTCCTGGGCACCACTCTTCCCGAAAGATGCAGTCAAGTAAAGGCGACGCCGGCACGTCCGGTCTGTGCGTGGTCGTTTGTACCTGCAGATCCACGTCGCGTTTCGAAAGCCTTGAGCACGAACACTCTGGTCAGGGATCAACTGCCTCGTCGTCCGGACATGATTTGGCCACATTCCCGCCGGAACGCATGAGCCCGGGCATGGCAGATCAACCTGACAAACCTGTCAACCGCCGCCATGATTCGCGCAGAATTCCCGGCATGAGAGAAGTTACTGCGCTGACGGCCCATGATACATCATACTGTCTTGAAATACCTGTATTAATCCCGGTTTCTCATCGATCTTCCCCAAATGCGGGTATGCCGTTCATACCCGCCCCGGACACCAATCCCCGGCGTAGTTCCCGGACTGTTTCCGCACAGGCGACATCCCGGTGCCAGATTTGAAATGCGCCGGAAATGTGGCATAACTGTGCTCAGCCGGCGTCACATTTGACGGCGAGGTCCGGCGGCAAAACCTGGGTGGGGCACACTACGGGAGTTTGCTGAATGAACCTCAGGAACAGCACGGGTTTGCTGGCGATTGTCACCGGGACAGGCGTGCTCTCTGCCTGCACGATGCAGCAGGACACCACAGTGGCCCGTGGTCTTTTCGCGGGTCCGGACACTTCCGTGCACCATCTGTTTGACTGCACCGGCCCGGCTGGTCCGGCGACATGGCATGTGGGGACGACGCTGGTGTGTGACGTAACCGTCATGTCGCTTCTCAGAGAGCCCCGCAATGTCGTCTACACAACCCGTGCGCCGGTTGTTTCGGAGGCAGAAGGTGCGCAGGCGGACGCAGACGAGGATCAGGTATTGCCTGAAAGATCATCCTCAGGCGCCAAAACGATTCCCGCGAAAGTAAACGAGTAACAAGGTCAGGATTTAACGATGAACGCAGAACTTGCCCGCAACCGCCGCCTTGAGGCGCTCAGCAAACGCAAAGCGGACCGCATACTGGTCCAGCCACGCCGCCATGCGTGCGAGATGGACCCACCCGAGGAGGGCACCGTCGCTGCCTGGCTGATCGGCGCCCTGATCCATGGTGTCACCAGCAGGGAAATCGAAGACAAAACCGGCTGGTCGCGGTCGACTGCGACCGTAAACCTCTATCAGGTCGCCAAACGCGCCGGTGTCGGCATTCGCCGCCAGAGCGAAAAGCTCCACATTATCCTTCCCGAAGGAGCAGAGCGTAATTCTTCCAGCGCGCGGGTGGTCAACCCGGACCGCAAACCCGACAATGTGCGGCTGCTGCGCGAAACAGAACGTGTAATCGCCATCTGACGACGGCACGGGCATGGCCTCAGGCCGTGTCCGCCGCAACAAGATCGCGATAGAGTGCCCGGATCCTCCGGGTCACCGGGCGCTCACCATCACCAATCTGCCGGCCGTCTATCGTGGCAACCGGCGTCTGCGCGCCGAAAGTGCCGGTCAGAAACGCCTCGTCCGCCCCGTAGGCCTCGTAGAGTGAATAGTTTTTCTCAAAGACAGGGATGCCATTGTCACGGCACAGGTCGATCACCTTTTGCCGGGTGACCCCTTTCATGCAGTAGTCCCCGGTCGAGGTCCAGACCTCGCCCCTGCGGACGATAAAGAAGTTGCAGGCGTTGGTTGTGTTCACGAACCCATGCGGGTCGAGCATCAGACCCTCATCCGCGCCGGCTTCCTCGGCCTGCAGACATGCAATCACACAATTCAGCTTCGAGTGACTGTTCAGTTTCGGGTCCTGTGACATCGGGAGCCCCCGCACCTGGGGTACGGTAGCCAGCCGGATCCCCTGCGACTGAAGACTGGCTGCAGGCTTTGAATGCTCCATGATAATGACCAGCGTCGGGCCGGAACGGCTGAGCGAGGGATGCTGGAAGGGTTTGACCTTGGTACCGCGCGTCAGCATCAGACGGCAATGCACATCCGTGTGCATACCGTTGGCCTCTGCCGTGCGCGTCAGGGCATCCAGAATGCCCGCCCGATCCATGCCCACGTCCAGCGCGACCGTTTTGCACGAGGCAAAAAACCGGTCCATATGCTCTTCAAAAAAGGCCCATTTGCCGTTGTAGAGACGCATGCCCTCCCACATACCGTCACCCAGAAGAAAGCCACTGTCATAGACCGATACCTTTGCCTGATCGCGGTGTACAATCTCACCATTTACATAGATCCTGATGTCCCGGTTGCGGATGTCTTCGTCGGAATCATGGGTGGTGTGAGACTCTGTAGACACGGTATTTCCTTTCAGACAATCACGTCCTGCAACTGCTGCGTCCCGACGTTGAAGACACGCTTGTAGCGCTCGATCTGGTCGGCCGGCCCCATCGCTTTGTTAGGGTTGTCCGAGAGTTTGACTGTCGGCCGCCCGTTTGCACTGACCGCCTTGCAAACCAGCGAGAACGGGGCAAGACGGTCGTCCGGCACGAGCCCGCGGAAATCGTTGGTCAGCAGCGTACCCCAGCCAAAAGAGACATTGGTGCGCCCGGCAAACTGCCGGTGCAGTTCGCGGATTTTGGTCACATCCAGGCCGTCACTGAAGATGATCCGTTTTTCGCCGGGGTCCTCGCCGCGTGTCTGCCACCAGGCGATGGCCTGCTCTGCCGCAGTGGCGGGGTCGCCGCTGTCGACGCGGATACCCGTCCAGCCTGCCAGCCAGTCCGGCGCGCGCTCCAGAAATCCCGCGGTGCCGAAAGTGTCGGGCAGGATGATCCGCAGATTGCCTTCATGTTCTTCGTGCCAGTCCGACAGAACGTCATAAGGGGCCTGTGCAAGTTCTGCGTCGTCTTCCGCCAGAGCCGCATAGACCATCGGCAGTTCGTGCGCGTTTGTCCCGATCGCCTCCAGTTCGCGCCGCATGGCGATTGCACAGTTTGACGTGCCGGTGAATGCATCGCCCAGCCCCTCCTGCATGGCCTGCACACACCAGTCCTGCCAGAGGTAACTGTGCCGGCGGCGCGTGCCGAAATCGGCAATCGACAGGTCCGGAATATCGCGCATCGCTTCGATCTTTTCCCAGACCCGGGTCATCGCGCGGGCGTAAAGCACCTGCAGTTCAAACTTGCCCATACGGTCGAGGACAGCACGCCCCCGCAGTTCCATCAGAACCGCAAGGGCAGGTATTTCCCAAAGCATCACTTCGGGCCAGCTGCCCTCAAAAGTCAGCTCATACTGATCCCCCTTGCGCTCCAGGTGGTACGGCGGCAGGCGCAGCTGCTCAAACCATTCCATGAAATCGGGACGAAACATCTGGCGCTTGCCGTAAAACGTATTGCCGCGCAGCCAGGTGCTTTCACCGCGAGACAAAGACAGTGACCGGATATGGTCCAGCTGTTCGCGCAATTCGCCCTCGTCGATCAGGTCGGCCAGCGGGACATCTTTCGATCTGTTGATCAGGCTGAAGGTCACGCGCGTGTCTGGCTTGTTGCGGAACACTGACTGGCACATCAGCAGTTTGTAGAAATCAGTGTCGATCAGGGACCTGACAATCGGATCGATCTTCCACTTGTGGTTCCAGACGCGTGTCGCGATATCGACCATCAGCCGCACTCCCTTTCTGAAGGCAGTTTGTGCATGGTCCGGACAGGCACGACAAGCCCGGGTACATCAGTTCATGCTGAATCAGAGGCGCCAGTGCTCTTTCTTTCAGGATTTTCTGCCCGGCTGACCCGATTTTGGCGCGCGTCGCGGGTCTGTTGCCCTTCAGGCCAGTTCGACACCTGCATCGCGCATGCCACTGCGCGCAGCTGCGAGAGAACCATCAAGGTCAATCGCGCGGCACAGATTTTCGCGGACGGTCACACGGAACCCCTGTTTTGCGGCATCAACAGCCGAAAAATTCACACAGAAATCAAGCGCCAGCCCCACCATCAACAGATCGGTGATCCCGCGCGTGCGCAGATACCCTTCCAGCCCGGTGGGTGTGGTGTGGTCATTCTCAAAGAGCGCCGAATAACTGTCGATTGCCGGGTTATAGCCCTTGCGGATGATCATATCCGCGCGGTCAGCGTGCAGGTCAGGATGGAACGCCGCGCCGGTGCTGCCCTGTATGCAGTGATCCGGCCACAGGACCTGTGGGCCATAAGGCATCTCAGTCACGTCATAAGGCGTGCATCCGGCATGTGACGAGGCAAAAGAGGAGTGCCCGGCCGGATGCCAGTCCTGGGTCAGGATCACGGCGTCTGCGTCAGCCATCAGCGCGTTGATACCATCAACGATCAGATCTCCTTCCGGCACGGCCAGCGCGCCGCCGGGACAGAAATCGTTCTGAACGTCGATCACAATCAGGGCGGTGCTCATAAACGGGTCTCCTGCTGGTTGTCTTTTGGGTAGGCCCCTAGCCGGACCGGGTCAATGCCGTCCCACCGGTAGCGTGCGGTTTTCTGCCCGCTTGCCCCGCCCCGGACATCGGCGTATCCACCCGCGCATGTATACGATCGCCGCCCTCTACCACTTTACACGATTCGATGATCCGGCTGCGCTGAAGCCTGCTTTGCTGGACCTGTGTGTCCGGGAAGACGTGCGGGGCACCTTGCTGCTGGCGGGCGAAGGCATCAACGGTACCATTGCCGGGCCACGTGCGGGCATCGACCGGGTCATTGCTCATCTGAAATCGCAGCCGGGATGCGCAGAACTGGAATGGAAAGAGGCAACCAGCGATCATCCGCCATTCGGCCGGATGAAAGTCCGCCTGAAGCGCGAGATCGTGACAATGGGCCAGCCGGACGTAGATCCGCGCGCGCGCGTCGGACACTATGTGGAACCTCAGGACTGGAACGCTCTGATCAGCGCACCGGATGTCGCCGTGATCGACACCCGCAATGACTATGAGGTCGCCATCGGCACGTTTGACGGTGCAATCGACCCCAAAACAGAGAGCTTCGGTGAGTTTCCCGCCTGGTGGGAAGCCAACAAAGACAGGTTCCACAACAAGCGGATCGCGATGTTCTGCACCGGTGGCATACGCTGTGAAAAATCCACCAACTTCCTGCTTGGTCAGGGCGTCGAGGAGGTTTTCCACCTGAAGGGTGGCATTCTGAAATATCTGGAAGACGTGCCGGAGGAAGAGAGCAGCTGGCAGGGTGACTGCTTTGTGTTCGACAATCGGGTGAGCGTCGGGCACGGCCTGAAAGAAGGGCCGCATATGCTGTGCCACGGGTGTCGCCGGCCGATTCTGCCCGAAGATACGCAGCACCCCGCCTTTGAGGCCGGTGTGAGTTGTCATCACTGCGTGGACGAGACCTCGGACGAGGACAAGAACCGCTTTCGGGAGCGCCAGAAACAGATGGCTCTGGCCCGCGCACGGAAAACCTGACGTCAGGCGGCGACTGCAGCCGGACGGCGCGGTTTGCTGCGCAGCCAGAGCCACAGCATGATCGTGATGTTCAGCGCATTCCAGGCAATACCGTTCAGGAAGGCCAGCCGGTACGACCCGGTAACGTCATAGATCCAGCCGGACATCCAGCCGCCAAGCGCCATGCCCATGATTGTGGCCATCATGACAAACCCGACGCGGGCGCCGGCTTCGCGGGCGGGCATGTATTCCCTTACGATCAGCGCGTAGCTCGGGACGATCCCGCCCTGACTGAGCCCGAAGATGAGGCTCACAAGGTAGAGCGACACAAGTCCGCCCGACGGCAGATAGAAGAAAAGTGCGAGGCACTGTAGGGCCGATCCGATCAGCAGGGTCGGTACACCGCCCAACCGGTCCGCCACAAGACCGGAGACGATGCGGGACGCCACGCCCCCCATGAGCATGAGTGCCAGCATTTCGGCCCCTACCGCCGGTCCATAGCCGAGGTCCACGCAATAGGACACGATATGCACCTGAGGCATCGACATCGCGACACAGCACCCGATACCGGCAAGGCCGAGCAGATACTGCAATGCCCGTGGGGACAGCCCTGAGCTGCGGGCATTCTGATGTGACAGCGCCTGCGCCTGTGCCTGCACGTCCTCTGGAACACGCGGCCTCAGCAGAAGCGCAAGCGGGATAACCCCGACGAGGGTCACGGCCGCCATGAACAGATAAACGTCGCGCCAGCCGCCTGTCTCCAGCATGCCGGCCAGCACCATCGGCCAGAACGCCCCGGACAGGTAATTCCCGCTCGCCACCAGGGCCACGGCAATCCCCCTGCGGCGGACGAACCAGTGAGAGATGTCTGCGATCAAAGGGCCAAATCCAACGGACGACCCGAGGCCCACCACGAGTTGGGCCGCCGACAGCACAAAAATTGACGTGCTGAACGTGGCCAGCGCAAATCCGCAGGCGATGGCGACAGCTGCCGCGATCAGTGACACGGTGACACCAAACCGGTCAACAGCCTGCCCGATAAGGAAGTTGCCCAAGGCAAACCCGACCATGGTCAGCGTATAGGGCAGCGCGGCCTCGGCCCGTCCGACACCGAATTCCGTCTCGACCGCTGGCATGATCACAATGATTGCCCACATGCCGACATTGGCGATCAGTGCTGCACCGAGGGTGATACAGAGGCGGATCCACGAATATCTGCTGTCTGTGATGGTTGTGGCTGACATGTATGTCTCTCCCGGCACCATCTGCACCCGGATCGGTGTCTTGCGCAAGCGGCGAAAACCGCGTCCGCGTTAAGGTCGCTGAAACTTCTTCTGAGTTACACCTCACCCTGGGTGAATAAATGAGTGGTGGAGATATGGGCGCGCAGAGCAATCTGGCACCAATCATCATCAAAAGGAAGAAAGTGATCGCGGGTGGCCACCATGGTGGTGCCTGGAAAGTGGCTTACGCCGACTTTGTTACCGCGATGATGGCGTTCTTTATGATGATGTGGTTGCTGAACGCAACAACCGAGCAACAACGGTCTGGTCTGGCGGATTACTTCTCGCCGACCGTTCCGATCAACCGCGTATCCGGCGGTGGCGACGGGTCTTTTGGTGGCGACAGCATGTTCTCTGAGGAAACGCTGCCGCAAAGCGGGCTGGGCGCATCGCAGGAACATGCGACGCAGAAACAGCAGTCCCGCGGCGATACAGGCATGGCGCCTGACGGCGGGCAGGAGCAGTCCGATCAGGACTTTGAGGCTCTGATCGCGGATCTGCTGGGGCGCGGCGGCGAGTCCGAAGTCATGGACAATCTGCTCAAACACATTGTGACGCGTATTACCGACGAAGGTCTCGTGATCGAGCTCTTTTCCCGGGAAAATGCGCCTCTGTTCTCCAGCGGCACGGCAGAGCCCACGCAGCTTCTTGATGATCTTGTGTCTCTGGTGGCGGGAGTCAGTCAGGCGGTGAAGAACCCGATCGCCGTGGGTGGTCACGTCCGGGCATTCCCGCTGGTTGTCGCACAGAACCCTGTCTGGGATACGTCGGCAAGCCGCGCAGATCTGACACGGAATATCCTTGAACGGGAAGGTGTTGCGGCAGAACGCATTCAGCGCGTAACGGGCCACGCCGACCGGGAACTGGTTGTGAACAATCCGATGGCAGCCCGTAACGAGCGCGTCGAGATCGTGTTGCTGCGATGATCTGAGACAGAAATACAACGCATTTTATCTGTTAGCGCGGTGTTAAGTGGCGGTGTCTATCTGATGTGGGACTTGGATCTCACATCAGAAAGGCGTGCTCATGTCCATTTCATCATCGCTCAACGCAGGTGTTGCAGGGTTGCAGACAAATGCTCAGCGATTGGCTTCTATTTCAGACAATATCGCGAACTCCTCAACCTTCGGCTACAAGCGGGTTGAAACCGATTTTGAGTCCATGGTGCTTTCAGGGGGTGGCGGTTCCTACGCTGCCGGCGGTGTCCGGGCGAACACACAGCGTCTGATTGACGAACGCGGAACGCTCGTCTCGACGTCCAATGCAACGGATCTCGCGGTACGCGGTGGTGGTATGCTGCCCGTAGCACAGGCAGCACAGGTACAGACCGCCGGCGCAGATGCGCCGATGTTTCTGACCACGACAGGATCATTCCGGACCGATTCCGAGGGCTATCTTACATCCCAGTCCGGTCTGGTTCTCATGGGCTGGCCGGCCGCCAACGACGGGACTATCCCGCCGTATCCGCGCGATACTGCAGATGGTCTTGAGCCGGTCCGGATCAACACCGGTCAGCTGGCCGGAAACCCGACAACCAATATGTCCCTGGGCATCAACCTGCCTGCTACTTCAACCGAAGCTGATTCAGCCGGCGTAACCGAGCAGATTTCAGTCGAATATTTTGACAACCTCGGCACGTCTCAAAGTGTGAACATCACTTTCGAACCGGACGTTCCTGCCCTCCCGACGGACCCCGCGACGAACCGCTGGACCATGCGTATGTATGACTCCACAGATCCGGGGACAATTATCGGCGAATATGAACTGACATTCACAGACGCACGCGTTGGCGGCGGCAGTCTCGCAACAGTGACGCCATCGCCCACTGTTCCGGCTGGCGGCAGTGCAGCCTATGACGGTACAACCGGTCTGCTCACAATCAACGTTGCCGCCGGGCCGATCGAAATTGATATCGGTGCGATCGGAGATAACGAAGGGCTGTCTCAGCTTTCCTACAACTTCGCACCGATTTCGGTAACCAAGGATGGCTCGGCGATCGGTAACTTTGTCGGTGTCGATGTCGACGCAAACGGCTTTGTGCGCGCTTCGTTTGATACAGGCGAAATCCGGACAATTTATCAGGTTCCACTGATCAATGTGCCGAACCCGAACGGTCTGCAGGCGTTCGACAGCCAGACCTATCTGCCTTCTCGTCAAAGTGGGTCTTTCTTCCTGTGGGACGCGGGTGACGGACCGACCGGTGATATCGTTTCCTTCGCCCGAGAGGAATCAACCACTGACGTAGCAGGTGAACTTACCGACATGATCAAGACGCAGCGCGCATATTCCTCAAGCGCCAAAGTGATCCAGACTGTCGATGAGATGCTGCAGGAAACAACGAACATCAAACGCTGACGCCGGCGTTTGATTAACCCGGCTTCCAGGAGAAACCGCTATGTCAATTTCATCGGCACTGTCCAACGCAATGTCAGGCCTGACCGCTTCCGGGCGGTCATCCGAAGTCATTTCCGCCAACATCGCAAACGCGATGACACCCGGCTATGGCGTCCGCGGCCTTTCACTGTCATCATCAGAACTTGGTGGGGTCAGCGTCGATGGAATTGTGCGCAACGTGAACCCTGGTTTGCTGGCAGACCTGCGGCTGTCGAGCGCTTCTTTTGAAAACTCAACAGTCCGTACAGATTTTCTCTCCCGGTACGAAAATGTGCTGGGAACGCCGGACGAAGAAAACTCGCTGTCAGCCCGGATCGCGGAATTCGAAAGCTCGCTGATTACAGCGGCCAGCCGCCCTGATGCACCCGAACGTCTGACCGGAGTTGTCAATGCAGCCCGCGATCTTGCGTCGCTGATATCAGGGGCATCAGAGAGCCTGCAACAGTCCCGCAGTGATGCTGACAGTACAATAAATACCCAAGTCGCACGGCTGAACACGTCGCTTGCGAATGTCAAAGAACTCAACGACCGGATCACCCGGACAATTATCGTGGGCGGTGATACGTCGGCTTTGCAGGACACACGCCAGGCACTGGTCGATGAGATCAGTGCCATGGTGCCTGTCCGGCAGGTGCCCCGCGATAATGGCCAAATTGCTCTATATTCCACCGGCGGCGCGATCCTGCTTGACGGGAGTGCCGCCGAAGTTGAATTCACGCCCGTCAATCAGGTAACTGCATATATGAGCGTTGGTGCCGGCACCTTATCCGGCCTTACGATAAACGGCATCTCGATTGACATCAGCAGCGAGCGGGGAACGCTTGGGGGTGGATCACTTGGAGCACAGTTTGAAATCCGGGATGAGCTCGCGGTTGACGCTCAGGAAAAACTGGATGCTGTCGCAAGAGATCTGATCGAGAGATTTCAGGACCCGGCTGTAGACCCAACACTGATAGCCGGAGATCCCGGTTTGTTTACGGATGAGGGGGTCGCGTTTGATCCGCTGAACGAGCTCGGGATTTCCAGCAGACTGGAGATAAATGCTGCCGTAGACGAGCGTCAGGGCGGTGAGGCATGGCGCATTCGCGACGGTATGAATGCAGCCGTGCCCGGAGAAGTTGGAGATTCACGCCTGCTTCAATCGATGAGCGACGTGCTCACAGAAGCGCGAAGCCCTGCATCGGGTAACTTCGGGGCGGGTGCATTTTCGGTCATTAACCTCGTTTCTGCGCTGACCTCGCAACTGGGCTCGGACCGTTTTCAGTCGGAACAGAAGCTGAGCTTTGCCACGACGCAATTTGACGAACTCACGATGCTCACCCTGACCGAAGGCGTGGACACCGACAAAGAGCTCCAGCGCCTGCTGGTTGTTGAGCAAAGCTACGCTGCAAATGTTCGGATGATCGAAGCAGCTGATGAAATGATGCAAACAATTCTGAGGATTTAAGCAATGAGCTCCGTCTCAATCGGCGATCTGTCGAATTCCTTTATGATGCAGCGCCGCAGTGTATCGCTGCGCAATGACCTGTTCCGGCTGACAGATGAATTGTCCAGCGGGCGGGTAGCGGACGTGAAACAGGTGTTGGCCGGTAACCACAGTTACCTTACCGGTCTCGAACGTTCCATTGAAGTACTTGAAGGGTACTCAGTGGCCACGACCGAGGCAGCATATACAACGGCTGCTATGCAGGTTGCCCTCGAAAAGGCACAGGAACTCGGTGGTGATCTCGGGATCGACCTCCTGCTTGTTGGAGGGGGTCCAATCGGGGTCGTTTCAGGAAATCCGTCCGAAAATGCTGCTGTTCAGCTGGATGGGATGATCAAGTCGATCAATACTCAGGTCGCCGGGCGTACTCTTTTTGGCGGCATTGCCACCGATCGTTTGCCTCTGCCTGATGCACAGGAGCTGATCGATGCCGTTCGGCCGATCGTAGCAGGCCTTGCAACACCGGCTGACATGCTGGCAGCAGCGGAAACATGGTTCGCGGATCCAGCGGGGTTTGACACACTTATATATGCGGGATCAGATACCGCCGTCGCTCCCTTCATTTTGTCAGAGACAGAAAGACTGACTCTCGATGTGAAAGCAAATGATGATGCCATCAAAAGTCTTCTGATGCACACAACACTCGCGGCACTGGGCAATGATCCGGCTCTGGCGCTGGACGTTCCGGCTCAATCAGATCTTTTTCTGATGACCGGCGAGGGGCTCCAGTCAAACCAGGATGAAATAACCGCTCTGCGTTCCCGGATTGGCTTTACCGAAGAACGCATCGAGATGATCTCAGCACGAAACGAAGCAGAAGAAACAAGTCTGGAATTCGCGCGCAATAACCTGCTTGCGGTCGACCCGTTCGAAACAGCGACCGAACTTGAGAATGTCCAGTTCTATCTGCAGAGCCTCTATTCGGTCACCGCGCGCAACGCTCAACTTTCACTGGTGAATTTCCTATGAAAATTCTTATATCCGCCGTCTTCTGTATCCTTTTCATGGTGGGTTCCGTCACCGCTAATCCAGTCAGGATCAAAGATCTTGTAGAATTCGACGGAGTGCGGGGGAATGACCTGGTTGGGTACGGACTGGTTGTCGGCCTGAACGGGACCGGAGATGGTCTCAGAAATTCTCCTTTCACCGAAGAGATCATGGCCAATATTCTGGAGAGACTGGGAGTTAACGTCACAGGCGAACAGTTCCGGCCAAAAAATGTTGCCGCAGTTTTCGTTACAGCTTCATTGCCCCCCTTTGCACGCGGAGGCTCTCAGGTTGATGTGACCGTATCAGCTATCGGCGATGCGAGCAGCCTTCTTGGCGGCACACTTGTTATGACCCCATTGAACGCCGCAGATGGTCAAATCTATGCGGTAGCGCAGGGCACAATCATCGCTGGAGGCGCAGTTGCAGAGGGCGAAGGCGCGACCGTGACGCAAGGTGTTCCGACAGCGGGCGTCATTCCATCCGGCGCACGCGTCGAAAGGGAAATCGAGTTTGAGTTGTCCAGTCTTTCAAACGTCAGGCTGGCTCTGAGGGATGCAGATTTCACGACTGCGGCAAGAATTGAAACTGCCATAAACAATGATTTCGGGCGCCCGGTCGCTTTCATGCTGGACTCTGGCACCGTACAACTCGATGTCACGCAAACTCAGATGGTGTCTGTAGCCCACGCACTTGGCCGTATCGAAAACATCTCAGTACTGCCTGAAAGGAAAGCGCGCGTTGTTGTTGATCAGCGGTCAGGAACAATCGTAATGGGTGAAGACGTTCGCATCAGCCGTGTGGCTGTGTCTCAGGGCAATCTGACTTTGAGAATCCAGGAAGCTCCGATAGCTGTTCAGCCCAATCCATTTGCAGAAGGAGAGACGGTTGTAGTCCCCCGGACAAGAGCGGACATTGAAGAAGAGCCCGGAATTGGGCTTGCTGAAGTCCCTACGGGCACGTCACTTTCTGAGGTTATCACCGGGTTGAACGCCCTGGGTGTGTCGCCCAGAGATATGATAGATATACTGAAAAGCATAAAAGCGGCTGGTGCTTTGCATGCTGAGTTCATTGTCAGGTAGAATTTTTTGATCGCCCACCACTGAAGTGGTCCGCACATAGAATTAGGAACCGGGAGATAAGTGATGGGAATCAAGCGACAAAAGCCGGAGGAGATTGTCACGAAGTTACGGCAGGTTGAGGTGCAATATGGCCGAGGAGTGCCGCGGATTGATGCGATCAGGCGGGTGCAAATAAACGAATAGACGTTCAATCGCTGCGTAAGCACAATGCCGGACTCGGAACCGACCAGCTGAAAGGATTGTAACGGCTTCAGACAGAGAATGATCTGTTTCGTCGCGCAGAATCGGATCTGACGCTGGATAAGCTGGTCCTGTCGGGGGCCGGTAGGGGGAAACTACCGAGCTCGGTACACCTTCGCCCTTGTTTTAACCATGTGCCGATCAGGTTCCAAATCTGTGAGCGTCGTGATTATTGCGTCTTGAGGCAGCTTCGGTCCACGCAAAGGCGGATACCAGTCGGACGTTATGGCGAAGACCGTCATGTTGTCGACTTGATCGAACTAACACACCATTGCTCTAAGTCTTTCGGCGGTTGTAGATCGTCTTGTGAAGGCCGCATTCCTTCGGCGCATCAAGCCAACGTAGGCTTGTGCAGCAAATCAAGGAATTTCTGTTCAGCAGGCAACTGTCTTTCATGTGACGCTTTCGAAATCCAAGGTATGAGACACGCCATCTGCGCGTACGTCAACCTAAAGAGATCAGAAATTTCCATCGCTCGTCGTTGTGTCGAGAAACATGCCCTCGAGCGAATGCAAATGGGTTCTAACCAAGTGAATTTGCCAGCAGCAAAATCGGAATTCAGAAAATACTCATTTACGAAGGTTCAAAATACCAAAAAAGATTCTTTTAAGTCAAAAATAGCTGCGAACGAGGCTTCCCGCGATCAGGCTCCAACCATCTGCCAAAACGAAAAATGCTAACTTAAAAGGTAAAGATACAATTACCGGTGGTACCATCATCATACCCATGGACATCAACACTGCGGCAACAACCAAATCGATAATCAGAAACGGCAGGAAAATCAGAAATCCAATCTGGAATGCCCGGGAAATCTCAGACAATAAAAAACTGGGTATCAACACCGACAGCGAGGCTTCAGCAGTTGGCGTTTCCGCCAGGGTATCCGGCCTGAGTTCGGCCATCGCATAAAAAGTATCCGGGTCGAGCCGTGCTGCCATAAAGACCCGAAATGGTTCGAGTGTTCGAGTAAACGCGGTTTCCACATCAATCTCATTATTTGAGAGTGGAGACAGCCCACTGGACCAGGCCTCAACAAAAACCGGCTCCATGATGAAGTAAGTCAGAAACAGAGCTAAACTCACGATCAACATGTTTGGCGGCGACTGTTGCAGACCAATTGCTTGTCGCAGTATCGAAAGGACGGTTATCAGGAAGGGAAAGCAGGTAACCATTATGGCCAGCCCCGGAGCGAGGCTGAGGACCGTGATCAAAGCGAAAAGCTGGATGGTGCGCGCGCTGACTGAACCGTCGTCACCAAGTGACAAAGATATGTCCTGAGCTGCCAACGGGGCTGATGTCAGCAAAAGAAATCCAAACAGAAAGACTGGTATTAGTGCTTTCATTCCTTGATCAGGATCCGGAGCGGCGGTCTATTACTTCGGTCAGCCGGACGACCAGTTGTCCGGCTCCTTCACCTTCCTGCTCTTCGAGCATTCCCCGCGCAATCATCCGGTCGCCAACATAAAGTTCAACCGGGTCTTCCACAGATTTATCGAGCGTGAGAACAGCATTTTCACCCAGATTTACGAGTTCCCGAATGAGCGGTCGCGCTTTACCGACGCAGACTGTAACTTCGATGGGGACAGACGTGAACGGACTGCTGTTGTTCATCGTATCGTGCTGTGGTTCGGCAGCGTCAGTCATTGGCCTGCTCCTTTTGAGCTTCGTGGAAAAATGCGTTCAGGGCTTCTGAAATCGCGGAGACCACGCCGCTGATATCAACTTCCTGCTCTTCTGATCCGATCCGCACAAACGCCTGCCCTTCCGCAACTGATGTGTCACCCACCACCTCAAAAGGAGGTTCAATCTTTCCGTCTGCAAAATCTTTGATCGCTTCCACGTTATGCGGCGCGACAACAATCTCCACCGGTTGAGAGATACTTTCTTTGAGGAGTGCCTCAATTTGCTCCAGAATGTGACCGCCGAGAGACTGCGCCACCATTGCGGGGAGCAGCCGGTCGATAATTTCGGACATGACCGGTTTCAGAGACAGTGTGAGCTTCGCCAGGGCTTCATGGTAAGTGAAAGACATTTCCTGGAGGCTGCGGGCAAAGTCACTGCTGATTTTGTCTCTGTTATCTGACTGCGCCTTTGTTGAATCATCCCAGCCTGCCTGGTAGCCCGTCTCAAATGCCGCCAGTTTGTCCTGCTCTATCTGATCATCACTCTCCGGCGCTCCGGACGGTTCCGTTCGGTTCGAGCTGCCAAAATTCCTGTACCTGTGTGAAACTGACATCAGACGCTCTCCTCTTTGTCCTCAAGCCAGGTCCGAAGTATCTCGACAGTTTCTTCCTGACGCTCACCAATCATATTTCTCAGTCTCTCAACCGGATCATCGGACATGCTGCCGGCCATGTTGATCTCCGGCAAACCACCGTTCTCATCACCAAAGTCTGAAATTACCGGCAAATCGGGCAGTTCAAATTCCTCAGACGTCACTTCGCCATTGAGCCCTCCGGCCTCAGCTGCGTCGGTGGCGGGTGGCAAGGCTGCAGGTTCTTCCGGCGTCTGGTTCGCTGGCGCTGCTGAAAGAAGCGGGCGAACAACAAAAAGTCCGAGGATAAGTGTAACAACCGCAAGAATTGCCATTTGGATAGCGGACATGAGATCGATATTAAGCCCGTCAACGAGGGATGTGCCCGCTGCCGTTCCCTGGGGTGAAACGCTTTGCAGGGCCATAGACTTTATGGTGATTACGTCTCCCCGCGCTTCGTCAAAACCGACAGCCGATGCTACAAGGTCCCTCAGGGCATCCATCTCTTCCGGATCCCGCGACTCAAAAGTCTGGCCACCGGCTGGGTCAGGCGAGGCCACGTCGTTCACCAGTACGGCAACGGTCAGACGCTTTATGGCGCCCGGGGCCCGGACAATTTCCCGCTCGGTTTCCGAGACTTCATAGTTAACCCGTTCTCGCGTTTCGCTGTTTTGCGAAGAGGAGTTTTCTCCGGTGCCACCTTCCTCATCTGGCAGATTCGACGCCACGGTTACGTCGCCGCCCCCGGCTTCATTTGAAGTGTTGTTACGCTCTTCAGTATCGGTACTGATCGCGACCCGGCCTTCGGGGTCAAAAATCCGTTCACGGATCGCTTCACTTTCCGTAACCGTGTCGACGCTGACTTCGACAACTGCATTTCCAAAACCAACCCGTGCTTCGAGAAGTCGCTGCACGCGATCACGAAGCACTTGCGCGCGATCTTCTCCGCCCACTGCTGGAGCCGCTTCATCCGCTGTTCCAATCAAGGTTCCGTTGGAATCAATGACCGCGACATCTTCTGCGGCCAGTCCCGCAACAGCAGAAGAAACCAGAAATCTGATTGCCTTTGCCTGCTGCGTTGTAATTGCGGCGCCCGCCGGATTCACCGCCACCGACGCTTTCGGCGTTACACCTCTCTGAAACGGGTTTGACCCCGTACTGGCTATGTGAACCCGCGCCATTGCAATGTGCGGGCTGGAAACGATCGTCCTGGCGAGTTCGCCTTCTTTGGCGCGCCAGTAGGCAGCGTCAAACATCTGCGATGTGGTCCCAAAACCGGAAAGGGTATCAAGAAGCTCGTAACCCCGGCTTGAATTTGCGGGCAAACCTTCGCTCGCAAGCGTCATTCTCAACTGGTCGCGCTCTTTTGCGTCAACGAAAATCGACCCGCCGCGCACCTCAAAAACTGCCCCACGCTGCTCCAGCGCCCGCACAACATCACCCGCAGCGCCGTTCTCGAGTCCGGCATAAAGCAAGGTCATGGTTGGCGCGGACGCCATACGTGACATTGCCAGAACAGCAAAAAACATTGCAACGGTGGCAAGACCCACAATGATCTGCCGCTTAATCGATAGTCCTGTCCAGACAGACAATACTTGCTGCACGTTAACCTCCGTCAGACCGGACGTTCTGCCCGGCGATGGCAACAACTTTGAACGATCTGGCTTAACAATCGGTTAGTGCAATCGCGTCTATAACGAATTTCTACATCAAAGATGGAGTCGACATGGCCGACGCAACAGCCGATGAAGTACCAGTTGAGGAAAAATCGTCCAAAATGCCGCTTATTATAGGGCTCGTGCTTGCTCTTGTTGGCGGCGGTGGCGGTTTTTTCGCAGCCCAGTCGGGTCTCATACCGGGTTTCGAATCAGGTACTGAAGAGAAGGTTGCAGAACCGGAAAAAGAAGAGAAATCCGAGCCAACGGTCGCATTTTTACCGATGGACCAACTCATGATTTCTTTGCCCGCACACAGCTCCAACAAGTACCTGAGGTTCCGCGGAGAACTTGAGGTGAGCAAAAAGTACGCCGACGAGGTCAGCCTCCTGATGCCCAGAGTTGTGGATGTCCTGAACACTTACCTTCGTGCAGTCGAATTGCAGGACATTGAAGAGGCGGCTGCGTTGACGAAGCTGCGCTCGCAGATGTTGCGGCGCGTACAGATTGTCGTTGGCCCCGGGAAGGTAACAGACCTTCTCGTTATGGAATTTGTGCTTCAGTAAAAGGAAACAGAAATGGAATTGATTGCGGATATTTTTCTGGGAGCCGGCGCGCTGGGTGCGGCCATATACTGTTATATTCTGGGCCGGCGCCTTAACCGGTTTAACGATCTCGAAAAAGGTGTGGGCGGCGCGGTGGCTGTGCTTTCTGCACAGGTCGATGATCTGACGAAAACTCTTGAGACGGCACAGGCAACGGCGTCAAACTCAGCCGACACGCTGACCGATCTTACTGCGCGCGCCGAAGCAATGGCAAAGCGACTTGAGCTGCAGATGGCGTCAATGCATGACATTCCGGATGTCCCTGCAGAACGGGAACCACAGGTTGTCGCGACGCCGGCTGCTCAGGCGGGCGGCGAACCGATGTTCGTCAGACATCGAGCTGCGGCGACACAGCAATGAAAAAACTGTTCTCCAGAAAAACCGGCAAAGGTTCGGTTCTGCTGATCTGTTTTCTGTTTATCGGATCGGCCGCAATTCGCATCGGAATTGGCGCAGGCCAGGCCGTCGCCGTCGAAGCACCCGTGATGGCCGCAGAAGAAGTCGTGGAAGATGAACCCGTAACTTCAACAATTGCCGATGCAGAGACGCTGGCCGTGATGCTCGACGCCTTCCAGAAAAGGGAGGCGAAAATTGAGGAAATGGAACGCAAGATGGCGATTCGCCAAAAGGCGCTTACGGTGGCCGATGAAGAAATTGAGCGGCGTCTGGCGGACCTGGAACAGGCTGAGCAATCCTTGCGCTCTCTCATGGCCGTCGCCGACACAGCCGCAGAAGACGATATCGCCCGGTTGACAGCTGTTTATGAAAATATGAAGCCAAAAGATGCGGCCGCATTGTTCGAAGAGATGGAACCAGCTTTCGCTGCAGGTTTTCTTGGCAGAATGCGGGCCGATGCTGCCGCAGGCATCATGACCAGCCTTTCCCCAGAGAAAGCCTATACGATTAGCGTAATTCTTGCTGGTCGCAATGCGAATCTGCCTCGGGGCTGACCCGGGGATATCATTTTTTAACTCCATTCTGCGATGATTGCCAGGTAACTGGTTCTGAGGGTAGTTATGATTGGAATTATCGGGATAATCACGATTTTTGCTATGGTTTTTGGCGGCTATCTGCTGGCCGGAGGCAAGATGGGAATCGTGCTGAAAGCACTGCCCTTTGAGATGATGATGATTGGTGGAGCGGCGCTTGGCGCATTCCTGATCAGCAATGACATGTCAGCGGTCAAACATACCGCAAAGGACATGGGACGCGTCTTTAAAGGTCCGAAATGGAAGCATTCGGATTATCGGGATCTGCTCTGCCTCCTATTCGAACTGATCCGGCTTGCCCGCCAGAATCCGGTTGCCATCGAAGAACATATCGAAGCCCCGGATGATTCATCGATTTTTTCCAAGTATCCGAAAATCCTTGCCGACAAAGAAGCAATAGCTCTGATCTGCGACACGTTGCGGTCCGCGTCGATGAACTATGATGACCCGCATCAGGTGGAGGAAGTTCTGGAAAAACGGATCGAAGCGAACCTACATCATGCCCTTCACTCCAGTCACGCTTTGCAAAATCTCGCAGACGGCCTGCCGGCGCTCGGTATCGTCGCCGCGGTTCTTGGGATTATTAAAACGATGGGTTCCATCGACCAACCTCCCGAAGTACTGGGCAAGCTTATCGGCGGGGCTCTGGTCGGCACATTTTTGGGCGTTTTCCTTGCCTATTGTCTTGTGGGCCCATTCGCCGCGAAGGTCAAAACTGTGACTGAGGAAGACGGCCACTTTTACCAGCTGATCAGGGAAGTTCTGGTAGCAAACCTTCACGCACATGCGACGAATATCTGCATTGAGGTTGGCCGCCAAAACACGCCTTCACATTGCCGCCCGAGCTTCTCTGAACTCGAAGAGGCCCTCAAATCTGTCAAGCAGAACGCAGCATGAACCGGCCGGCAGGTTACGTTCTGTTCGCCGGACTGGTCGCATCAACCGCGCTTAAGGCGGAGCCTGTGCCCGTGATTGCAGGTGAACACGAAGATTTTACGCGCCTGGTTCTGGAAATGCCCCCTGACATGTCCTGGGAACTTCAGGGAGAACTGGGGGAGTATCGTGTTTCTCTTCTGGCGCATGACGACGGGTTTGATACGTCGCGTACCTTTTCGATCATTCCGCGCGATCGCCTGGCCTCTGTATCTTCCGATCAGTCGAGCATTTCCCTGAAGTTCAACTGCGACTGTCCGGTAGAAGCTTTTGAAGAACAGGGTGGGTACCTCGTTATTGACGTTCTTGACGGTCCTCCACTACAAGAGCGCCCGAACGAACCTCTGCTTGCAACTGACCCTGCTGTTGAAACTCGACGGAGGCCGGAGTTCGAGACCACTTTTGGCTATGGTGACTTGCTATGGTCCCCTGTCCGCAACGAACAAGGCGAAGACCATGCTGAGGCAGATAGTCAAAATACGGAAATCGACACACCGGCTGGAGCTGAAAGCATAAAAGCACAAACTGAAGCTGCCCTTTCTCTTCAGGTAGGTGAAGCAATAGCATCCGGCATTCTGGAAGGGTCAGGCACAGCTTTACGGCTGGGAACAGCATCGGGAATCAGCCGCGAAGATGAACTCATCTATGATTCATCCTTACCCGAAACAGTCGACAATACGGCAGGCAATGTTCGGGTGAGTTCGAGTGCTGACATTCCAATAAACAGTTCCGAAAATTCGGCTGGACTGTTCGAATCCAGTTGCATTCAACGGGAAAAAGTCGACGTGGTCAGTTGGGGTTCCCATGAACCACCAACCTTGCAGATCAGCAAAGCCCGCGAAACCCTTTTTGACGATACTGGGTCACTGGATGACGCTGCCGCAATCAAATTGGCCAAGCTTTACATCTTTTTGGGTTTTGGAGCAGAAGCCAGACAAACTCTTCTTTTGTCAGAAGTCGCTGTTGAATACCCCGAGCTTTTCGATCTTGCAGGGATTGTCGATGAGGATTTGCTGAGCAACCCGAGAATTGTCCATCAGTTCCGCGAATGCGAAGCAACGCTCGCTTTATGGGGGGTTCTGGCTTCCGGCAAGCTTGAGGACGATACTTCAGACAAAACCGAAGCAATCGCCGAAACGTTTTTTAGCCTGCCCGGTCATCTGCGCGCTCTCTTGGGACCGAGGCTCAGCAACATTCTGATTGAAGCGGATCAGATACAGGTCGCTTCAGTCGTCCTGAGGAACATCGAACAGCTACAGGGAAATACAGATGCCACATCCTTTGCAAAAGCAAAGGCACTGAAAAACCAGGGTTTTGAAAAAGAGGCAAAGAGCACCCTCGCTAAAGTCGTGACAGGCAACAGCCTGGACTCTCCTGCAGCGGTTGTTGCTCTCGCGGAAACATATCTTACGGAAGGAGATCCGGTTCCATCTGACCTCGCAGTTACTCTGGAAGCTTACGTATTTGAAAACAGGAACACCGCACAAGAAAGTCGCATGCAAGCAATCCTGGCGCGTGCAAAGGCTCGCTCAGACGACTTCCATACAGCGTTTGAGCTGGTCGATTCCCTTGGGGCAGACTACGAAATGCTTCTAACCACAAGAAGCGAGATTTTCACGGATTTGACGAAAGCCGCGAGTGATGTGAAATTTATGCAATACTTCAGCTCTGATTATGAGCGCATTGCGGGTTTCGTCACGCCAAACACAGCACGCCAGGTCGCGAGCAGGCTTTTGGAGCTGGGCTTTCCGAACATGGCCGAAGACGCACTGAGTGTGATTGAAGGTGAATTTAACATCAGCCAACACAGAGCTTTGTCGGCCAGAATTGAGCTGGACCGCGATAACCCGCAAGCAGCGATATCACTTCTTCCAGACCCCCAGAACGATGAGGAGATTGAAATTCTGGCCAACGCATTGGCGCAAATGGGGAGGCTCGCTGAGGCTCGCCAGTCCTTTTTACAGATCGAGAATAAAGAAGCTGCTCTCGAGGCTGCTTGGCTATCGGGAGACTGGCAGGAACTGGTGAGCGTAGAGGAGCCGGTCTACGGGAATGCTATTTTGGCAAGTTCTTTGCCAGATCGGCGCGTTACCCCCTCTGACAGTATTCTGGAAGAAACCACCGCGGTGCTGGACTCTAATCAATCATTTCGAAACGCTATCAGGGAACTGCTGGACGGGACTGAAGTTACGCCTCCAAACCAGTCAACGCTGGAATAATTGAACAGGTTTTTGGTTACCGAAAATAAACCATAGTCATTTACGCTTAACTTGTTTCAGAACGAAACTGAGAGTGGACAATCTATGGTTAGCGATCGCGCATTTGTTTTCAGGACCATTCTTTTTCTTGCTTTCCTGCACTATACAGGACCCGCAACTGCTGCATCTCCTGGTATCCACCAGCTTGGCGCATGTGACGCAGCCGCTACAGAGGCCTCTCATCGAACCGGCGTACCACTCAAGATACTTAAAGCTGTAACAAGAACAGAGACGGGCCGAAGCAGAGATGGGAAAATAACCCCCTGGCCATGGACTATCAATGTGGAGGGAAAGGGATTTTGGCTTGGCTCGAAATCAGAAGCCACTGATTTTGTACAAAAAAGTTTGAACAGTGGCAAAACTCTCGTAGATGTCGGTTGTTTCCAGATAAACATTCATTGGCACGGTGAACAGTTCATGTCGGTCGACGATATGCTCGACCCGACGAGAAACGCTGTTTACGCGGCTCGCTTTCTTAAGCAACTTTTTGATGAAACAGGCAACTGGAAACAGGCGGTCGGAAAGTTTCACTCGCGAACACCAGCACATGCGAACCGTTACCTGGAAAGGTTCAACCGCATCTTTGCAGCGCTCCCCGGGCGTCGTTCGTCATTTCCTCTCTTAAGTCAGGAAAGAACGAACAGCTTTCCGCTTTTGAAGCCATCGGGCGGTGCTTCGGCCATCGGATCATTGGTACCCGGAGGCCTGGGTTCACCGATTGGCCTGTTCACCACCCGAAGTAACTGAGAGCGTCATGCAGAACCTGAGTTTCAAAGCGTTTCTGAACCCTACAATCATGCTCGCAGTAGCACTGATGGCTGTAATCGTAATGATGATACTGCCCATGCCAGCGTGGGTTCTTGATACTGGATTAGCCGCCTCATTTGCGTTGGCAATTCTCATTTTTACAGTCACTCTTTTCATCGAGCGGCCTTTGGATTTTTCCGCCTTTCCTACCATTCTGCTGGCGTCGCTGATGCTCCGGCTGTCACTGAATGTGTCTTCTACAAAACTCATCATCGGCCAGGGACACACCGGAACCGATGCTGCTGGCGATGTGATCGAGAGCTTTGCCCAGTTTGTGATGGGTGGCAGCGTTTTCCTCGGGCTCGTTGTTTTTTGTGTGCTCCTGATTGTCAACTTCATGGTCATCACCAAGGGTGCTGCCCGCATGGCCGAGGTGGGCGCGCGATTTGCACTGGACGGAATGCCCGGAAAACAACTTGCAATCGACAGTGATATGTCCGCAGGCGCAATAACTCATACAGAAGCAAAGGAGCGCAGGGAACGCGAACAACAGGAAACTACGTTTTTCGGTTCACTCGATGGTGCATCAAAGTTCGTCAAAGGAGATGCGATCGCGGGTTTGCTCATAACGCTGCTCAACCTTGTGGCTGGCCTGATCATGGGGATCGCCGTGCACGACATGCCAGTGGGTCAGGCATTTGAAACCTACGCCATTCTGACTGTTGGCGACGGGCTGGTTTCGCAAATCCCGGCTGTTGTGATTTCAATTGCGTCAGCGCTTTTGCTGGCACGTGGCGGTGCCACGGGTGCAACAGATCTTGCCGTTTTCAGCCAATTGGGCAAGCACCCGGCAGCTCTCGCGACTGTCGCCATTCTGATGTTGGCTTTTGCTCTGTTTCCCGGATTGCCTTTTGTGCCGTTTGTGCTCGGTGCTGCCGCCCTTGGAACTGCATCATACCTTTTGTACAGGAAGAAAAACTCAGAGCCTGAGCTCGAACACGAAGCACCGGAAGTGAACGTTCCTGCGGAGAAGCCTCTGGGAGATGTGCTTGAAATCGACGATGTGCACGTCGAATTCGCACCGGATCTTGTCAACATGGTACTGGATCCTGGCACCGGGCTGGACGCGCGGATTGCCAATATGCGGACCCATGTTGCCTCCGTTTTTGGCCTGATTTTGCCCGAGATCAGGCTGACTGATAATCCGGCGCTGTCGAACGGGACATATGTCCTGCGTATTCAGGGAGTAGAACAGGCCAGAGCTCAAATCAGCCCGGAAAAGGTGCTGGCGCTCATACCTGAAGATGCTTCAGCATTGCCGGACGGCACTGATACAATGGAACCGGTTTACGGCGCACCTGCCAGATGGATCAGTAGCCGGGATCAGGAAAATGCGGCCCTGAACGGCCTGACATTGGTAACTCCGGCAGAAATTCTCGCGACCCATTTGCTTGAAACTGTCAAAAAGAACTTCAGCCGTTTGCTCACACTTAAATCCCTGAGGCGACTGCTTGCCGAGATGGTTAATATCTCAAATCCGGTAAGGGCGGAAGCGAACCGGAAACTGCTCGATGAGATGATCCCCGATAAAGTTCCGATTGACGTTTTGCATACTGTTCTTCGCCTTCTTCTGGATGAACTGGTCTCTATCCGAAATCTGCCACTCATACTGGAAGCAACTGCAGAAGCTCGATCCCGGAATGCACAGCCGGAGGCAATCTGCGAACACGTTCGCCAGCGCCTCGGTTTCCAGCTTGTTGCCGAAATGCGGCGGGACGATGGCACGCTGCCACTGATCCAGTTGGCACCGGAATGGGAAGACACTTTCACAACTTATCAGGTGGAAGCAGACCGCGGTCTCGATATCGCTTTGCCGCCCGACCTCTTCAATCAGCTTGCGGAAAACGTCTCACGTAAACTCCAGGACGCAAACGAAAACGGGATCCATGCTGCTGTCGTCACCAGCACGAGGCGCCGGCGCTTTCTGAGAACCGTGATGCGCGCAAAAGGGATCAGCAATCCCGTTCTGTCATTTGAGGAAATCGGCCTGGATGCCCGTCCATCGCTGGTAGGTGTAGTTGCTGCATGAATGCTTCCGCTGAACTACTGGCACTTTTGACAACGCAGTTGTGGCACGGATTTGCTGTTTTCCTGCGTGTCGGCGCACTGGTGTCGATGCTGCCGGCCTTCGGAGAACAATCTGTTCCGGCGAGGATCAAACTGGCAGTCGCTATAGCATTCACTTTCGTTGTTGCTCCGGCTCTTCCACAAATCAGCCCACCAGACGAGCTCGGAGGTGTTGGCATGGTCATTCTGTCGGAAACATTTGCCGGGTTGGCAATTGGCATCGGATTGAGGCTTTTTGTTCTTGCACTCCAAACGGCTGGATCCATTGCAGCTCAGTCAACATCGTTGTCCCAGGTACTAGGGGGTGCCGCAATCGATCCGATGCCGGCAATGGGCTACATTCTGATCGTGGGAGGGTTGGCACTTGCTGTCATGACGGGTTTGCATGTCAAGGCGGCACAGCTCATTATTCTGTCGTACGAATTCATCCCGTTCGGCCAGTTCGCGACCGCAAATGATATGACCGAATGGGGCGTCGACCAGGTCGCAAAAGCGTTCTCGCTCGCATTCACCCTTGCAGCTCCATTCATCATTCTTGCCGTAATTTATAACATTGCGCTGGGAGCGATTAACAAGGCAATGCCTCAGTTGATGGTAGCTTTTGTCGGCGCACCGGTGATCACAGCCGGAGGGTTAATACTACTGATGGTATCGGCCCCATCAATCCTTGCTGCCTGGCTGGGTGCAATGGATGTCTATCTGTCGAATCCATTTGGAAACGCTCGATGAGCGGGCAGGACGACGATACTGACAAGTCATTTGACCCTACGCCGCAAAAGCTCCTTGAGGCGCGGAGAAAAGGCGAAATTCCACGTTCAACAGAGGTGCTGACCGCGGCTGGATATGCCGGACTATTCGCGGCATTTCTATTGATGGGTGGGTCCAGTCTCCTTGCGTTTGGCGAAAGTCTGTCGATTCTGATCGATCAGCCGGCGCAGCTGGCCGAACTGTTCTTCAACGGCGCAGCTGCCCCAACAGCGGGAATTCTGATCAACAAAGTCGCAACATCAATTTCACCGATATTTCTGTTACCAGCTGTCTGTGTCCTGGTTTGCCTGTTTGCGTTGAAGGGTATCGTTTTCGCTCCCGACAAGATTAAACCGAAACTGTCCAAAATTTCGATAATATCGAATGCAAAAAACAAATACGGACGCAATGGCCTTTTTCAGTTTTTGATAAGCACAATCAAGCTGATTATCTATTCCGCTTGTCTTGCAATTTTCATCCGACTTCACCTCAATGATATGGTTGGCGCGCTTTTTACAAACCCTCATTCGGTTATACTCCTGCTTGCTGAGATTTTCCTGAGCTTTTTGTTTGTTGTTGTTTGCGTTTCAGGACTCATTGGCGGCATTGACGCAGTCTGGCAGCATTTCGAACACATACGAAAAAACAGAATGTCCCGAAAAGAAATTATGGACGAAACCAAAAACAGTGAGGGAGATCCTCATGTTAAACAGGAACGACGAAAACGGGCACAAACCTCCTCACAGTCTCAGATGATGAGTGATGTTCCGGACGCTGATGTGATAATCGTGAACCCAACACACTACGCGGTCGCTTTGCGTTGGGACAGGGAACCCGGAAAAGCACCGGTTTGCGTCGCCAAAGGAATTGACGAAATCGCCCTGAGAATTCGGGAAATCGCAACCGAAAACGACGTGCCTATTCACAGCGATCCACCAACGGCAAGAGCCCTACATGCCACAACAGAGATCGATCAGGAAATTGCACCAGAGCACTATAAGGCTGTTGCCGCCGCAATTCGTTTCTCTGAAGCGATGAGAGAACGTTCAAAAGGTAGAGCATGGTAAAAGAACACTCGAAGCTCTCAAAGCTCGAAGAAATCATGCGAGCAAAATACCTTACCAGCCAACAGGATCTTCGCCGATATGTTAGTCAGGAAAACCAACTGCGCGACAAACTCAGGAAACTGGACAAACAAGCCCGTGACGCGGATTCTGATGTGGAATCTTCGATGAAAACCATTGGCGCCGACATAATCTGGAAGTCATGGGTCGGTCGCACAAAAACGGAGCTTAATTTACAACTTGCCCAAATACTGGCGCAGAAGGAAGGTTACCTGAACAGAGTTCGAAAAGACTACGGAAAATTACTTGTGGCCGAGGAATTGAGGAGAAAGCAACTGGAAGATATCAGGTACGAAGCGCGAACTTGCCGTCTCAGCGACTCAATAGAAATGGCATTGGCAAAGCGTAAGAAAACCGCGAAGTAAAAAGGGATGCGAAACAGTCATTGGAGGCGTTTCTGATCAATAGTCCTGTCGGGCAATATCTGATATCAGAACGTCATTTATTACATCTGACCCCATGGTTTTTTGAGCAACTTCGCGCAAGTTTCTGCGTAAAACGTTGAGGTTGTTGTTGTCGGTAAACGCTCCGGAAAAACCACCTATGTTGGCAAAGTCAAAAAGAACGCGCAGAAATGCATCCCTTATTTTTGGTTCAGTGTCATAGATTATTTGACTGCCGCCATCCGGAACTTCAACATTCAAAGACAAAACAACCATTGACGCAATCCGGTTGCCGTCAACGATTGGTACGACAAACTGGTTTGATAAGTCTACATATTGGACCGCCACATTCTCCTCGTCTGCAGACTGTGGCTCCTGTTCAGCCACTTCTGCTGCCGGTTGCTCGGCGTTTGAAGCTTCTTCATCCATCGCAGGAGGCGCTGGCTCAGGTTCGGGTTTCAGGAACAAACCCGCCCCTACACCGGCCCCTGACCCAACAATCAACATTACCAACGGAAGAACGATTTTCATATCAGTTCACCTCAGAACGGGAGAATTGCGTCCAGGACCTGTTGGCCCATGCGTGGTTGCTGCACATCAGTAATCTGACCACGACCACCATAGGAAACGCGCGCGGTTGCTATCTTGTCGTAGGTGATCTCATTTTGCCGGGAGATATCTTCCGGGCGAACGTAACCTGTGACGAGAAGTTCGCGCATTTCGAAATTGACACGCAGCTCCTGACTGCCTGCAATTGACAAAACTCCATTTGGCAGAACGTCAACTATGGTAGCTGCGACGCGCAGCGTCAGTTTTTCGTTTCTTTTGACCGATCCGTCACCAGACGATCTGCTTGTCGAATTGATAGACACAGCGTCAGCGGTCGTCGCACCATCAGGAAGTCGCTCGTCTATTCTTTGTGGCAATCCGAAAAGGCTGGGGACACCGAGACTTTCCGACCCTGACCTGGACCTGTCAGTCGCGTTAGAGATTTCTGCCTCTTCATCAATTTCAATTACCACCGTCAAAATATCGCCACGCTGGATAGCCCGTCTGTCGCCCAGAAGTGACTGACGCGCGCCAGACCAAAGAGACGCAGCTTCGGTCGGGGATGATGCGTCAGCCGTAACGGGCAGACCCGGCGACAACATTGCATTGTGTTCGGTTGTTGCCATCGCCGGGCTGAAGGAAGGAGCCTTGCCCAAATGGTCCAGACGGGCACAGCCGGTCAGAGCAACCGCAGCAACTGCAAGAGGAACAAAGTGTCTGTACATTTAAGTCTCCGAACTATTTTACCAAAACAGAACCATCGTCCTGAACCTGACCAAAAAGAGTTTGCCGCGATGCAAGGTTCATTATTCTGACCCGGTCGCCAACCGCGCCCCGTTCCAGCGAACGGCCTTCTGTTTCAATCACAAGGCCAGACGCCTCAAAACGTAAAGGAACCACCTGATTGCGGGCGACAAGCGCGGGGGGGCCGACATCGCTGAACCTCACTGGCCTACCAGCGTAGAGCGTTGTTTTTGCTTCCTGACCAATCACATAGTGCAGCGCATCAAAACCACCCGGCACCTCACCGGATATCAGTTTGACGTCCGTATCCGTTATTATCGCGGCGGCACGTATTGTGCGGGTTGCAACCACAGCATCAGCCGCAGCTACCCCGGCCGAACAAAACAAAAGAAAAACCGAGCAAAGCCTGATCATCGGATCTGCGTGGTCGCGCCCATCATCTGATCGGCAGCAGAAATGACCTTGGCGTTCATCTCATATCCCCGTTGCGCTTCGATCAGCTCAGTAATTTCCCGTACGGCATCCACGGAACTGTCTTCCAGAAACCCCTGTCTCACGGTGCCAAGGCCATCTTCACCCGGCGTGGAGACCAATGGCGGGCCTGACGCTTCAGTTTCCGCAAACAGATTGCCGCCAAGCGCTTCAAGGCCTTTGGCATTTGTGAAACCCGTCATGTTGAACTGGCCGAGGAGCTGGGCGTCCGGATTGTCGGCGAAATAGGCAAAAACTTCGCCAGCCGCGTTGATCGAGATGCTTCGCGCGTCGTCCGGGATGACAATCTCAGGCTGCACAGCGAAACCGTCCGACGTAACAATCAGACCTTCCCCGTTTCTCTTGAGCCCCCCGTCTCTTGTGTACGCCGTCTGACCGGAAGGAAGAATTACTTCCAGATATCCGGAGCCTTCGATCGCAAGATCAAGGTCGCCGCCGGTCGCACTCAGAGACCCCTGTTGAAGCTGAACCGAAACAGCTGATGGACGGACACCAAGGCCAAGCTGAACCCCGGTCGGAAGAACCGTCCCATCGGTCGCGTTGATCGTGCCGGGGCGCATCATCTGTTGATAGTGCAGGTCTGCAAATTCTGCACGCCGGGCATTGTAGCCGGTCGTACTCATATTTGAGAGGTTGTTGGAAATCGTCTCAACACGCAGTTGCTGAGCGCTCATGCCGGTGGCCGCAATTTTTAGTGCACGCATGGAAGTCTCCTTTACTCGTTATTGTGACAGCGCTTTGAGGGCCTGACGAACGCGTTCGTCTTCCGCTTCCAGAAAACTGGCGCCCAGTTCATAGGCACGCTGTACTTCAATCATCCGTGTGATCTGCGAGATTGCATCCACGTTGGAATTTTCGACAAATCGCTGAAGGACATTTGAGTCCTCAGCCGGTTCAAACCCGCTGTCTGCCCGAAACATCACGCCATCCTCCCGGACCATCTGCTGAGGATCCAGCGGGCGAACGACTCCGATCTGCCCGATCGGGTTGCCTTCGGCCGAGATCGTCCCGTCCGCAGCGACGGCGATGTCACCCACACCTGCGGGCACGAAAACCGGTGCGCCCCCCGGGTCCAGAACCTGATACCCATCTGGTGTCACCAGATCACCGGCAGCGTTGGGTGAGAAGGACCCCGCCCGCGTCAGGCGTTCGCCATCCGGCGTGCCGATCAGAAAGAAACCATCTCCCTCAATGGCAAAATCAAATGTGCCACCGGTCTGGGTCAGTGCACCCTGTACAAGCGAAGTATGGCGGGAGTTCCCTTGCCCCATTGAGAGGCTTGAACCGCCATCAATCGACTGCACGTATTCTGAAAAAACCATGCCTTCCTGGCGATAACCGGAGGTCGCAGCATTAGCGATATTATTTGCAACGATGCGCATCTCACGCATCAGCCCGGATTGTCGTGTCAGCGTTGTATAGCCAGTATTTTCCATCGTCAGCCTCCGATTATCAGGGGAACGATCATGTCCTGAAAGAACGCAACCAGTGTCTGGGTCATGAAACCCATGGACAGCCAGAACACGAGCACGATAGCCGCGAGTTTTGGCACAAAAGTCAGTGTCATCTCCTGGATGGATGTCAGGGCCTGCACGAGGCCAATCGACACACCGGTTACAAGTGCTGCAGTCAAAATCGGTATCGAAATAATGACCGCAATCCACAGTCCGTGGCGCAGGGTATCAAAGAAGATGATCTCATCAGCCATATCAGACAGGCATCCTCAGGATTTCCTGATACGCTTCGACGACTTTATTGCGGACGGAAACCGCGGCTTCGACGGCAAGTTCAGTCTGCGCAAGCGCCTGAACAAGTGCATGCGGATCCGCGTCGCCAACCATCGCGGTTTTTGCAACCTCCTCGCTTTCGGCGAGCGTCTGGGCGAAATCGAGCGCCACATTCTGCACCGCCTGCGCCATACCCGCTTCTTCGGGTTTGGGCTCGGTTGCAGGTCGCGCCTGTGCGTAACTCTGAATCGCGGAACTGGCGCGCGAATCTGTAAATTTCTGGATGGCTGAGACAGCTTTCATATCCATTCTGGATCTCCTTATGTCAGCGTGTGTTTCTCACGCAGTCTTGTCGGTTACTTTCGCAGCAGCTCCATCAGGCTGCCGGACATTTTCCGCGTTTGTTCAAATACTTTCAGGTTGGCTTCATACCCGCGCTGCGCCTCACGCGCGTCGGCGAGTTCAATGAGCAGATCAACATTGGATCCGTCAAAATAGCCGCTCTCGTCTGCCATCGGATGCGACGGGTCGAAAACCCGTTCAAGGCTGGTGCGGTCAAGCCGGACCCGGCTTGTTTCAACTTCAGAGACATTACTGTCAGCGTTGAAAGACGTTTCAAACGAAATCATCTTACGCCTGTAACCAGGTGTGTCTGCGTTCGATATGTTTTCAGCAAGATGGCGCAACCTTGTCGCCTGCGCCTGCAGGCCGCTGGTGGTCACGCTCAGTGCTTTGGCAAATTCACTCATACTGTTACTCCGGAATTAAGAGCGGCTCAGAGTAGCGCGCAGAATCGTCATGGAAGATTTGTAGATTGCGAGCGCCCGGTCGTGCTGACGCTTTGCATCCAGCGAACGGAGCATCTCGTTTTCCAGCGAAACTGTGTTTCCGTTGGGCGCTTCGGGCGATGAGCGGTCAAGAATCGGGTCTGGCATCTGACCTGCGACAGCACCATGCATATGCAGGCTGCGTGTGGCACGCTGCGACAGGCCACCAACGACGCTCTCATCATTTCTGAAACTTTCGGCAAATGGGATAACGCCCTGTGCTTTATAATCGGGCGTGTCCGCATTAGCGACATTCTGCGCGGCAACGGCCTGTTTCTGGCCGGCATGAACTGCCATCGCATGTGACATCCGGAAGACATCAAGATTTTCAAACATCGGGGCTTCTCCCTCGTGTGGTTTCATCAAGGCTTAACTGTGATTCCTTTAGAAAGAGTTTGCGGAAACAAAAGGATCGACATGTCACAGCATATTCCTTTCGAAGATCTCACCGCGCAGATCATGGAGTTGAACCCGGTTCGGGCGATTGGACGCGTCAGTCGCGTTGAGGCCGGACTGATCCACATCAGAGGGCTTGCGGGCAAAGCCCGTATTGGCGATCTCGCCGTTGTCTACCGCCTTGGCGAACCGCTTTCCGGTGAAATCCTTCAACTTGACGGGGATGAACTGGTGCTGTTGCCGGATCAAAGTCCGGACGGTGTTGCGCTGAACGACCGCGCTGCTCTTTTACAGGCGCGCGGTATTGCGCCGTCTGATTCCTGGGTTGGACGGATTATCGACCCCTTCGGCAATCCACTTGATGGGAAACCGCTTTTGAGGGGATCTCTTTCACGAAGCCTCCGGAATGCGCCCCCCGATGCGGCACAACGCCGTGCAATGGGAGAGCGTATGAATACAGGTCTCACTGTGCTGAATACACTTCTGCCTGTGGTGCAGGGGCAGCGCATCGGGCTGTTCGCAGGTTCCGGGGTTGGAAAATCCAGTTTGCTGGGTCATCTCGCGCAGAATATGACGGCGGATATCGTTGTGATTGCGCTCATTGGCGAACGTGGTCGGGAACTCCGGCACTTTATTGAGGAGGTTCTGGGTGATGAAGGGCTGAAGCGTGCTGTCGTTGTCTGTGCAACCTCAGATCAGTCGCCCCTGATCAGAAGAAGATGCGCCTGGGCGGCCATGTCGGTTGCAGAGCATTTCAGGGACCGGGGATCTTCAGTTCTTTTTCTGGCCGATTCGATAACCCGTTTTGCTGAAGCACACAGAGAAGTCGCTGTAGCGTCCGGTGAAGCACCCGTTTTGCGTGGGTTCCCCCCTTCGACCGCGCATCTGATTATGTCGCTTTGCGAACGTGCCGGGCCGGGTGCGAGAATGCAGGGAGATATCACCGGCGTTTTCAGCGTGTTGGTTGCAGGGTCCGACATGGACGAACCGGTTGCAGACATTCTCAGGGGTGTATTGGATGGACATGTCGTGCTGGACAGAAGTATCGCCGAAAGAGGACGCTATCCTGCCATCGATGTGTTGCGTTCTGTGTCGAGAAGTTTGCCCGCAGCAGCCACCGAGAGTGAAAATGCACTTCTGGCGCAGGCGAGGCGGCTGCTCTCAGTCTACGACGAGAACGCGATGATGATACGCGCCGGACTATATTCTGCTGGAAGTGATCCGGAAGTTGATGCTGCAATTCAGATCTGGTCAGAGCTGGATATTTTCCTGTCCAAGACCGAAAAGCAATCTATCGATCATAGCTTCACACAACTTGAACTGGTTCTGCGCCGCACCCGTTCGCAAATCCCTGCCCGAACCGCCGGTCGTCCGCACTCGGCGGCATAAAGATTTGCGATCAGGATTGGAGAAGCGCCAGCGCAATGGATGCAGACGAAGTATTGGCAGAAAACGCATCAATCTGCGACCGGACAATATATTTCTGAATGGCATCATCAATGATTTCGGGGTCGGCAAAAATGCTGACATCGTCACTTCCGAAAACCTGTCTTGAACGCTCCTTAAAAACCACCAGTTGCTGGTCAATATCGACCTGACCAAATTCAGAAGGCAGGTTGAGAGCTTTCTCGAATAACGAGCGTAAAGGAGGTTCGCCCATTATCGTGAACCACTTCGCATCGTTTGATATATCCCTGACATCGATGTCCTCGAGCAGAAACTGGCCATTCGAGACAACCACTTCTCCTGCGAAATCTATGTCATCCGGAACCTTGAAATTCGATTCAATATAAAGGTCGTTAATAACGGTGGCGAAGCCAAAATCATTTGCCCGAAAATCTTCCGCAATTCCAAACCCAAAAGCACGAGAGAAATTTCGGTACTGGGGATTCTCAAGGGTACTTCCAAGGGCAATATCCGAAATACTCCCTTCAACAAGAACCTGTCTGATTTTTTCAAGTTCCGGACTGTTAGGCTGTTCAGCGGTCGGCACAAAACTGACGATCGCTTCGTAGTCTTCATTCAGTCCGAAAGCGCCAAGGGCAACTTTGAGAAGTCTGGTGTCAGCCAGCAGGTCATCAACGGTTTCTACCTTACCTATGAACAGATCGAAATACTCTGTGTCATCCGACACCGATGCCGCGAACCTGTCCACAGCCTCTGCAACTTCTTCTGCTGCGAGTCGTTCCGGGGACCTGGTCGCCGGAGCGGCAAGTTCACCAAGTTTTCGTTGAGCATAAAGGGCAACCCGCATGGTGTTGTCCTGATCCCCGGCCGCCACCTCAAAGCTGTTGGCCGTATAAAGCGCCGTTATGCGATTGGTCAGACTGGCAGTGCCAATCTGACTGGTTTCACCGGGACCGAGCCCAAAAGCTTCGACAAACTCGCTATATCGTGTGTCTGAAAAACGGTTCGCAAGGGCATCGTCGTTTGTCGAACCTTCCTCGAGCATTTTTCTGATAAAGAAGCGGTTATCAATATCTTCCTGAAGGCCAAAAGCACCTAGGGCAACTTCAAGAAGGCGGCGATCCGACACAAGATCTTCCGCGGTACGGACATTGGTGATGTTCTCTTCGAAATATGCGATCGCACGTGATTGCACGGCGGATTCTGAGAACGTTTTGAGTTGGGAATCGTAAGTACGCTGAAGAAACGACCAACCTCCGAGCCCCGACGAAGGAATAATCGGGGTGAACATCAGCTGGGCCGCGCTGCAAGAAGACGGTCTTCGCGGGGCAGCAATGCTCTGAGTGCTTTCAAGGCCCTGTAGTGTTCCTTTTGTACGAGCCCCTTGGTTGCTTCAGCCAGAACATTTCTGCTGTCGGGATCAGTGAACACCTGGCTCAGGTCTTCAATCTGGCGCAAGAGCGGAAGGTGCGCATCCTCAGGCGACTTATCACCGGAAAGAACAAGCTGCATGGCAAAGCATGCGCGCCGAACCGGCGTCTTTGCATCTTCAGGATGGATTGCATCGCGCAGACGCAGAATATTCGCGTCCGGCGTCATGATGGACAACCGGCTTCTGCGGTCACCATTCTCGATAACGACACCGTTTATCAGGACGCGTTCTTTGGGGCTGAGTTTCAAAACCAATCCGCTCATTGTTTTCCAGCCTCCTGTTTTAATCCTTTGAGAATCGCAGCATTGATTTCCAGCAAGGGAACCGCGTTGTCTTGTTTCATCAGAACTTTGGACGTATGCTGCCGGGTAAAGTCTGCAAGATAGAAAATGCGTGCTCTGAGTTCCTCGGGGAGCAGATTTTCAGGGTTTGCGACATCAATTGCCAGCGCTGTCCAGAGCTTGTTGTTGTCATAAAGTGCCTCCGCGAGCGCGTTATAGTTCTTTGACTTTACCGCCGCTTTCAGTCGATGCGAGATACGTGCGATCACTTCATACTCGATACCACGCGTTGTTTTCGTGGGCGAGTTTACCGGGGAGTAAGCACGTTGCGCCTGAGCATAAGCATTCACGATAAAATCCAGTACCTGTTATTTGTCACTTCGGGATTTCAGGGGCGCGTCATGGCGCGCCCCTGAATTTATCGGATTACCGGAACAGCGACAGGATTGTCTGCGGAGCCTGGTTGGCAATCGACAGCGCCTGTACACCCAGCTGCTGCTGTGTCTGCAGGGCCTGCAGTTTGGCCGAGGCTGCTTCCATATCCGCATCAACCAGCGTACCGATACCGGACTTCAGACCATCGATCAGGTTGCTGACGAAGCTGGACTGAGCTTCGATACGGCGGCCGTCAGAACCAAGCGACGCAGCCGAGTCGATGGACGTCTGGATCAGGCTTTCGATCGAAGCCAGAGCTGCGGTTGCACCGTCAGCAGTAGATACATCGATAGTTGCCAGGTCGGCCAGACCACCACCGGACGTACCACCCAGGTTTTCCGCCACTGCAACGCCCAGTGTGTTCGCCGCAACGTCAGTGTTGGCCACTGTGATCGCGCCGGTCGTTGTGTTCTGGGTGAAGGTGGTGTTTGTGAAGCCGTTCGCCGTGGCATAGTCATTCATCTGCTGAAGCAGATTGTTGCTGACATCCAGCTCGGTATCACCGTCAGCAGCGACATACTCAAAGTTCACTGCCGTGGTTCCCCACTCACTCGCAGCAGCACCTGTCAGGGTGATGCGATAGGAAGCACCTGCTTCAGCTCCACCAGCCGTAAAGCCGATGACCGGTGTCGCACCTGCCGGACCAACGGCCGCAGCCGCAGATGTGGTGATCAGATCACCCGCAGCACCAACAGCTGTGGAACCAAACACAGCGGCGCGTGTATCGAGGTCCTGCTTCGCAACGCTGATGTTGCTTGCTGTGACAGTACCGTCGCCACCGCGGTCGAGCGAAGACAGGATGTTCGCAGTGCCCGAACCTTCAACATTGCTGTCGTTTTTCAGCAGGTTCAGACCGTTGAACTGGGCTGCGCCAACAATGCTGGAGATCTGATCGCGCAAAGCTTCGATATCCGTCTGGATTTTTGCACGGTCAACGTTCTCTTCCTGCGAGTTCACGATCTTGCCTTTGATTTCGGTCAGCAGATCTGTGACGCTCTCAGCTGCGTTCAGGGAAACACCAACTGTCGCCTGGCCGAGGCCCAGCGAGTCGGAAATGGCCTCGAAACCGGAAACGTCGGAAGACATAACCTTGGAAATCGCCCATGTCGCCGCGTTGTCCTTCGCGCTTTCAACTGTTTTACCAGTCGAAATCTCGCTCTGGACTTTGCCGAGGTTCATGTTGATCGATTTCAGGGTCTGCAGCGCAACCATTGCGCTGTTGTTGGTAAGAATACTGGACATCAGTAATGTTCCTTTGATCATTCACGCTTTGCGTGGTTTATGGCCGGCCGGATATCCGCCCGGTTTGAAACAGTCTTTCTGACCAATGCAGCCACCAGTTTCTGGAGGTGCGCCATTCGCGATCGAATGCGAGGTGCAAAAGACCCTTCAAAGGCTAACGAAGTCCTAAATCGCTCTTTCCCAATACGGCTGTTTTTAGACAAATTCGGTTTCAAGCACGCTTTTCGAGTGATGATTCCTTATTCATATCAATAGTTTGACGCTTTCCACTTTCATCATACGTATCAAGGGAATCGCGAACGCGACGCAATGCAGCAAGGCGTTGGGACACAGACTTTATCCCCTGCAAGGCGTGGTCAAGAAGGGCCTGATTGCGCTTAACCTTGGTATTCAGGTTTTCCAGCTGCGCCATTTCGCCTGCCTCAAGTTGCGACAAAAGATCAATAAGAGACTCTTTTCGCTCCAACAGGCGGCCCACCTGTTCCAGGTCGCCTTCGAGCAGTGCTCTTTTCTCCGCATCGAGAAGGTCATCGAGTTCACCGATGACTGCTGCAAAGTCATTGTCCGTCATTCTGTTTCTCCTTCAGAGACTGGAAAATTGATTCGCTGAGCCCGATGCCACCGGCACGGACCATCTGCATTGCCTGTTCCTGCAGAAGAAATGATGAAAACTGGTCTTCACCGGAGCCGCCGCCAAAGTGATCGCTGGTTTTCCCAAGTCCTGCTGATTTCAGCATTTCCGCCAGAAAACCTGCCTCAAGTTTTTCGGCGGCCTCCCTCAGAGCATGATCTTTCAGGGTCGGAGGCTGCACCGGCTGTGCTGCTGGTTGAATAACTGACATCTGGGTATCTCCAATTGCATCTATTTTTTCCGATCATCCGCGAAACCGGTAAAGATGCGGTAACCAACGTCCGTCATAAGAGCGCCGAGCGACGGAAGAACTCCGGGAGAACGAGATGTTGGAAATTCCATTTGTAAAAGCACCATCCGGCGCATCACGCGCGGAATCATCATCAGGATCAGCCACCCGGGGGAACGACGCCGAAGCGCCACAGGACGACTTCGACACCGTAATGGCCGAAGAAAACGATACGGCGGAAAACTCAACGGCTGAGACTCAGGCGAACGAGACAGACGACGTAAAAGAGGCGTCTGCAAAGTCTGATGGCACAGAAGACAAGCCTGGGTTGGGAAGTGAAGCAAAGGCAGCGGTTGATGAGGATGCGGAAGCTGCCGAGGCCGCGGTCTTCGATACAGACGTTGATGATCCAGTTGACGCACCGGTTGAGGCAGAAAAGAAACCGGCCAAAGCGGGACAACCGGTGTCTGAACTCGCATTTCTTCAACAAACCAGCTCACGCATTGTGACTGCGGACGACGGTGATGAGCGCCGGGCAACGATCCCTGTCGAGGCGACCGAACAGATAGCAAAAAACACGGACGTGAAAACCGATGTGACGCAACCAGTCACGGAGCCTAAAGTCAGGCAGGGACTGGTCGGAACGGAAACGTCCGCAAATGCCAGAGGTGACATGCAACAGACGCGTGTTGATGTGAGACAACGCGAGACGCCTGACCCAGTTAAGCAGAGTGCTCCGGTGCGGGCAACTGAAACTGAACCTGCAATCACAAACAAACCGGATATCCCTGCTGCGCAGCCGGGCCTCGACAGAAAACAGATCAGGCGCATAGCAGAGGTCGAATCCAGCGTGAGGAATGAAACGCCCGCCATCGCAGCAAATAAACTGCGCAGCCCGGCGACGGCGATTCCGACAGGCACGATGCCCGTGATGCAGAACAGGGACCTTTCGGTTTCAGCGATACCCAAAGGAGAGGTATTTGACCTGCAGCCAGTTGTAGGCACAACCTCAGAAATAACAACCCAGTCCGATCCAAGATCTGCCGCAGCGTCCTCTCTAAGCCAGACACTCGCGCGCGCGGAAACGCCTGCAATGATTGCGCGTCAGATGGCGGAGGTGTTGCAAAAGATGCCCGACAAGCCTGTTGAGCTCATGCTCAGCCCCCGCGAACTTGGAAAAGTGCGCATGAGCATCGCGGCCAGCGAAAACGCCATCACGGTGACGGTATTGGCGGAACGGCCGGAAACACTGGATCTGATGAAACGCAACATTGACCAGCTGGCCCGCGAATTTCAGTCGCTGGGCTACGAGAGTATCGACTTTGCATTTTCAGAAGGACAGCAGCAGACTGGCAGCGATACTGACCAGCAGAGCACGCAGCAAGACACACTCTTTGTGAACCATGACGCTGCCGGAGCTGATGATGAAAATATCATTCGGCCTGACCACGTCACAACGGTCACCGACACCGGCGTAGACATCAGATTGTAAGGCAGGACAATGGACGTAAATACGGTAACGACACCGCAGACCCAGCAACAGGCGTCAACAAACGCAAGCTCGCAATCATCTTCGGTTATCTCGTCAGATTTTGAGACATTTCTGCAGATGCTCACAGCGCAGGCCCGTTTTCAGGACCCGCTCGAGCCAATCGATTCGTCTGAATACGCGGCTCAGCTCGCGCAGTTCTCCATGGTCGAACAGCAGGTCCTGTCCAACGATCTGTTAACAGAACTGAGCAATCGTCTTGGCGCTGGCAATATTGCCGAAATGGCCGGATGGATCGGTATGGAGGCGCGAACTACAGCGCCAGTACAATTTGATGGGGCACCCTTGACGGTTGTGCCCTCGCCGGATCCCGGGGCGGATGAGGCCGTTCTGGTGGTTTATGATGACGCCGGAAACGTGGTGCAGCGCAGGCAGATTGCGACTGACGGTATTCCCTTTGAATGGGATGGGGTCAGCGCCGATGGATCTGAGATTGCGCCCGGCGCCTACAACTTTGCCGTGGAAAGCAAAGCTCTAGGTGAGGTGATCGCAACGACACCTGCTGAAAGCTACGCACGGATAACCGAGGCACGGCAGCAGGGCGGTGAAACGGTACTTGTCCTGAGCAGCGGTGCAGCGGTTTCGACATCTCAAATCAACGCGTTGCGGGAGCCTGTTTTATCTGAAACGGAAGCGCCCGTCTGATCACAGATCCAAAAGCTGCAATCCGGCATAGAGCGGGAGCATAAGAAGCCTGCGGGCGCCGCCAAATGGAAAGGTCTGCAGCGGATCTCCAACGATTTTAGGCTCCAGGTCTGTCTGCCTGCCGGAGACAAGATCAGCAAGAAGTTTGCCGGTGAACGTACCCATAGCAACGCCGTTGCCGTGGTAGCACATTCCCGCCCAGATGCCCGGAGCACCGGGGACCAGACCGGCAAAAGGCATGCTTGAGCGGGAGAGGCATACCAGACCGGACCAGCTGGCCTCGGTTTCGGCATCTGCCCACGCTGGAAACATGTGCTCGAAATCACGCCGCGCACTGCGCCGCGCTCTGTGTTCCGCCGAAGGTCCGGAAAGAATGCCGCCCCGCATACCGAACAAAAACCGGTTGTCCGGCATCAAACGGAAATAATGGAGGAGATTGCGCGTATCGAAACTCATCTGCCGCGATGTCCAGCCCTGCGCATCCAGCTCTGCCGGTGACAGAGGGCGTGTCACCAGAACATTAGACTGCGTTGGCAGGTACCGCCCGGCGAGCCAGTCTGGCAGATCTTCGGAAGAATACCCATTGGTAGCAATGATGACCTGTTCCGCCGTGACGGTACATCCATTCACCTCCAGGGCTCTACGCGACCCGTGCGAAGAAATACGCGAAACAGGGCTGCCGTGAAATACAACCGCTCCGTGACGTTCTGCGGCTGCCGCCAGCCCATCCAAATACTTTCGCGGGTTCAGTCCAAACCCGATTGGCACGGTCAGCGCGCCGTGAAATCCGGCCGACATTCCCTGCGTGGCCAGCTCATGTGCTTCGTGCAAAACCGGTTCAACACCGTAATTTTCCTGAACCGAACGCGCGTAATCCCGCAAGCCTTTCATATCGCGAGCTCTGTGCGCCAGAGCGGTTTCCCCGTCGGAGTGCCGATCAACATCCAGACCTTCGTCCGTAATGATGCTGTCAACCAGCTCAACCGCGCATTTTTCCGCCTGTCGCCACTCAAGCCGTGCAGGTTTTCCGTAGCGGCGATCCAGAAGACCATCATCCGCCTTTGATCCGCCCAGACAACAAAACCCACCGTTGCGGCCAGAGGCACCCCATCCAACATATCGGGTTTCCAGCACGGCCACCGACGCACCCGCACGGGCCAGATGAAGTGCCGCGGAAATGCCGGTAAAACCGCCGCCTACCACAACAACGTCAAAAAAGGCGCTCTCCTGTACGGCCGGACGGTCCTGCATTTCGGACGTTTCATCCCACCAGCAGCCGCTGCGCGGACCATCGCCATAGGCAAAGTCCGGAAAGATCCGCTTCATGCCGTGCGGGCCGCCGCCTGTTCGTCCCGTTTCTGGCGCAGCGTATTCCGTTTGGAGACCAGCGAAGCGCTGATCACACCGATCGTGACAATCGCGATCATCAGGGTCGAAAGCGCGTTGATTTCCGGCGAAACACCAAGCCTCACGGCTGAGAAAATCTTGATGGGCAGGGTCGTCGCGGAGGGCCCCGCTGTGAACGACGCGATCACCAGATCATCAAGGCTGAGCGTGAAGGCAAGCAGCCACCCGGAAATCACCGCAGGGGCAATGATGGGCAAAGTCACGAGACGGAATGCCTCAAACCCGGTACACCCCAGATCGAGCGCTGCTTCTTCGAGTGAACGGTCGAACGTCAGCAGGCGGGATGACACAACGACTGAAACATAGCACATCGCGAAAGTGGTATGCGCCAGCACAATTGTCAGGACACCGCGGTCAAGACCAATGCCGATAAAGAGCAATAGCAACGATAACCCGGTGATCACTTCCGGCATAACCAGCGGGGCGTAAATCATGCCGGAAAAGACTGTTCGGCCCATGAAACGGCCGCCCCTCACCAGAACATACGCGGCCATCGTTCCCAGAACGGTCGCCAGCGTAGACGACAGCACCGCGACCTTCAGCGTCACCCAGGCTGCGTCGAGAAACGCCTCATTCTGAAGAAGCTCTCCATACCATTTGGTCGAGAAACCTGCCCAGACGGTCACCAGTTTGCTTTCGTTGAATGAATAGATGACCAGAATGACCATCGGCAGGTAAAGAAACGCGAACCCGAAGGTCAGCGAAGTGACATTGAACCAGCTTAGTCTGTTCATTGCTCCGCCTCCGCCTGACGTTGCTGGTTCCGCTGGAACAGCACGATCGGAATAATGAGGATCAGCAGCAGGATCACTGCAACAGCGCTGGCCACCGGCCAGTCACGGTTGTTGAAGAACTCTTCCCACAGGACCTTGCCGATCATCAGGGTGCCGGATCCGCCCAGCAGGGAGGGGATTACAAATTCGCCCAGCGCCGGGATGAACACCAGAAAACTGCCCGCCACAATGCCATTCCGTGACAGCGGAATTGTCACCAGCCAGAAGGCCTGCAGCCGTGAACAGCCCAGATCTTCGGCAGCTTCGATCAGTGATCCGTCCAACCGGTCGAGGGCCGCGAAAATCGGCAGGATCATGAATGGAAGATAGGTGTAGACGATGCCGATGTAGACGGCCGTTGTCGTGTTGAGAATGGTGAGTGGCTCGCCGATCAGCCCTGTCCACAACAGAAACTGGTTCAGGAAACCTTCCTGGCTCAGGATACCCATCCATGCATAAACGCGGATCAGAAAGGACGTCCAGAACGGCAGGATCACCAGCATCATCAGCGTCGGGCGCCATTCTTCAGGGGCGCGTGCCATACCATATGCCATCGGGTATCCGACCAGCAGGGTCAGCACCGTGGAAATGACGGCGATCTGCAAAGAACTCAGGTAGGCTTTCCAGTACAGGTCGTCCGATGCAAGAAAGGCAAAGTTCTCAAAATCCAGCGCTTTGAAAAAGGGGACAAAGCCGTCCGACAAGGTCGGCGTGTAGGGCGGAATGGCCAGTTCGACGTCCGACAATGAAATCTTGAAAACGATCAGGAACGGCACCAGAAAGAGGGCAAGAAGCCAGGCGTAGGGCACTGCAATGAGGATCAGCCGTTGCATTGCTGTCTCCCCCTGTGATGTTCCGCAAAGCCATTCATTGTGCCAGCAGAACCCCTGCAGTCGCGGTCCAGCTCAGCCAGACCGTATCTTCCCAGGTGAAACTGCGGCGTGAGACGCGCCTGGTGTTGGCAGTCTGCGCTTTGATGATCTGACCATCCGGCAGTTCGACATGGTAAGTCGAGATATTGCCCAGATAGGCGATATCGAGCACCTTGCCCTGAACTGCATTATCCACGCCCTCTGGCTGCTCGGCATGGATGCTCACCTTTTCCGGTCGGATGGCGAGGTGGCATGTCTGGTCCGTTGCAAACGGTCTTTCGGACACTGCAACAAGCGGCGGCACGTCACCTGATCGCGCGATGTTGTACCGCTGTCCGCCCGCCGGCGTCGCAGAACCGCGGATAATGTTCACGTCCCCGATGAAATCCGCAACATACACGCTGTCGGGCGCTTCATAGATCTCTTCAGGCGTTGCGACCTGCATGATGCGGCCCTCATCCATCACAGCGACGCGGCTGGCGACCGTCATCGCTTCTTCCTGATCATGCGTCACGATCACAAAGGTGGTTCCGGTTTTCTCCTGGATATCCATCAGTTCAAACTGAGTGGCCTGGCGCAGTTTGGCGTCAAGTGCGCCGAGCGGTTCATCAAGCAGCAGGAGCTTTGGTGCCTTGGCCAGGCTACGTGCCAGCGCCACACGCTGGCGCTGACCTCCGGAAATCTGGTGCGGCTTGCGGCGTGCGAATTTCTCCAGGCGCGTGAGTTTGAGCATCTCCGCAACACGGTCATCAATGTCATGCTTCGGCATGTTCACGCGTCGCAGCCCAAAGGCGATATTCTCGTAGACGCTCAGATGCGGAAAAAGCGCATAGGACTGGAACATCATGTTCACGGCGCGTTTGTTGGGCGGCACAGGCGCAATGTCCTGACCCGCCAGCTCGATCACTCCGCTTGTCGGCGTCTCAAACCCGGCGAGCATCCGCATCATGGTCGTTTTTCCGCATCCGGACGGACCAAGCAGCGCAAAAAACTCACGTTCAAAAATGTCGAGGGTCAGATCATCAATCGCTGTGAAATCGCCAAACTGTTTGGTCACGTTGCGAAAGCGGATCAGTGGCTTTTCGGTGGGATCATCCCAGGGCGCAAAAACGGATTCCGGCACGGTTTGTCCTCGTTTCGCCCGCAGGCCGGGCGGATGCAAAAAGGGCGGCCCGCCTGGGAGCCGCCCCGATTGTCACAGGCTCAGGTGCCTGATTTGATCTTTGTCCAGAGCCGGGTGACGACCCGCTGAACTTTCGCCGGATAGGGCGTAGTTGTGTAAAGGTTCTCCAGCGTCGCCTCATCAGGATAGATGGCCGGATCACCGATCACATCCTCTTCCAGCATCGGCTGCGAGGCCAGGTTGCCGTTCGCATAGTAAACATAGTTGGACGCATCAGCCATGTTCTGCGCGTCCATAATAAAGTTCAGGAACGTGTGCGCAGCTTCCGGGTTCGGCGCATCTGCCGGGATAGCCATCTGGTCGAACCACATCAGCGCGCCTTCGGACGGTGCGTTGTAGGCGATATCAACCCCGTTTTCGGCCTCTGCCGCACGATCACGCGCCTGCAGGATGTCACCGGACCAGCCGAATGCAACGCAGATGTCGCCGTTTGCCAGTGCGTTGATGTATTCAGAGCTGTGGAATTTCTGGATGTGTGGGCGGACGCCCGCCAGAACCGCTTCTGCCTTGGCGATCACGTCCGGGTCATGGCTGTCCGGATCCTCGCCGATGTATTTTAGAGCAGCCGGGATCATTTCGGACGGGGCATCCAGGAAATGCACGCCACACTCTGCCAGCTTTTCCATGTTGGACGGCTCGAAGATCAGGCTGAGCGATCCAACGGGTGCATCTTCACCCAGAAGTTCGGTAACCTTGCCGGTGTTCACACCAATACCGGTCGTGCCCCACATGTAGTTGATGGAATAGGCATTGTCGGGGTCGTATTGCACGGTACGCTCTTTTACCGTGTCCCACATGTTGGCCAGGTTGGGCAGCTTTGACGCGTCCAGCTTCTGGAAAGCACCGGCAGCGATCTGGCGCTGCAGGAAAGTACCGGACGGCACGACGACGTCATAGCCCGATCCGCCTGCGAGCATTTTCGTTTCAAGAACTTCGTTGCTGTCAAAAACGTCATAGACGAGGTCGATGCCTGTCTCTGTCTCAAACTTTTCCAGCAGCGCTTCGTCAATATAGTCCGACCAGTTGTAAACCCGGACTTCGTCGGCTGCTGCGGCGGATGCGATCAGCGCAACAGCTGCACTGCTCATCATGAGCTTCTTCATATCATACTCCCGTTGATGCAGACCGGGTTGGTCCCGGTTCGGCAGAATTTGATCAAGTTTTGCCTGTCACGGCAAGATGCTTTATGCTTTCATGCGATGACAGGCTGCGCAAGGCACCTGCAGCGAGACCCGGGAAATAGCAGAGGCGGTCCGATCCGAATGCTTACGAACGAGGCACTTTCAGGCACCCGAGCCTCAGCCGGCCGGCCTGCGCATCAGTCTGTTTACGAGCAGCTGCGCGATCTCATTCTTTTTGGTGAGCTGGCACCGGGTCAGGCGGTCACCATTCAGGGCCTGACGCAGGAACTTGGAGCCGGTATGACGCCGGTGCGCGAAGCGATCCGCCGGATGACCTCAAACGGCGCACTCAGCATGCAGGGAAACCGCCGGATCATCGTACCTGAACTGACACAGGGTTGCATTGAACAGCTTGAATTTATAAGAATATCTCTCGAACCGGAGCTGGCTTTGCGCGCAGCGGGGCGCGCGACACCGGCGCTGATTGATGCCCTCAGAACGTGCGATGACGCATTGAACACCGCCATCTCTCACGGTGATATCCGCGGATATCTCACGCAGAACTACAGGTTCCACGCCTGTCTTTACAGCGCGGCCGATGCGCCGATTCTTGAGGCCACAGCAGACCGGCTGTGGCTGCGCTTCGGACCTTCTTTGCGGGTGGTGTGCGGACGGTTCGGCACAGCAAACCTGCCAGACAAACATGCGGAGTTGCTTGAAGCGCTCGAAGCCGGTGATCCGGCAGCGACAGCAGAGGCCCTCAGGGGAGATGTTGAGCAGGGTATGCGCCAGATCCGCGAAGCACTTCAGGACATCAGCACCACCCGGTGATTCGATTGACTCTGAAAAATTTGATCATATTCTGCGCATCACCTGACCTCGTCCCATCCAAGCAATGCAGGAAGCCCAATGCCAGCGATCACGAACCATCTGCCGACGGCTGAACTCCAGGCACTGGATGCCGCGCACCACATGCATCCCTTCACTACAAACGACGAGCTTGCATCAAAAGGCGCGCGGGTCATCACGCGTGCTAAAGGCGTGTACCTGACGGACAGCGAAGGGAATGAAATCCTCGATGGTATGGCTGGCCTGTGGTGTGTGAACATTGGCTACGGGCGTCATGAGATGGCCGAGGTGGCCGCCCGCCAGATGCAGGAACTGCCGTACTACAACACGTTTTTCATGACGACGCATGTCCCGGCAATCGCACTGGCGCAGGAAGTCACAAAACTGGCGCCCGAAGGTATGAACCACGTGTTTTTTGCAGGCTCCGGGTCTGAGGCGAACGATACCAATATCCGCATGGTTCGCACCTACTGGGCGGAAAAAGGCAAACCAGCCAAATCGCATATCATCAGCCGCAAAAACGCCTATCACGGATCTTCGGTCGGTTCAGGCAGCCTGGGGGGGATGACGTATATGCATGCGCAGGGGGGCATGCCGATCCCCGGCATCCACCATATCGGCCAGCCGGACTGGTGGTCTGAAGGCGGCGATATGACCCCGGAAGAGTTCGGCCTGAAACGGGCGCAGGAACTGGAAGAGAAAATTCAGGAGCTTGGCGAAGACAATGTAGCCGCCTTTATCGCAGAACCTGTACAGGGCGCCGGCGGCGTTGTTGTGGCACCGGACAGCTACTGGCCGGAAATCCAGCGGATCTGTGACAAATATGAAATCCTGCTGATTGCTGACGAGGTGATCTGTGGATTTGGGCGGACCGGGAATTGGTTCGGCAGCCAGACCGTGAACATCCGGCCTCACATCATGACAATCGCCAAGGGTCTGAGCTCCGGATATCAGCCCATTGGCGGGTCGATTGTCTGTGACGAGGTGGCAGAGGTGATCGGTGCGACCGAGTTCAATCACGGATATACCTATTCCGGCCATCCGGTGGCCGCGGCGGTCGCGCTGGAAAACCTGCGCATCCTGCAGGAAGAAAGCATTCTGGACCATGTACGCAATGTTGCGGCCCCTGCACTCCGGGCCGGTCTCGAGAAGCTGGCCGGGCACCCGCTTGTGGGCGGTCTGAACATCAAAGGCATGATGGCATCACTGCCTCTTACACCGCACAGGGAAAGCCGCGCAAAGTTCGCAGGCGAGGCAGGCACAATAGGATACATGTGCCGCGAGCGATGCTTTGCCAATAACCTGGTCATGCGGCACGTCGGAGACAGGATGATCGTGTCTCCGCCACTTATCATCACGCCGGAAGAGATTGATGTCTTTATGCAGCGTGCCCTCAAAGCGCTGGATGAAACATGGGCCGAGGCGAAATCACAAGGTTTGCTCAAATCGGCATCCTGACCGGATCAGCGTTGTACAGACCGCAGATTCGCCTGACTGAAGCATCAATCTTCTTCAGGACAATTCACTGGTAGCGCTAAAATATGCAGCACAAGTGTCGGAAATTCGCGATTTATCAGCGCATTTGGGTCAAATGCCGTTGTAACAACATCCAGCGTGGCTAATTGCTTGCGTCATGGCGGCTGTGTGTTGTTAGCTGTCATCCGAACAAGTGCGGAAAACCGCCAGAAAACGGAACGGGGAGCCACACGTGGCAGACACAAGCAATGCAGACGCGTTCGTCGAATTCGAGCGGGTGCAGAAAAGCTATGACGGCGAAAATCTGGTCGTAAAAGATCTCAACCTTTTCATGCCAAAGGGCGAGTTCCTGACAATGCTCGGGCCGTCCGGCTCCGGCAAAACCACCTGTCTGATGATGCTGGCCGGGTTTGAAACAGCCACCCATGGTGACATCCGCCTCGACGGTCAGTCGATCAATAACATCCCGCCGCACAAACGCGGGATCGGCATGGTGTTCCAGAACTACGCACTGTTTCCGCATATGACAGTGGCCGAAAACCTCTCTTTTCCGCTCGAAGTGCGCAAGATGGGCAAGTCCGAGCGCGAGGAAAAGGTCAAACGCGCGCTGGATATGGTGCAGATGGGCGCCTTTGGCGGTCGCCGTCCCGCGCAGATGTCGGGCGGTCAGCAGCAGCGGATCGCGCTAGCGCGCGCGCTCGTGTTTGAGCCTGAGCTTGTCCTTATGGACGAACCGCTCGGCGCGCTCGACAAACAACTGCGCGAAACGCTGCAGTTCGAAATCACCAACCTGGCGCATGATCTGGGGATCACCGTGGTATATGTGACCCACGACCAGACCGAAGCGCTGACCATGTCCGACAGGGTTGCGGTTTTTGATGACGGACGCATCCAGCAGCTGGCACCGCCGGACAAGCTGTATGAAGAGCCGGAAAACAGCTTCGTTGCGCAGTTCATCGGCGAAAACAACACGCTGGAAGGTGTGGTAAAGGAAATCAAAGGCGACAATTGTCTGGTGCAGCTGGACGGCGGCGAAGTCATTGATGCCAAACCCGTCAATGTAACGGCTTCCGGGGACCGCACACGCGTGTCGATCCGCCCGGAGCGGGTTGAATACAACAAGGACCGTCTGAGCCCGGATGCCCATACGCTCAAGGCGGAGGTTCTTGAGTTTATCTACATGGGCGACATCTTCCGCACCCGCCTCCGCGTGGCCGGAACCGAAGATTTTGTGATCAAGACACGGAACGCGCCGGATGTGGAACGCCTGAAGCCCGGACAGCAGATCGAGATCGGCTGGCTGCCGGAAGATTGCCGCGCGCTCGACGCCTGAGCACCGCGAAAGGAATGTCGTGCTCTCCGGAGCCCGATTGAAAAGAGGTGGAGGTCAGACCCGTTGCCCCCACCCGACAAAATACCAAACGGGACAAAAACTGGGAGAATATCAATGAAACTCACCAAGACACTGCTGGCGACCACTGCACTGACTGTTGCAGCTGGTATGGCCACCGCAGACGGCCACATGGCCAGCGAAATGACGATCGTCAGCTGGGGCGGCGCCTATTCCAACTCGCAGCAGCAGGCCTATCACAACCCCTATATGGAAAAGACCGGCGTCAACATCATCAACGATGAAAGCTCCGCCGAAGCAGTGGCCAAACTCCGCGCCATGAACGAAGCGGGCAACGTCACATGGGATGTGGTCGACGTGGTTGCGGCTGATGCGATCCGCCTGTGCGACGAAGGTCTGGCAATGGAGATTGACCCGGACGAGCACCTCGCCGCAGCACCCGATGGCACATCCGCCGAGGATGATTTCGGTGACCTGCTGGTCTCCGACTGCTTCATCCCGCAGATCGTGTATTCCACAACATTCGGTTACCGCACGGACATGGTTGGCGGCACACCGCCCACGTCGGTCTGCGCCGTATTCGACACCGAAGCCTATCCGGGCAAGCGCGCGCTCGAAAAGCGCCCGATCAACAACATGGAATGGGCTCTGCTCTGTGACGGCGTTGCCAAAGAAGACGTCTATGACGTTCTGGAAACGGACGAAGGTCAGCAACAGGCGCTCGACAAACTGGCGACCATCAAGGACGACGTGATCTGGTGGTCCGCTGGTGCTGACACACCCCAGCTGCTGGCAGACGGTGAAATCGTTATGGGTTCGACCTACAACGGTCGTCTGTTCTCGGTGATCGAAGAGCAGAACCAGCCGGTTGCAATGCTCTGGGACGCGCAGGTGTTCGACCTCGACGGCTGGATCATTCCCGCCGGTCTGAGCGATGAGCGCAAGGCGCGCGCGCTGGACTACATCTACTTTGCGACAGACACACAGCGTCTGGCGGATCAGGCCAAATACATCAGCTACGGCCCGGCACGTGCGTCTTCCGCACCGCTGGTCTCCACACACGCTGATCTGGGCATCGACATGGCACCGCACATGCCGACAGATCCGAACAACGCCAAGAACACGTTCCTCTATAACTACGAGTTCTGGGCGGACTACCGCGACGACATCGACGCGAAGTTCCAGGCCTGGCTGGCACAATAAGCCGGTTCCGGCTCATATTCACGGAAGGGGCGGTCAGCCGCCCCTTCCAACCGGACGACAGGGGGAACAGAGAATGCCCAAAGGCTATATCATCGGTCACGTCACAGTGAAAAATCCCGAGGCCTACAAGGAGTACATTGAACGCGACACGCCGATCCTGCTGGGTCTGGGCGGAAAGTTCATCGTACGGGGCGGACAATCCGAGGTGCCGGAGGGCGAGAGCCTGGAGCGCCATGTCGTCATCGAATTCCCGTCATATGAGGCCGCTCTCGCCGCCTACAATGACCCCGAATACCAGGAAGTTGCCGACATCCGCCGCCGCAACGCCGACAGTACAATCATTGTGGTCGAGGGTGCCTGAATGAGTGACGCAGCTGAACAGACGGGCCCGATGCTCGCGGCCGACGGCCGGCCCCTGAAGGCAAGCCTGAACCGCGCTCTGAGGCGGCAGAAACTGCGTGCGCTGATGCTGATCGCGCCGCTGCTGATCTTTGTGCTGGTGACGTTTATCGCGCCGATTGCGGACATGCTCTTTCGCTCGGTCGAAAACCAGATCGTCTCGGACACGCTGCCGCGGACAACGGCCGAACTGGCGGACTGGGATTCCTCTGCCGGAGAGCTTCCGCCAGCAGAAACGTTTGAAGCGCTCTATAAGGATATTTTCATCGCCACAGAGCGGAAGCTGCACACCCGCCTTGGGTCACGCCTGAACTATGAGCTGACCGGTGTGTCCTCGCTCTTCCGGAAATCCGGCCGCAAGGTCGAGGATATGGGCGAAGTGTACCAGGACCAGTTCGAGGACCTGAACAAGTTCTGGAAAAAGGGTGAAAACTGGAGCCAGGTAATGGGCAGCGACGCCTGGAACGCTGCAATGGCGGGCTGGGACGACAAAAGCGATACACCGCAGCCGCCGTTTGAAGCCCGTTCCGAAATTGCCGCGATGCTGCCGGAAACAGCGGCCATGTATGCGGTTTTCGCCGATTTTGTTCAGAACGAAGACGAAGACAATCTGGCCAAAGAAGACCCCTGGGCCATTGTTTATTCGGCACTTTATGCCGACTTCAGCGCTGGTGCTGACGTGTCCGGCTACGCAGGTCCGGGCGCATCTGAGCTGCAGGAAGCCGAAGCCACCGTCGCGGAATTTGAGTTTGTCGACTACCCGGCCGCCTTTGAGGACGTAGACGAGGACTGGCACGACATCGAGGTCTGGCAGACGATCCAGACCTACAGCCCGGATTTTACCAGCGGCTACTTCCTGAATGCGGTCGACATGAAGAAGACCCAGGACGGCCCCGAAATGCGTCCTGACAACGAACAGATCTATATCAAGCTCTTCATCCGCACGCTCTTTATGTCGCTCGTGATCACCGGCAGCTGCATCCTTCTGGGCTATCCGGTCGCCTGGATCCTTGCGAACCTGCCAGCGCGGACCGCCAACCTGCTGATGATCCTTGTGTTGCTGCCCTTCTGGACCTCGCTGCTGGTGCGGACATCCGCGTGGAAGGTCATGCTGCAGCAACAGGGCGTGGTGAATGACACGCTCGTCTGGCTGGGACTGGTTGCCGATGACAGCCGTCTGGCGCTCATCAACAACCAGACAGGTACGATCATCGCGATGACTCACATCCTGCTGCCCTTTATGATCCTGCCGCTTTATTCGGTGATGAAGACCATTCCGCCCAGCTATCTGCGCGCGGCAAAATCACTGGGGGCCACCAACTGGACAGCCTTCTGGCGTGTTTACTTCCCGCAGTCAGTGCCGGGCATCGGCGCGGGCTCGATCCTCGTCTTTATCCTGGCCATCGGATACTACATCACCCCCGAGATCGTGGGCGGCACAACGGGCACGTTCATCTCGAACCGGATCGCCTATCACATCTCCAGTTCGCTCAACTGGGGGCTGGCTGCCGCGCTTGGGGCAATCCTGCTGGCGGTGGTTCTGGGGCTTTACTGGGCCTACGACCGCATCGTCGGCATCGACAACGTGAAACTGGGAGGCTGATGCAATGGTCGCTCTGACACCCGTATCCCGCACCGAACCGTCTTTCTATGTTCCGGTCGTGGCCGCGTTTGGCGCATTCGGCGGCCTCTTCGTTGGCACTGCGCAGGGTAGCGGCCTGCTGGGCATTGTGCTTGGCGCGGTTCTCATGGCTGCTGCGGCCTTTGTGCTGACTAAAGTGATCCGCAATGAAAAGGCCGGTCGATGGGGTTTTGTGCTCCTGCTGGCCGCCGCCGGTTTCGCCTTTGGCGGCATTCCGGCCGGTATCATCGGCGCGGCATTCGGGTGGTTTTTCGGCTGGGTCAGCTTCTGGCTCTACGAATCCCGTTACCGCCAGCACCTGGTGCCTTATCTCACGCCGGGTCAGGTGCTCTGGCACTATACGTTCCGCGTAATCTGTGGCGCGATCCTCGTGTTTCTGATCACACCGATTATCGTTGTGATGCCGCTGAGCTTTAACGCCGAGGACTTCTTTACCTTCACACCGGAAATGCTGCGGTTTGATCCGGCAGGGTATTCGCTGAAGCACTACGAGGACTTCTTCACGAATTCAGACTGGCAGGGTGCGCTGGCAAACTCCGTCAAAATCGCCCCGGTCGCCACGCTGTTGTCTGTAAGCTTCGGCACCCTCGCGGCGATTGGTCTGAGCCAGGCGCATGTGCCATTCCGCCGGGCGATTATGGCTATCCTGATCTCGCCTATGATCGTGCCGCTGATCATCTCTGCGGCGGGCATGTACTTCTTTTACAGCCGGATCGGCCTGCAGGGCACCTACGTCGGCGTTGTGCTCGCACACGCGGCCCTGGGTATCCCGTTCGTGATCATCACCGTGACCGCCACACTTGTCGGTTTTGACAACTCACTGACGCGGGCTGCGGCCAACATGGGCGCCAACCCGGTCACCACCTTTTTCCGGGTGCAGATGCCGCTGATCCTGCCGGGTGTGATTTCGGGAGGGCTGTTCGCCTTTATCACATCGTTCGATGAGGTGGTTGTGGTGCTCTTTGTGGGGTCCGCCGGACAGAAAACACTGCCCTGGCAGATGTTCACCGGCCTGCGGGAACAGATCAGTCCGACAATTCTGGCTGTGGCAACGATCCTTGTGATCATCTCTATTGGTCTGCTGACTGTTGTCGAATTACTGCGTCGACGGTCGGAGCGTCTGCGTGGTATGAGCCCCGGATGATCAGAAGACTTCCAATTTCTGTCGCTGTCTTTTGCGCGGCGACGGCAAGTACTGCAGACCCATCTCTCGAGTGCAGCCTGATGACAAAGTCGCAGGTAGAAACAGCCGACTGTCTGACAGAGACAGAAAAAGCAGCCGAAAGCGCGCTTGAGGTCATTCTTGGCTTTGCAACTGACTCAGCGCAGGAACTGGACAAAGTCGCGGGCAGAACCTTTGCTGTGCCGGCACTGCAGGAATCCCAGGCCGCCTGGGAAGCCTGGCGCGACGCTGAGTGCAACTACGCGGGCTCGCTCTTTGGCGGCGGGTCGGGAACCGGCATCGAAATCCGGTCCTGCCGGATTTCGCTTACCCGCGAACGGACACAGGCGCTGATTGAACGGTTCCGCTGACGTTCAGCGCAGTTTTTGCAGCAGGCTCAGTGACGCGTACCCATCGGGTGTCAGGCCACGCGACCGCTGATAGGCGCGCACAGCGGCAATCGTGTTCGGTCCGATCCGCCCATCAACGCCCTGCGTGCTGAACCCAGCCCGCGTAAGGCGTTCCTGCAGTTCCCGGCGTTCGGCGCGGGTCAGCGCACGGCCATCTGACGGCCAGTCAGCTTTGAACTCACTGCCACCACGGATCCTGTCACTCAGATGGCCGACGCCGATCACATAGGCATCCGCCGCGTTGTAGCGTTCAATCGACCGGAAATTGCTGAAGATCAGCAGCGCGACCCCATCAGCACCGGCCGGCAGCAGCAGGGATGCGCGGCCGTGGTTCGGCACCTGCCGGCCTTTCATATCCACCACACCAAGCCGGGCCCATTGCGCTGGTGTTTTAGTGACCTTGCGGTTCGCCAGTGCGTAGTCAAAACCCCGCGGCACCTGAACTTCGACGCCCCAGGGCTGGCCTTTGGTCCAGCCGGACTTGTTCAGATACGCCGCCGTCGAGGCCAGCGCATCCACCGGATCATCTGCCCAGATGTCCCGCCGGCCGTCACCGTCAAAATCAACCGCAAAGGCCAGGTACGACGTTGGGATAAACTGGGTGTGGCCCATCGCCCCCGCCCAGCTGCCGGTCATATTGCGCGGGCTTGTGTCGCCGTTCTGCAGAATTTTCAGCGCGGCAATCAGCTGCTCTTCGAAAAACGCGCCCCGTCGCCCGTCAAAGGCCAGCGTTGCCAGCGAACCGATCACATCATTGCTCCCACGGAACACGCCATACCCGCTTTCAAGGCCCCAGACGGCAACAACTACTTCTTTTTCAACACCATACCGCCGTTCAATCGCTTCCAGTGTGCGGCGGTGCTCTTTCAGTGCCGCCTTGCCGTTGCGGATGCGCCGGTCAGAGACGGCACTATCGAGATACTGCCAGATGGTTTTGGTGAACTCCGACTGATTGCGGTCGCGTTTGATGACGTCCGGGTCGTATCGGACGTTCCGGAATGCCGCCTGCAGTGTCGCGTTGCTGATCCCCTGCGCCCGGGCACGCCGCTGGAAATTCTGCACCCAGCGGTCAAAACCAGCCGGCGAAGCAACCTGCACAACCGCGGGTGAAGGCTCGCCTGCCCCGCGCGTGGCAGGGCGCAGTTTCGGACGGGCTGCGGTTGCCATCAGAGGAACCGCGTTGTTCACGACCGGTTCAGGGGCAGAGGCCGGCCGGACCACGGGCCTCGGCGACTGGATGGTGTTCTGTGCCTCTGCCACACCCGTCAGGGCGAGCCCGGCGGTCAAAAGTCCTGCGCTCCAGATCTTCCACTGCATGTTGATATCCTGCTGCTCGGTTCATTTTTATTGGCGCTATTCTAGCGAATCTGGAGCCACAGAGAAAGAATTCAATCCGAGCGGGTGCGGGGTTCTGCCGATGTTGTGATGTCACAGCGGATCCGTTCGAGGTGTTCGCGTAGCATCGGCACCCGTTTTGGCCGGAAACTGTTGTCTGTCCTTACAAACCGGCTGATCCGGTCAAGGCGGAATGTCCGGAAGTCCTGGCGCAGATGACACCACGCCATCAGCACATTGCTGCGGTCGAGGTACACAAATCCCAGAGGGTCCACCAGCCGTTCAGTTTCAGCGCCCTGCGCATCGGTGTAGGTAAGCACCACACTGACCTCATCCCAGGTCGCCTCGCGCAGCTTCGACACATCCACATGAATGTCCGGACGGGGCGCGTAGCGGTGCGCATCCAGGACCGCGTGCTGCAGACGATGTGCCTGTCGGGGCGGCACGCGCGCCCGGATTTTTGCAAGAGCCGAGTTTGCGGCCTGGGCCAGCGCCGGGTCGGCAATCACAGCTACATCACGCAACCCCAGGACCAGAGCCTCAAGCTCGTCATCCTCGAACCCAAGCGGCGGCAGGGCGGCATCTTCGATCAGGGTGTAACCGAACCCGGCCTCTCCATCGATGACCGCACCAATGCCCCGCAGTGCCTCTATATCGCGATAGATGGTCCGCAACGACATACCCATCTCATCAGACAGACGGTTTGCCGTCACGGGGGGCTGTAACCGGCGCAGCGTCTGCATCATCTGAAAAAGTCTGTGTGTTCTGCTCATGGTCTCACCATATCACAAGTACTGCCAGAAACTGTCAGGACGGTTTCCTATTCTGGATACCCCCGAGAAAAGGAAATCCCGTCATGATTGCACTGCTGACCTACCCCGCCGCCTTTGGCCAGTTTTCTTCCAGCCCCTTCTGTACCAAAGCCGCATGGCTGCTGAACCTGTCAGGACAGACGTGGCGCCGTGAAGATACGCTGGACCCCCGTATGATGCCCTTTGCCAAACTCCCGGTGATCCGCGTCGAAGACCGGCTGATACCCGACAGTGACGGGATCAGGACGCACCTTGAAGCCGGTGGCGCTGATTTTGATCACGGCCTGTCTGACGATGACAAAGCAGTGTCGCGGGCATTCATCCGGATGGCCGAAGAACATATGTACTTTCACCTGGTTCTCGATCGCTGGGCAAATGACGATGTCTGGCCGGTTGTGCGGGAAACCTATTTTGCCGGTGTACCGGGACTGATCCGCGGTCTGGTGACGCGGCAGCTGCGCGCAAAAGTCCTCGCGGGCATGAACACCCAGGGCCTTGGCCGGCTGAACGAAGCGCAGCGTCTGGCCAGAATAGAGCCTGATATAGCCGCTATCACGAACCGGGTCAGGCACCGGGAGTTCCTGTTCGGGGACCGGCCCACGTCTGCCGACGCATCCGTCGCCCCCGTGCTCAGTGCAATCCGGGCAACACCCGGCATGACGCTGCTGAAACGCTATGTCGAAGACAACGGCATCCTGATGGGCTATCTGGACCGGACCCAGCGGACGATGGGCTAGCGCCTTGTGCGCTTCACCTTTCGTTTCGTTTTGGAGGCCTTGTTTCTGGCCTTCACACTGCGGCGCCGGGGAGACCGGCCCGCAGGCGACTGTCGCCCGCGAGGCATTGCCGCGCCGTCCAAAGACAGCAGCTCAAGCGCAATACCGCCTGTCACCGGTGTCGCCTCTGCAAGGCGCACGGTCACCCGCTGTCCGATGCTGATGATGATCCCGGTGTCCGAACCCATGAGCGTTCCGGCTTCCCGGTCAAAATGAAAATACTCGCGCCCGATGGAGCGCATCGGCACCAGCCCGTCCGCCCCGGTCTCTTCCAGTTTCACGAAAACACCGAACCGGGCAATGCCGCTGATCCTGCCCGTGAACTCATTGCCCACGCGTTCCGACAGAAACGCCGCAAGGTACCGGTCGGTTGTGTCGCGCTCGGCAACCATCGACCGCCGTTCTGTATCGGAGATATGTGTGCCGGTCTCTTCGAGCCCGTCATAGTCTTCGGGGCGCAGGCCGTCCTTGCCCCAGCCGTGCGCAGCAATCAGGGCGCGGTGCACGACCAGATCAGCATACCGCCGGATGGGTGAGGTGAAATGCGCATAGTGGCGCAGGGCAAGGCCAAAATGGCCAAGGTTTTGCGGTGCATAATAGGCCTGCGTCATAGAGCGCAGCGTGGACAGGTTGATGAGGTCCGCCTCATCCGTGCCCGCCGCATCATTCAGCAGCCTGTTCAGATGCGCTGTTTTCAGCACCTGCCCTTTGGCAAGGTTGAACCCGCTGGCCTGGGCTGTCTCCCGCAGCGCTTCGAGTTTTTCGGGGCTGGGTTCTTCGTGCACGCGGAAAAGCAATGGCACACGCTTTTCGATCAGCGTTTCAGCCGCCGCCACATTGGCCAGCACCATGAATTCCTCGATCAGGCGATGCGCGTCCATCCGGTCTTTGAAGGCCACCGACGTGACCGTGCCATCGTCATCCAGAACAATCCGGCGCTCCGGCAGATCGAGATCGAGGGGCTGACGCCTTTTCCGTGCTGCAACAAGCGCGTCATACGCCGCATAAAGTGGCTGCAAAACAGTCTCTGTTAAAGGACCTGTGCGGTCATTCCGGCGCCCGTCAACCGCATCCTGCACTTCTTCATAGTGAAGGGCGGCAGGTGACCGCATCAGGCCACGGTGAAAACTGTGGTTGAGTTTATTGCCCTCCGCATCCAGCTGCATCCGCACGGCGATACAGGCCCGCGGCACTCCTTCGTGCAATGAGCACAGATCACCGGAAAGACGATCCGGCAGCATTGGGACAACCCGATCGGGAAAGTACGTCGAATTGCCCCGTTTGCGGGCTTCACGGTCCAGGGCGGACCCGGGCGTCACGTAAGCGGCCACATCCGCAATGGCGACCCAGACGATATGCCCGCCCTTGTTCTGCGGATCATCATCGGCGTGCGCATAGCAGGCATCGTCATGGTCCCGCGCGTCAGACGGGTCGATGGTAATCAGCGGCAGATCACGCAGATCCTCGCGCCCACTCAGCCCCAGCGGCTCCGCTTTATCGGCCTCTGCCACCACTTCATCCGGGAAACTGTCGGGGATACCGTGTTCATGAATAGCGATGAGTGAAACGGCTTTTGGTGCTGAAGGATCGCCCAGGCGCTCGACAACACGCGCCCGGGGCCGGCCCATGCGCCCGGCCGGTCCTGCCTGTTCCGCTTCCACCAGCTCGCCGTCTTTCGCGCCATGCGTTGCATCACCGGCAACCCGCCATTCGCTGTCGGACCCTTTGTCGATGGGAACGATGCGCCCGCCATCCGATGCGGTGCGGAAAACACCGAGGATTCGCTTCGGATTAGAGCCTATTCTCCGGATCATCCGCGCTTCGTAGTGATGCGCTTCGCCCTTGATCAGGGTCAGCCGCGCAAGAATACGATCCCCCGCTCCCAGCGCGGGATCTGATGCCCGCGGAATGATCAGCACGACGGGTTCGACCCCCTCGCCCTGCCATTCCATCGGCTTGGCAAAAAGGTCGCCGTCATTGTCCGGCCCGGTTACCTGCAGAACGGCGACCGGCGGCAGGCGTTCGGGATCCTGATAGCTCCGCTTGCGTTTTTCCAGGTGTCCTTCGGCCTCCAGTTCCTTCAGAACGCGCTTGAGATCGATCCGGTCAGCACCCTTGATGCCAAAGGCCTTGGCAATATCACGTTTCGCCGTCAGCGCAGGATTGGCGGTGATCCAGTCGAGTATTTCAGATTTGGAGGGGATTTTGGACATGCACCTCAGGTAACACGCGCGCTCCGGCGCGTCATGCGCAAATCCCCTGCGGTGTCCACATCGGCAAGACTGTCAACGAATGCTGTGCGCAAACCGGGCAAAGTCGCCAGCGTATCCGCCAGTGCATGTTCAGTTGACCAGCGCACCCGGTGAAACAGTGCCGGCGGCGCAGGACGCCGCCGCGCGAGACCGATGAGCCAGTACCCACCATCCGGCGCAGGCCCGAAAACAGCTTCGTTCCGACCAAGTTCGGCGAATGCCCGGGCGATCCGGGTCCGATTGATCCCGGGAATATCCGCACCGATTACACAGACCGGGCCGCGACCCGGCAGAGCAAGCGCGCGGGCCATCCGGTCACCCAGGGTGCCGCGGCCCTGCGGTATGCGCGCCAGATCGCTTGGCCAGACCCTGCTGCGCAATCCTTCGGCATCCGGCGCGACGGCCAGAACAAGGTCCCAGCGCGGGTCCCGCAGCCGTCTCAGCAGGGAGTCCGTCTGGTGACGGAACCACCACGCGGCTGTCGTCATTCCGATATCCCGGCCGAGGCGGGTTTTCACACGTCCCGGCTGAGGTTCCTTGACCATAACGACGAGGCGCTGCCTCACGCAAAATAGTCCCGCAGAATACGCCCGTAGATCGATGTGAGCTGGCGGATGTGATCGACCTGTACGTGTTCGTCCACCTGATGCATCGACTGGCCAACCAGTCCGAACTCTACCACCGGGCAGTGGTTTTTGACGAACCGCGCGTCCGAGGTTCCGCCGCTTGTGGACAGCACCGGCGTCACGCCGGTCTCGTCCTGCACAGCAGCGGCCACCAGATCAGAAAGCGGTCCTGGCGGGGTCAGAAAACTCTCGCCGGATACTTTGATCCGCAGATCCGTCTGAACGCCGAATTCAGTCTCTGTTTTGGCAATTTCGTCTCTGATCCACTCAGTCAGCGATGCACCGGAGTGCAGATCATTGAACCGGATGTTCACCGCGGCGCTGCAGGTTTCCGGGATCACATTGGTGGCCGGATTGCCCGTGTCGACGGTGACCACAGCCAGCGTCGACGCGTCGAAATGGTCCGTACCCTGATCCAGTTCATGGCTGGCCAGCCGGTCCATCAGCCGCATCATCGCAGGCAGCGGGTTCAGTGCCCGGTGCGGATAAGCGGAATGCCCCTGCCGGCCCGTGACCGTGATCCAGGCCGTCATCGACCCGCGGCGCCCGATCTTCATCATCTCTCCCATGACAGAGGGGCAGGTCGGCTCGCCCACAAGACAGACGGACATCTGCTCGCCCGACGCCTCCATGTGATCCAGCAATGCGGTTGTTCCGTCTGTAGCATCCCCTTCTTCGTCGCCTGTAATGGCCAGAATGACCGCGCCATCCGGCGGCGTTTCAGTCACAAACCGGATCGCTGCAGCCGCAAATGCCGCCACACCAGATTTCATATCTGTTGTTCCACGCCCGTACATAACGCCATCGCGGATTTCAGCTGCAAAAGGCGGAGAGGACCATGATGCCTCGTCCCCCACAGGCACCACATCCGTATGACCGTTGAAGCCGAAAGTGCGCGCATGACCTTTTTCGCCCCAACGGGCAAAGAGGTTCGCAATACCTGCCCGGTCGGCACGGGTGCAGTCGAACCCGGCCGCTTCCAGCCTGGACTGCAGGACATCGAGCGCACCCTCATCAGCGGGCGTGACAGAGGCACAGCGGACAAGATCAGCGGTCAGGGCAACAGGATCAGGCAGGGACATAGAATTCTCCGGAGTATGGATGGTACTCAGGGCTAAAAGCTCTGCGGCACAAGCGCAATGCCCCGTATTGCGCTCCGCATATCATGACACAGCAACAGACCCATACGCGTTGCGTGATTACTCCCGGGCAGGAGCGTCATCGTAGAAGGGTTCCATCTGGGCAATGATCACAGCGTTCTCGTCGAGCGCGCGCTGCATGAGCTGCCGTTCATCGTCGCTGATTTCATGACCGGCTGCTTCGCGCTCTGCCAGCGTTCCATACCCGGTGACATCCAGTGGCGCCGTTTCGGCCTGTTTCAGCACGGCAACGGTTTCGCGCACTGCTTCTGCTTCATTGACGCCGCTGGAAAAAACAACGAGACCAGCGCCCGTCGCTTTGTCCGGAAGGCCATCACCTTCTTTGCGACCAATCTGCACGATCAGAGTATAGACCTGCTGGCGGGAGGGTTTTTTCGCTGAAGCCATGCACCGTTGTTAGTGTTTGGCGAATGGCACCACAACGGCTTTTTCCATCAGCTCTTCGGGCGGCCAGCCACCATAGGGCTGCCAGTCAAAGAACATCTCATGCAGATGCCGCACACCGGCAACAATAGGCACCCGGAATTCCGGCCGCAGCCGGAGGTACCTGTCAGCCTGCTCCTGCCAGCGAAACGCCATTTTTTCCTGGGCGTCGCGGGTCTCGATCGCATCCAGCAATATCAATGCTGTGCAACCGGCATAACCAGGGTGCTCCGGATCGAGTGAGGCTTTTTCGACCACCTCGCCCGGGAACCAGTCGCCGAATTCCGACAGAACGCAACTGCCCGCCAGACAATTATCAAGCGCCCGGCGATGTACCCCAACCGTTTCGGCCTCAGCCACCGAACAGACCCTGTCCCTGATCTCGTCCGTCATCGAACAGGCAATCCGGCGCAGCAACCGCTGCAGGTCTTCGGCGTCGTAGGTCATGAGATCCCTGGCAGGCACCCGCTGTTCAGGTGTGGCGCGGTGTACACCCTGCAGCCGCCAGAACCCGTTCATCAGCGTTGCGCGAACGGGCGACGGACCTTCAAGGTATTTCTCGCGAAGGCGTTTCCAGTTGGTGGACAGGTCGTCCGTACCGGCCCCGCCCTGCAGCCGATCTGCGATCAGCAGCGCTGTCGCCGTCATGAAAGGTCCGGTGCCCCGTCCGGGCGATGCCGCAAAAGCCATCAGATCCGCATGGATCAGCTTTGCATCCGCCGGGCGCATGACGCACCTCTGATCGAAAATGATCTTTCGCAGAACAGGTTTGAGCCCTGGCTTCATCAGCGCTGACAACTCGCCAAAGCCCGTCGATGCAATGGAGCGCAGATCCGCAGTAACCTGCAGCACCGGAAAAGATATCTGATGAGAACCCTGACGCATAAGGTCGGCCTAAAGAAGTATCCTGGCCGGAATAGTTCATGCTCCCGGCGATTACCGGGAAATCCTGGGGCAGCTTTGCCCCAGGTCTTAACGGTTGTTTACCTCAGTCGCGCAGCAGCTCGTTGATCGAGGTCTTCGAGCGCGTCTGCGCGTCCACTTTTTTGACGATCACCGCGCAATAGAGGTTCACACCGTTTTTCGACGGCATGGAGCCTGCCACCACAACGGAGCCCGCCGGCACTTCGCCATAGGTGAACTCACCTGTCTCACGGTCGACAATCTTGGTGGACTTGCCAATGAACACACCCATGCCCAGCACGGAGCCTTCGCGCACGATGCAGCCTTCGACCACTTCGGACCGCGCGCCGATAAAGCAGTTATCTTCAATAATTGTCGGGCCCGCCTGCATCGGTTCCAGCACGCCACCAATGCCGACGCCGCCGGAGAGGTGCACGTTCTTGCCGATCTGCGCACAGGAACCGACGGTGGCCCAGGTGTCGACCATGGTGCCTTCGTCAACATATGCGCCAAGGTTCACAAACGAAGGCATCAGCACAACGCCCGGCGCGATATAGGCCGACTTGCGGACCACACAGTTCGGCACCGCGCGGAAACCGGCGGCTTTCCACTGGTCATCGCCCCATCCGGCGAATTTGCTGTCGACCTTGTCCCACCAGCCGGAACCCTGCGGGCCGCCGGACTGCATTTCCATGTCTTTGATCCGGAAACCAAGCAGCACCGCTTTTTTAGCCCATTGGTTCACGTGCCAGTCGCCGCTGTCCTGCTTTTCGGCGACGCGCAGCGTGCCACTGTCCAGAGCGGCGAGCGTGTCTTCGATCGCGTCACGGGTCTCACCGGTCGTTGCAGGCGTGATGGTATCGCGGGCCTCCCAGGCAGATTCGATCGCGGCTTCAAGCTGTGCGTTGGACATGGGCGGTCTCCGTTTTATGAAAATTTCAGGTTGTCGGGCCTATACAAGGCCACAACCGCCTGTGCAATCGTTCGCGAAAAGCACAGGCCTGTGAAGAATGATCCCGGACCATTGCATCCCGCGCGCTGACATGCGCCCCTGTGACATACCGGAAATTCGGAGAAGACTATGACGGAACGACGCCACAAACATCCGCTGCGGGACGCGCACACCGACCGCGACGCGGCCCTGACGGTACCGGACACCCCACAGACCCGTGCCCCAGCCTACCGGCTGGCTTTTACGGACCAGGATTTCATGTGCCGCGAGGAACTCCGGCCCGTGCGGTTGCAGCTGGAACTGCTGAAGCCGGAAATGCTGCTGGATGAACATAACATCACCAGCACCATCGTGCTCTTTGGTGGCGCGCGCATCCCCCGCCCGGTGGACAAGGACAAAGCGCGCACGAAAACGCTGGCTGAGCTGTCGCATTTTTATGATGAGGCAAGGGAATTTGCGCGCCTGATGACACTGCAAAGCCTTGAAAGCGAAGGTCGGGAAAATGTTGTGGTCACCGGTGGTGGCCCAGGCGTGATGGAGGCCGGAAACCGCGGCGCACAGGACGCAGGCGGCCATTCCATCGGGCTGAATATCGTCCTGCCGCACGAGCAGGCGCCCAACGAATTCGTCACACCCGAGCTGTGCTTCAACTTTCACTACTTCGCCATCCGCAAAATGCATTTCCTGATGCGCGCCCGGGCGATCTGTGTCTTCCCCGGCGGGTTCGGCACAATGGACGAGCTTTTTGAAACGCTCACCCTGATCCAGACCGGGCGGATGCAGCGTGTGCCGGTCCTGCTTTTTGGCCGGGCTTTCTGGGAGAAAATTCTGAACTGGGACGCTCTTGCAGATGCGGGTACGATCTCGGACGAGGATCTCGATCTCTTCCGCTTTGTCGAAAGCGCCAGCGAGGCGATGGATCTGATCGAAACATGGGAAGACGCCCCTGCACGCGACAGCCTGCCAGGCAGGAACTGACCCTTATCAGGTGCAGGTCAGCGGGCCTGCGTCGCGCTCAAGGTCGATCAGCTGGTTGAGATCCGGCGGGCTGATGGCACCTATCACCAGCGTGCGGCCGATGACTGTGCCCGGCGTTCCGGGGATCCCAAGCTGGCCGCCCAGGGCCAGGCTGGTGCTGAGCTTGCGGTTCACCCGGCCGCTGTCAAACTCACGACGCAGCATGTCCGGCAGCAGATCAATTGCCTCGGCCATCCGGCCCAGCGCCGCAGGACCGGGGCGCAGATTGTGATGCCAAAGATACGCCCGCGCAGCAGCACCCCTGCCCAGGAATTCCGCAGCAATCACCGCTTTGGCAGCGCGGTATGAACCCTGACCCAGCAGCGGCATCTCGTGCCAGATCAGACGGATCGGCGCGCCGCCATCCCGCAAAGCAATCAGCCGGGCGTCCAGGGTTTTGCAGTAGGGACAGTTAAAGTCACTGAATACGGCCACAGGTACCCGGTCCGCTGTCCATCCGCCCGGCCCGAACAGCGCCTGACACGGATTGCCGGGCGGTACTGGATCCGGATTCGCCGGTTCAGGCAGGCGACTCTCAAGGCCGATCAACGCAACGTTGACCGAAGAAACAGCACCACCCTGCACCCGTCTGAAGCCATCGAAACCAGGCAATGGTGTGAATTCCATCTGTGATGGCAACCGGCGCAGCACAGGCGGCACCGCAATGGCTGCTGCCATCAGCCCACCGATAACCAGCAGATCACGCCGGCGCATCAGCTTTCAGCCAGACCCGCTTCAGCTTCAATCTGGCGACGCGACTTGCGTGCGCGTTCGGTCGCCGATTTCAGCTGGCCACATGCTGCCATGATGTCCTCGCCCCGTGGCGTACGGATCGGTGACGCATAGCCTGCCTGGTAGACAATATTGGCAAAGGCCCGGATGCGGTTGTTGGACGACCGCCTGTAGGGTGCGCCCGGCCATTCGTTGAACGGAATAAGGTTGATCTTGGCCGGAATGCCGTCGATCAGTTCAACAAGCCGGTGCGCATCTGCGTCACTGTCGTTCACGCCATCCAGCATCACATATTCAAAGGTGATCCGCTCGGAATTCCGCCCGCGCGGGTAGGCGCGCAGCGCCGCCAGCAGCGTTTCAATGTTCCAGCGTTTATTGATCGGCACCAGCCTGTCGCGCACCTCGTCCGTGGTCGCGTGAAAACTCACCGCCAGCTGGCAGCCAATCTCATCTGCGGTGCGCTCGATTTCGGGCACAACACCCGACGTGGACAGGGTGATCCGGCGGCGCGAGAGCTGGATCCCTTCTTCGTCCATGGCGATCTTCATCGCATCCCGCACATTCTCGAAATTATAGAGCGGCTCGCCCATGCCCATCAGAACGATGTTGCTGAGCAGACGCACCTCGTTTTTCGGTGCACCGATCTCCGGCCATTCGCCCAGATCGTCGCGGGCCACCAGCACCTGACCGATGATCTCGCCCGCTGTGAGGTTCCGCACCAGTTTCTGTGTGCCGGTATGGCAGAACGAACAGGTCAGGGTGCAGCCTACCTGGCTGGAGATACACAGCGTGCCGCGCCCTTCCTCAGGAATATAAACGACCTCGACTTCGTGGCCCCCCGCGATCCGCACAAGGTATTTGCGGGTGCCATCATCGCTGACCTGCCGGGTCACGACTTCCGGCACCTCAATGACAAATTTCTCTTTCAGGTCAGCGCGGTACGTTTTGGCAAGGTTGGTCATCGCGTCAAAATCGCGGACCCCCCACTGATAAATCCACTGCCAGATCTGGCCGACCCGCATTTTCGCCTGCTTTTCAGGTGTGCCTGCCGCAATCAGTGCTGCGCGCATCGCGTCGCGGGTCAGTCCGACAAGATTGACCGGCCCGTCCGGCAGCTTGCGCGGAATGGTGTGTACGTCCTGCGTAATCGGCGCTGTGGCTGACATCTGAGCTTTCCCGGTTTGCGTGGATGCGCCTCTATATAAGGATTCCGGCGCAATTCAAAAGGAAAAGCCCGCAGACACGTTAACGTGTCGCGGGCCCGATACGCAGGTCATCACTGCGGGTCAGTTGCAGCGTTTCTCTGCATCCTCAACCGCCGCCGTAAAGCCCAGCAGTGAGAACGTGTCCTTTGTTGTTGTACCGCGGCTGGAAATGCCCGTCACAACCGCGTTTGCCCCACGCTTCATGGCGCTGACCAGCTTGGCGTCGTCTGAAGGGGTGGTTGGCCACGCCCATTCACCTTCGGTGAACATAATGAACTCCGTACCACCGATGTTCACACTGACCTGGCTGTCCTCACGGAACGGATAGCCACCGGTGAAGGATACCTGCCCGGCCACATTCGCGCCCGGCTGGTAGGAAACCATCAGCAGGATCTGCCCCCGGGTGGCCGCTACAACGCGCCCGTCACGTGTATTCACAGTTTCGGTTGGAACCGAAACACCCCAGCATTCCTTGGGATTGTCTTCGACAAACACGTTCCAGTCTGTCTTGGTCGCTACACGGTTACTGCTCTGCTCCTGCGCTGTCGCACCGGATGCAAGCATCGCAAGGGATGCAGCAAAACCAAAAATAGCAAATGAATTCCGCATGTTTACAGCCTCCAGCCGTATCTGACCTCAAGTTTTTCGGATCCGGCGGCGTCGATTTTTATGAAACGCTCTCTTGCCAGTCCGGTTGTTCTTCCCGACAAGAACCACAATAGCGCGAATTGCACAGCGCCTGAAAGACCGATCAGCAGCTTTTCGCTGGAAAGTGAAGGAAAAAATGGCACAACCTGTGGTGATGACAGAAATCTGGCGTGGCGACTTTCTGGAAAGCGTCCATACAGGCCATGCGGTAGTCTGTGATGAGGCCGGTGAAATCGTCGCTGCCTGGGGTGATCCGGACCGCACTGTGCTGTCCCGCAGTTCGTCCAAGATGATCCAGGCGCTGCCGCTGATCAACTCCGGTGCCGCTGATCAGGCAGGGCTGACAAGCGAACACCTGGCGCTCGCCTGCGCCTCGCACAATGGCGCGGCCATTCACACAGAGCGGGTCAGAAACTGGCTGCAGACTCTTGGGCTGGATGATGATGCGCTGCGTTGCGGGCCGCAGGAGCCCCAGGACCAGACCGCACGGGACGGTCTGATCTGTGCAGGCGAATCGCCGTGTCAGCACCACAACAACTGCTCAGGCAAACATACGGGGTTTCTGACCCTGAACCGCCATCTCGGGGGCGGCGCAGAATACATCGACGCGGACCACCCGGTGCAGAAGGCGGTTCTGGACTCCTTTGAGCGGGTCACGGACGAGACGTCGCCGGGTTATGGCATTGATGGATGCTCTGCGCCCAACTTCGCGGGCAGCCTGCACGGCATGGCGCGTGCAATGGCCCATTTCGCCGCCAGCCCGCACGGCAGCGCGGAGGCCCGCCTGCGTGAGGCGATGTGCCTGCATCCTGAGCTCGTCGCCGGCGAAGGCCGTGCCTGCACCGTTCTGATGCGCGCCATGAACGGCCGGGTTGCGCTCAAAACCGGTGCCGAAGGATTTTTCACCGCGATCATCCCGGAGAAAAAGATGGGTGTTGCCCTGAAAATCAGCGACGGCACCACCCGTGCTTCAGAATGTGCGATTGCCGCAATTCTGGTCAAACTTGGCGTGTTAGAACCTGATCATCCGGAAACACGGCGGTACATGAATGCCCCGATCACCAACCGTGCGGGTCGTCAGACCGGCTGGATCGAGACCGGCACAGGAGCTGCACTGATTACATCTCAATGACTTCGGCAACCTCGACCGTGCCGGACCCGTCTGCAACCATCGGACAACCCTTGGCCATGGCCACGGCATCCTCGACCGTTTCGGCGGAAATCACCGTGTAACCGGACAATGGATTTGCGCCGCCGTGATCGTCGACCCCCTCAGCCGATACGGTTTTCGACATGCCGACGGGATTCCCCGGAATCACAACGGCTTCTCCCATCCCCATGAACCAGGACTGCCAGGCCGCCATGGCCTTTTCACCCTCTTCTTTTGTCTCGGGTATCGTACCGCCGTGATAGGCAAAAACGTACTGTGGCATGCTGTTCCCTCCCTGTTTGGCTGGGTACAGTGTAGCACAGATTGCAGCTGCTGGCCTCAGAAGTGGACGAAATCCGCCTGTGCATAGCCCTGAATGTACAGAAGCGCCGTCAGATCGCCGTGATTTATCCGCACGTCGCACTGCGCTGCCACACTGGGTTTTGCATGCAGCGCGACACCCGTTCCGGCCAGTCCCAGCATGCCCAGATCATTGGCGCCGTCCCCAACGGCGATCACATCCGCCGGACTGATCCCGAGGCGGGCGGTGATCTCGTTCAGCGCATCGACTTTCGCCTGCTTGCCCAGGATCGGCAGGCCAACCTCTCCGCTCAGCGTCCCGCCATCTGTCAGCAGGGTATTCGCGCGGTTCTCATCGAAACCCAGTTCGGCAGCAACGGCGCTGGTAAAGGCAGTGAACCCGCCGGATACCAGCGCAGCATGTCCGCCGTTCGCCTTCATTGTTGCCAGCAGCGTGTGACCACCGGGCATGAATTCGATGCGCTCTGCCAGCACCTTGTCAATGATACTGACGGGCAGCCCCTTAAGCAGCCCGACCCGTTCGCGCAGGGCGTCATTGAAGTCCAGCTCTCCGTTCATGGCGCGGGCCGTGATGTCTTTGACGCGCGCGCCGACACCAGCCTCATCGGCCAGCTCGTCGATGCATTCCTGCCGGATCATCGTGCTGTCCATGTCAGCCAGCAGCATCCGTTTACGGCGATCCGCGGACGGCTGCACCACCAGATCAAGACCAATGCTCTGCAGATCCGCCCAGACGTTCCATTGATTGGACGGAACCTCCGGCATGCCGAACTCAGCGGCAACATCCGGGGCCAGCCAGCGCAGGTCACCGCCGCCCCAGGCGTTGCGCAGCGCATCAACCGCGTGGGGGTCCAGCGCGCGGGCATCCGGCGCGCTCATCAGGGTGACTGTGAACATGTCTGAAGTTTCCGATCCGCAACCAGGGTGTCGCAAAAAAGCGTTCGGGCGACGTATTAGACCGCTTTTTGTGATTGCACCAGAGGGGCCCGCCCCTTAAATCCGTCCGTGGGACACCCTTCCCCAACGAAGGGCGCATATCTGGAAGGATAGCAACAATGGCTACTCAACAACCGGCAGCGCGGCCGGCCAATCCGCGTTTTTCATCCGGCCCCTGTGCCAAACCCCCGCATATGATCTGAGCAGGTTGGCCTCCGCCCCTCTGGGCCGGTCACACCGTGCTGCCCCCGGCAAGGCCAAGCTTCTTGCCGCGATCGAAACGACCCGCGAAGTGCTGGGCGTTCCGGCAGATTACAAAATTGGCATCGTGCCGGCCTCTGACACAGGCGCGTTCGAGATGGCGATGTGGTCGCTGCTGGGCGAACGCCACGCCGAAATGGTCGCCTGGGAAAGCTTCGGCGCGGGCTGGGTCACCGATGTCGCCAAACAGCTGAAGATCGCGCACACCGTACACACTGCGGATTATGGCGAAATCGTCGATATGGCCGCACTGAACTATGACAATGATGTCTGTTTTACCTGGAATGGTACCACATCCGGCGTGCGCCTTCCCTCGGGCGATGTGATCCCGGCAGACCGCGCGGGCCTGACGCTTTGCGATGCGACCTCTGCGGCCTTCGCCGTGGACCTGCCCTGGGACAAGCTCGATGTAACGACATTCTCTTGGCAGAAAGTGCTGGGGGGAGAGGCCGCCCACGGGATGCTGATCCTCAGCCCGCGCGCTGTGGCGCGCCTGGAAAGCTATACGCCGCCCTGGCCTTTGCCCAAGATTTTCCGCCTGACAAAGGGCGGTAAACTGATCGACGGTATCTTTACCGGTGCGACGATCAACACACCGTCGATGCTTTGTGTCGAAGACTATCTGCTGGCGCTCGGCTGGGCGAAATCTGTGGGTGGACTGCAGGGGCTGATCGCCCGGGCAGATGCCAACACAGCAGCCGTTTCCGCCTTTGCAGAGACACATGACTGGATTGACTTTCTGGCCAGCGACCCGGCGACCCGCTCGAATACGTCCGTCTGCCTGAAGTTCACCGATGACCGGATTACAGATGGTGCCGCCTTTGCCAAGGCCGTTGCCAAACGGCTGGCGGACGAAAACGTGGCGCTCGACATCGGGGCCTACCGCGACGCGCCTCCGGGTCTGCGCATCTGGTGTGGCGGCACCGTAGAGACCTCCGACATCGAGGCGATGCTGCCCTGGCTGGCATGGGCCTTCGAGGCCGAGATCGAGGCACTGGCTGTGTCGGCGTAATCCGCCGACACGAAACCGACAAAACACCGACGTTATACCGACATTCAGAATGGAGCCCAAAATGGCCCCCAAAGTACTCATCTCCGACAAACTCTCGGAAGCTGCCGTTCAGATTTTCCGCGACCGTGGCATCGATGTGGATTTCCAGCCCGACGTGGGCAAGGACAAGGAAAAACTCGCCGCAATCATCGGTGACTATGACGGCCTTGCGATCCGCTCGGCCACCAAAGTCACCCAGAAGATCGTTGATGCCGCCAGCAATCTCAAGGTCATTGGCCGCGCGGGCATCGGCACAGATAACATCGACAAGGATGCTGCCTCGCAGAAGGGCATCATCGTGATGAACACGCCCTTCGGCAACATGATCACAACGGCCGAGCACGCCATTGCGATGATGTTCGCCGTCGCCCGCCAGATCCCCGAGGCTTCCACGTCGACCCATGCGGGCAAGTGGGAAAAATCGAGGTTCATGGGGACAGAGCTGACGGGCAAAACCCTCGGCGTGATCGGTGCCGGCAACATCGGCGGAATCGTCTGCGACCGGGCCCGTGGTCTGAATATGAAGGTGATCGCCTATGATCCCTTCCTCGGTCAGGAAAAGGCCGACGCCATGAAAGTGGAAAAGGTTGAACTGGACGAACTTCTGAAGCGCGCTGACTTCATCACGCTGCACGTGCCCTTTACCGAAGCCACAGCCAATATCCTCAGCCGTGAAGCTCTCGCCAAAACTAAAAAGGGTGTGCGGATCATCAACTGCGCACGCGGTGGTCTGGTGGACGAGGAGGCCCTGGCCGAAGCGCTGCAGTCCGGACATGTGGCCGGTGCCGCCTTTGACGTCTTTGCGCAGGAGCCGGCGAACGAAAATCCGCTCTTCAACCTGCCCAATGTCGTCTGCACCCCGCACCTTGGTGCCGCAACGACCGAAGCGCAGGAAAACGTGGCCCTTCAGGTCGCCGAACAGATGTCAGACTATCTGCTGACGGGCGCCGTAACCAACGCGCTCAACATGCCCTCCGTGACTGCCGAAGAGGCCAAGGTCATGGGGCCATGGGTCAACCTCTCCGGCCATCTCGGTGCCTTCATCGGGCAGATGACGGACGAGCCGATCAAAGCCATCAACATTCTCTATGACGGCTCGGTTGCCGAAATGAATCTGCAGGCGCTGAACTGCAGCGTCATTGCGGGCATCATGAAAAAGGTAAACCCGGACGTGAACATGGTCTCGGCCCCCGTCATTGCGCGGGAACGGGGTATTCAGGTTTCGACCACGAACCAGGCCAAGTCGGGTGCGTTTGACGGGTATATCAAAGTCACTGTCGTAACAGCGAAACGCGAACGTTCGGTTGGCGGCACCGTGTTCTCGGATGGCAAGCCGCGGTTTATCCAGATCAAGGGCATCAACATCGATGCCGAGATCGGCGCGCATATGCTTTATACCACCAACGAGGACGTGCCGGGCATCATTGGCGCGCTGGGTCAGACTATGGGTGACAACGGCGTGAACATCGCGAACTTTACCCTTGGCCGTGCCGAAGCGGGCGGCGAGGCAATCGCCCTGCTTTATGTCGATGAACCCGTACCCGCTGAGGCGCGGGCAAAGCTGGCGGAAACCGGTCTCTTTACCCAGATCAAACCACTGCAGTTCGACGTCGCCTGACCTCAGTTTCTTCAGACATGGAAAGGCGCCTGGTTTACTCCGGGCGCCTTTTCTTTTCCGCGCCGATGCGGCAAGACCCGCACAAGGGAGCACGTTATGACCCAGCCTGTTTACGCCATCGGCGACATTCACGGACAGCTCGAAGACCTGCACCGGGTTCTGGAGCTGATCGAAGCGGATGGCGGCAAGGATGCCGAAATTGTATTTGTCGGTGACTATGTGGACCGCGGACCGGACAGCAAAGGTGTGGTGCAGTTGCTGCTGGATGCACAGACCACGGGCAGACCATGGCATATGATCAAGGGCAATCATGACCGGTACCTGACCAGGTTCCTCGACTACTGTATCGTGCATGATCCTGCGACACGCCCAGATCTCTTCTGGTTTAACCCGCGTCTTGGCGGCGACAAAACGCTGGCCTCCTACGGTGTTACGGCAGAAGACGGCGGGCCACTGGTCGAAATCCAGCAGGAAGCGCAGGCCGCCGTGCCGCAGGTGCACCGTGATTTTCTGAACGGTCTGCCACTGACACACAGCCACGGAGACCTGCTGTTTGTGCACGCCGGGATCCGGCCCAAAGTGCCGCTGGACCAGCAGGTGGAGGATGACCTGATCTGGATCAGGCAACCCTTTCTGGAATACCGCAGATCGTTCGGGCCGCTCATTGTCCACGGGCATACCGCGCTGGATCACCCGGTACACGCAGGCAACCGGGTCAATCTGGACGGGGGCGCGGGCTATTTCCGGCCACTGCATGCGGCTGTGTTTGAAGGCCGCGACTGCTGGCTGCTGTCAGAGAGTGGCCGTGTTCCGCTGCGGCCATAGGGCGACGGCGATCATCGCCCAGGCCAGCAGCCCCTGGCTGTGTGCACTAAGGTTCGTTCGCCACGAGAAGGTCATCAGCTGTGCCAGCAGGTCCGGCCCTGGCGGTGCGCCAACAACCAGCTGACGCGGCAGGTTTTCAAAAAGGAACCCATAGTAGGTGTAGTACACCTGCGGCGACAGCCAGACGAAGAGCACAAACAGCACCACTGCCAGCACCAGACGCAGCCACCAGACACGCCCCTTAGCAGCGCGGCGTGTCACCCAGAGCGTCAGGACGCACAGCACCGCCGAGAGCAGGGCAAGACCCACCTGCCCCATCTGTGTCAGCGCAAAGAAGCTGTCTTCGGCGTATGTGCTCAGCGGGTCCAGTCGAGCACCACCTTCCCGGACTGGCCAGAGCGCATCGCGGCGAAACCGGCCTCAAAGGCGTCGGCAGAAAACCGGTGCGTGATTACCCGGCTTACATCCAGCCCGTTCTGCAGCATCGCAATCATCTTGTACCAGGTTTCAAAAATTTCGCGTCCGTAGACACCTTTGATCGTTATGGCCTTAAAGACAATCTCACTCCAGTCGACCGGGCTTTTCCCGGGCGGAATGCCCAGCATCGCGATGCGGCCGCCCATGGTCATGGCGCCGACCATCTGATCCAGCGCGCGCTGGTTGCCCGACATCTCCAGACCCACATCGAAGCCTTGCGTCATCTTCAGATCAGAGACTGTATCGGCCAGATCCTGCTCCGCCACGTTGACCGGCACGACATCAGCAACCGTTGCGGCCAGAGCGAGCCGGTCCGCGTTGATGTCCGTGATCACCACATGCCGCGCGCCTGCGTGACGCGCCACAGCGGCGGCCATGATGCCGATCGGCCCTGCTCCGGTGACCAGCACATCCTCGCCAATCAGATCAAAACTCAGCGCTGTGTGGACCGCGTTCCCCAGCGGGTCGAGGATCGCCCCGATGTCATCCGAAATGTCGTCCGGCAGCGGCACCACATTGAATGCCGGCAGGCACAGGTATTCGGCAAACGCCCCCTGTTCGTTAACACCGATCCCGCGAGTTGCCGGATCGAGATGGAATTTCCCCGCGCGGCTTTGCCGTGAGGTCTTGCCGATCAGGTGCCCTTCGCCGGAACAGCGCTGCCCGATCTGCAGGTCGGTCACATCGCGGCCCAGCTCGACGATCTCTCCGGCGAATTCATGACCCGTGATCATCGGAACAGGCACCGTGCCGGCGGCCCAGTCATCCCAGTTCCAGATATGGATGTCTGTGCCGCAGATGCCGGTTTTGTGGATGCGGATCAGCACATCATCCGGTCCGGGTTCAGGCACCGGGGCATGCGTCATCCACAGGCCCTCGCGGGCGTGAAGTTTGCTCAGTGCTTTCATTTCATTTGTCATGTGATCACCCCGCAGGCCCTGCCGGCAATTTCGAATGCCGTCAGTGCCCTGTCCAGTTCGGCCCGTGTCAGAGACGCATTCATCTGCGTCCGGATGCGCGCCTGCCCCCGCGGGACCACCGGAAAAAAGAAACCCGAAACAAAGACACCCTCTTCAAAAAGACGCGCCGCCATGTCCTGCGCCAGCTGCGCCTCTCCAAGCATCACCGGCACAATCGGGTGTTCACCCGGCAGAAGATCAAAACCCAGCCGGGTCAGCCCCGCGCGCCAGTAAGCGGTATTCTCAAACAGACGGGTGCGCAGATCATCACCCGCCTCGACAAGGTCCAGTGCTTTCAGACCCGCAGAAACTATGGATGGCGGCAAAGAGTTGGAAAACAGATAAGGCCGCGCGCGCTGACGCAGCAGGTCAATGACTGGCTGCGGGCCGGCGATATATCCGCCGATGGCCCCGCCCAGCGCCTTGCCCAGGGTGCCGGTGACGATATCCGCGCGGATACCCGCTGCCGCTGGCGTGCCCGCACCTTTGGGACCGATGAAACCGGTGGCATGGCAGTCATCCACCATGATCATTGCATCGTACCGGTCTGCCAGAGCGCGGATGTCTCTCAGCGGTGCCAGCGTTCCGTCCATGCTGAAGACACCGTCAGTTGCGATCAGAATGAACCGCGCACCTTCCTCGCGGGCCAGCTTCAGCTGACCCTCCAGATCTGTCATGTCCGCGTTGGCGTAGCGGTATCTTTTCGCCTTACAGAGCCTGATTCCGTCGATAATTGACGCATGGTTCAGCGCATCCGAGACCACAGCATCCTCAGGTCCCAGAAGTGGTTCAAAAAGGCCGCCATTGGCATCAAAACACGCCGCGAACAGAATGGAATCATCCTGGCCGAGGTAGTGCGCCAGCCGTTCTTCCAGCTGGCGGTGGATATCCTGGGTACCGCAGATGAACCGCACCGACGCCATCCCGAACCCGCGTGGCTGCATGGCTTCGCGTGCCGCGTCGATCAGAGCGGGGTGATCTGCAAGACCAAGGTAATTGTTGGCGCACAGGTTGATGACCTCGCGGTCACCCACGGCAATCCGGCCACCCTGAGGAGAGGTGATCATGCGCTCGCGCTTCATCATGCCATCCGCCTCAATCTGGTCCAGCGTTTCGGTGATGTGATCGATGTAGGCTTGCGTCATATCAGACTCCTTTCGCGGGAGTTCTAACATGGCGGACGAATTTCCGAAATAGAAGAATTACATTTTAACGGATAAAATCCGTGTTACCGGATTTCAGGCGTCCTGGACCACCAGAAACACCCGTGCAGCACCCTCTTTGGCGGCAATACGATGCGGGACATCGGCGGCGTATCGTGCTGTATCGCCAGCAGACAGAACAGTTGTGCTGTCACCACTGGTGACGCCGACACTGCCGTCAATCACGGTCAGATGTTCACGCGCGCCCCGGGTATGAGGCTGACTGTCGAGTTCTCCGCCGGCCTCGAATGCAACTTCGTACACCTCGTGTTTACCCGCTTCTTCGGGCGGCGACAGGATCCGGATCCGGCACCCTGAACCAAGATTATCAATCGTCGGAACGTCACTGGCACGCAGGGTTTCGATCTGCGGTGCAGCTGCCGCACCATCCAGCAGGCCAGCAAAATCCACCTGCAGCGCGCGCGTCAGGTTCCACAGCGTTGCGATGGTCGGGCTGCTTTCTCCGCGCTCAATCTGGCTGACCATGGAACGTGAAACGCCCGACAGTTTCGCAACAGCATCAAGGGACAGGCCCTGTGCACGCCGGGCTTCCTTCAGGCGGGCGGGCAGGTGGGAGAGAATAGCATCAGCTGAATCCGTCATATCAGCGGTTTCGCCGATATGGCGGAAACTGTCAACGCAGGCCTGACGGCACGTCGCGGCTGACAAGCCAGACCGCTTCGACCATAGTCGCCACGTCAGCGGATGGAGAGCACTATGACCAGCGAGATCGTAATTCTGGACGGCGCGCGTACGGCGATCGGAACCTTTGGCGGGTCACTCGCCGGAACCACACCCATTGATCTGGGCACCGTGGTGACCAAAGCTGCGCTGGAACGGTCCGGTGTCGAAGGCGCGCAGATCGGGCATGTCGCCTTTGGTCATGTGATCAACACAGAGCCCCGCGACATGTATCTCAGCCGCGTGGCCGCCATCGGGGCCGGTATCCCCGACACAACACCCGCGATGAACGTGAACCGCCTCTGCGGTTCCGGCGCCCAGGCCATCGTTTCTGTGATCCAGTCGCTGATGCTGGGTGATGCCGAATTCGGGCTGGCTGGTGGCGCTGAAAACATGTCCCGCTCGCCCTTCATCATGCCGCAGCAGCGCTGGGGTGCGAAAATGGGCGACGTCAAAAGCCTGGACATGATGCTGGGGGCGCTGAACTGTCCGTTTGGTACGGGCCACATGGGTGTAACTGCCGAGAATGTCGCCGCCGAGCACGGGATCAGCCGCGCGGATCAGGATGCCTTTGCCCTGCAAAGCCAAGAACGCGCAGCTCATGCCATTGAGGCCGGATACTTTGACAGTCAGATCACCCCGGTCGAGGTGCGCGTTAAGCGTGACATGGTCCCCTTCACCACCGATGAACACCCCAAGGCGACAACAGCAGAGGCGCTCGCAGGTCTCCGCCCGGTATTTCAGAAAGACGGGTCCGTCACGGCCGGAAACGCAAGCGGCATCAACGACGGCGCGGCAGCATTGGTGCTGGCAACGGCAGAAGCCGCAGAAAAACAGGGTCTGAAACCCAGAGCGCGTGTCCTGGGATATGCCCATGCAGGTGTCCGGCCAGAGGTTATGGGCATCGGCCCGATCCCTGCGGTCGAAAAACTGATGCAGAAAACCGGGCTGAGCGCGGGCGACTTCGACGTTGTTGAGAGCAACGAGGCCTTTGCCGCGCAGGCCCTCGCCGTGTCCGGCGCGCTGGGTTTCGATCCCGCGCGCGTGAACCCCAATGGCGGGGCCATTGCGCTGGGGCATCCCGTTGGGGCGACGGGCGCAATCATCACGGTCAAAGCACTTTATGATCTGGAGCGCATAGGTGGCAAACGCGGCCTGATTACCATGTGTATCGGCGGTGGTCAGGGCATCGCCATTGCCATCGAGCGGCTCTGACCCGGGTCAGAAAAACAGGTAATCCAGCACTGACAGGGTTACCGCGCCGGATATACCGATCATCACGCCCAGCACCGCGGCCCCTGCCAGCCAGCGCAGCGTGCTGCTGCGCTTCGCCGGCGGCTCCGGGTTGCCCTGACGGATCAGCGCGCCTTCAACCAGGGCCGGCAGGCGCGGTCCGAACCGGCCCATAACACGGGCCGTTTTCGCGATGTCTGTCAGAACCGCCTTCGGGCCGATCGCTTTGGAGATATAGTCCGACACGATGGGCCGCGCGACTTCCCAGATGTTGATCTGCGGGTTCAAAGACCGGGCTACGCCCTCGACCACAACCATCGTCCGCTGCAGCAGAATGAGTTCGGTGCGGGTTTCCATGCCGAACCGTTCCGTTACCTCAAACAGGTAACTCAGCAGACGGCCCATTGAGATCTTGGTGGCGTCCATGCCGAAAATCGGCTCACCCACCGCCCGCAGGGCGCGGGCAAATTCATCCACGTCCTTGTCGGCGGGCACATACCCGGCCTCAAAATGGACTTCAGCCACACGTTTGTAATCGCGCCGGATAAACCCATAGAGGATTTCGGCGTAAACACGGCGGGTGTATTCGTCGATATGACCCATGATCCCGAAATCATAGGCTACGATATTCCCGTTCGGGGCGACCTTCAGGTTGCCCTGGTGCATGTCAGCGTGAAAATAGCCGTCGCGCAGCGCATGGTTCAGAAACAGCTGCAGCACCCGGTCACCAAGAACCACACGGTCGTGGCCGGCGGCATCAATCGCGTCGTTGTCACCCATCGGCGCGCCATCCGCCCAGCCAAGGGTCATGACCCGGCGGGCTGAAAACTCCCATTTCACCGCTGGAAGCTGAAACCCTTCGTCACCCTTGGTATTCGCCGCAAATTCGGCAGCAGACGCAGATTCAAGCCGAAGATCCAGCTCGCCCTGCACCACGCCGTCAAAGTGTTCGATCACCTCAATCGGGCGCAGCCTGCGCGACCCGGGCGAGAAAAAGTCCACGACGGTTGCCGCCAGGTAAAAGGCGTCGATATCCTTGCGGAATGCCCGTTCGATCCCCGGGCGCAGAACCTTGACCGCGACCTCCTCGCCGTTTGAGGCAAGCGTCGCCTTATGCACCTGCGCAATAGAGGCGGCAGCCACAGGTTCGCTGAAATCGGTGAACACCTGATCCACCGGCACGCCCAGCTCGCGCTGCACTTCGGCTTTTGCTTCCTGCACGGAAAACGGTGGCAGTTTGTCCTGCAGCACCCGCAACTGCAGCGCCATTTCATCGCCGACCACATCGGGCCGTGTCGACAGAATCTGCCCAAACTTGATGTATGCCGGACCCAGCGCCGTCAGCGCGCGGGTCACCGGCGGCATGCTGGTATCACCGCGATAGCCCAGAAAAGTGAATGGCATCGCCAGCGTACGCGCGACGATCCGCACGGGTGCGGGCGCTTCGAAGGCATCCAGAACGGCCTTCATGGCGCCGGTCCGCTGGAAGGTCGCACCGGTGCGGATCAGCCGCCAGATATTGTGAGGGCCGCGCATGGCTCAGATTTTCCAGCCGGAATGCAGGCAGGCAACACCCATGGTCAGATTGCGGTACTTCGCATTTTCAAACCCCACGTTCCGCACCATCTGAAGAAACGTCTCCTGATCGGGGAAACGCCGGATCGATTCCACCAGGTACTGATAGCTGTCCCGGTCCCCTGCAATCGCCTGCCCCATACGCGGGATCACATTGAAACTGTAGAGGTCATAAGCCTTCTGCATCGCAGGGTTGGGCAGCTGACTGAACTCCAGCACCATCAGGCGGCCACCCGGTTTCAGGACACGGAACGCCTCGTTCAGTGCTTCCTGCGGACGCGTCACGTTCCGGATGCCAAAAGAGATTGTGTAAACGTCAAAAGTGTTGTCGGCGAACGGCAGCGCCATGGCGTCGCCGGTCACCCAGTCGAGCTGATCAGCCATCTGATCCGCTTCGGCACGTTTGCGCCCTTCGACCAGCATGGATTCGGTCAGATCCAGCACGGTTGCATGCCCATGGCCTGCACGTTTCAGAAACCGGAATGAAATATCGCCCGTGCCGCCTGCAACATCCAGCAGCTTCTGACCCGCACGCGGTGCCAGCCAGTCCATCATCGCATCCTTCCAGAGACGATGCACACCGCCCGACATAACGTCGTTCATTATGTCGTATTTGCTGGCAACCGAGGAAAAGACCCCTTGCACCAGACCCGCCTTGTCGCCTTCGGCCACGGTCTCATATCCGAAATGCGTGGTTTTATTGTCTTCTTCGGTCATCGGGCCTTGTCACCTATGGGTTTCGACCTTGTTATAGGCCTCAGATGGCCGGGCACAATGCGGCCCTTTGGCAACACCGGAACCGGAGCGCAATGCAGCAGGTACAGCAGACTACAGTGAGAGAGACCCGTCTCGCGGGATGGGGCAGAACGCTCCAGCTTCTGCTGGATGCGGGATTTGCGGCGCTGATCGCGGCTGTCATCATCTGGAGTCCTCCGGCGTTTCTGGCGTCTCCTGTTGTTTGGGGTGTTCTGGGCCTGATGATCGTGGTTGCGGTTTACAATCCGGTGTCCCGTTTCCGGGCCGGTCTGATCTGGAACGAAGAGGGCATCCGTCACAAAGGCATCTGGCGCAACGGCCCCCTGTGCCGCTGGCAGGATCTGACGGAAATCCGGCGCAACAGTCATAAACGGGCGGCCATCCTGCATTTTGGTATGATCCGGCGTGTGACCGTGCGCTGGAGCTTTGACGCCTACCGCGAGATTGCTGATCTTGCCGAACGAAAGCTGAAAGAGAATGCCTGAACTGCCCGAAGTAGAAACGGTGCGTCGTGGTCTGACCCCGGCGATGGAGGGCGCGGTGATCGCTCAGGCGGACGTGAACCGACCCGACCTGCGCTGGCCCTTTCCGGAACGCATGGCCGAACGGCTGACCGGCGCGCAGGTGCTGCGGCTGCGCCGGCGGTCGAAATACATCCTCGCCGACCTCGATACAGGCGAAACCCTTCTGATCCATCTGGGCATGTCGGGCCGTATGCTGGTCTCGGGCGACCCGCTGGGTCAGTTTGTGCACGATCATCCTGCACCGGAAAAACACGACCACGTGGTATTCCACATGGACAACGGTGCGCGCATCACCTTCAACGACCCACGGCGGTTCGGGGCGATGGACCTGATGCAGACGGCGGGCGCGGAAACTCACAAGCTGCTGGCGGTGCTGGGACCGGAACCGCTGGGCAACGATTTCCATGAATCACATCTGATCGACGCCTTCCGCGGGCGAATGACTCCGGTGAAATCAGCGCTGCTGGACCAGAAAATTGTCAGTGGTCTGGGCAATATCTATGTCTGCGAGGCCCTATACCGGGCAAAAATTCACCCCAAAAGAAAAGCGGGGCGCATTTCTGAACCCAGGGTTGCAGCGCTTGTGCCGATCATCCGGCAGGTGTTGGCGGACGCGATAGAGGCGGGCGGGTCCTCGCTGCGTGATTTCCGGCAAGCCGATGGAGAGCTTGGATATTTTCAGCACAGCTTTGATGTCTACGGCCGCGAGAACGAGCCCTGTCGCACCCCGGCCTGCCCCGGCGTCATCGGGCGAATCGTCCAGTCGGGACGCTCATCTTTCTACTGCGCGCAATGCCAAAGATAACTTGAAGTGCGCAGGCCGCGTGGTATTGACTGCAATTTCCACGCAACTGAACGAGAGCTTTCTGCATGGCCTACGAGACGATCATCGTTGATGTCGATAACCACGTCGCCCTGATCACACTGAACCGGCCCGATGCGCTCAATGCGCTCAACGACCAGCTGCTGGGAGAGCTGGCAGATGCTCTGTCCGCTGCACAGGACAACGAGAAAGTCCGCTGCATTATCGTGACCGGATCCGATAAGGCATTTGCCGCCGGCGCCGATATTTCGATGATGAAGGACAAGTCCTTCGTGGATGCCTTTGCCGGGGATCTCTTCACGCCTGAAACCGAGCAGATCATGCGCGTGCGCAAACCGATCATCGCGGCCGTATCAGGCTATGCGCTGGGCGGTGGGTGCGAACTGGCCATGATGTGTGATTTCATCATCTGCTCGGACACCGCCAAGTTCGGTCAGCCGGAAATCAATCTGGGCGTGGTTGCGGGCCTCGGTGGGACACAGCGCCTGACCCGCGTGGTCGGCAAATCCAAAGCGATGGACATGAACCTCACGGGGCGCTTTATGGATGCCGAAGAAGCCGAGCGCGCAGGCCTCGTGTCGCGCGTCGTGCCCTGCAAAAAGCTTCTGGAAGAGGCGCAGAATGCAGCCCAGAAAATAGCAGAGAAATCCACGCTGTCTGTCATGGTCGTCAAAGAGGCCGTGAACCGCGCCTACGAGACCACGCTGCGTGAAGGTCTGCTGTTTGAGCGCCGCATGTTCCATTCGCTCTTTGCCACCGAAGACCAGCTCGAAGGCATGTCTGCCTTCCTTGAAAAGCGCGAAGCTCAGTTCCGCGACAAGTAATACCGGGCAGCACGACGGACGATTCTGTTCCCGCACTGTCCACGCCGAAAAACCATTCTTTCAGGAAATTCATGAAAAAAACTGCATTTGCCGTCCTTGCGGCGCTCGCCCTGTCCGCCTGCACTCCGGTCCCGGGTCCTTCACAGAATCAGGAAACTCTCCGGCAAACGCCGGTCACCGAGGACTTTGCAACCGGTCGTGTCAGCTGGCGCGCCGACCGTTCCGCCTTTCGCGGCGGACCCGCGTCCTACAATTATGCATACCGGGCCGTTGTCACAGACGGTGAAATCGAAATTTGCGGCGCCGGAAGCTATTCGCGCAAGAACGATATCTCGGAAACCATGTCTGTAATGCGCGATGCTGTGGTTCTTCTGGACGGACAGATCATCATGCAGGACATGCGGTTTTTCAACGACGTCGGACCCGCGACGGGCCTGTTGGGCAAGATGGCCAACTGCAAAAAAACCGGCGTCGACTTTCCGGGCGGGTCGCCGGAAATTATCGTCGGTACTTTCAGCAGAACAGTTCTGCGCTGACCAGGACGGACCGGTAACGCAGGACCTGACCAGATTTTGGGTTTCCAAACACTGCAGGTCCGGCTATAGACCGCGCCAGACATGCGCGTGCAGCCCGCTCAGGCTAGAATCACCTCAGGGACAGTTTTGTCCGTCCGGGTCCTGCGTTGCGCAATACGACCGAAACAACGAACCCGAGAAAAGGTTTTTCACGCATGGCAAATTCGCCCCAGGCCAAAAAACGCGCCCGTCAGAACGAAGCCCGTTTTCAGATCAACAAAGCACGCCGCTCGCGCATCCGCACATACCTGCGCCGCGTCGAGGAAGCGATTGCTTCCGGTGACAAAGACGCGGCAACTGCTGCACTGCGCGCCGCACAGCCCGAACTGATGCGCGGCGTCACAAAAGGTGTTTTCCACAAAAACACAGCTGCCCGGAAAATGTCCCGTCTGTCTTCGCGGGTCAAAGCGCTGGGCTGAACCAGCTGCCAGCCGAGTCTCAAAAAGCGCCGTTTTTGCGGCGCTTTTTTTATATAAAAAAGGGCGTACGCAGCCGCCGCAGAGATTCTTTTCTGAAAATTCAGAGTCAAGAATGAAGTTCAGTTGCCGTGCCGCTCACGAACTTGCTACCAGTATACAGCGATTCATTTCGCATTGGGGGGCGGGCCCTGAGATACTGCGGTGTTGCGACCGCGAACAGGTATCACGGGGACTGGGCACAGCATAGATGCCGTGCACTGTCTGCAAGCGCCAGGTACGGTCGTTTGCCCTGTCAAAATAAGAGGACGGCGAGTCCTGATCCGATGAGCAGCCCGGTCCAGGGTGTATAGGGTCAGACTCTCTTAATTCTAAAACGTCCGGCGGACCTCACCTGTTTCTTTGGGAACGGGACAGGAGAGATATGTCCGGATCTAACCGGAGAGCAGCCAAAGATGGCGCTTCTCCCGAACGGGTAAAAAAAGGAAAACGGGTCTAATATGACTGAAGAAATGTGGGGGCAGCTGAGGCAGCGGCTGCGTAAGACTGTAGGGCAGAACAACTACACGACATGGATTGAACCGATACGTTTCCGGTCCGCGGCAGACGGTATTGCGTTCTTTGATGTGCCCACGAATTTTCTCGGCAATTATGTGAACCAGAATTTCGCGGATGCGATCCTGCATGAGGTCAAAACGGCGGCACCCGACATCCGCCGCCTTAAGTTTGGTGTTCCCGCGGTGGCAACTGCGGTCGCAGAGGGACCCACAGCAGATACAACCTTTACAGCACCTGCCCCCCGTGCCGCTGCCAACCCCACGCTTGCTACTGCTCCGCTCGATACCCGTTTCACCTTTGACACCTTTGTGGTCGGCAAACCCAATGAGCTGGCACATGCTGCCGCCAAACGTGTGGCCGAGGGCGGCCCGGTTACCTTTAACCCGCTGTTTCTCTATGGCGGCGTGGGTCTTGGTAAAACGCACCTGATGCATGCGATTGCGCATGAACTGCGCCAGCGTAAACCGGGGATGAATGTGCTCTATCTGTCGGCCGAGCAGTTCATGTACCGTTTCGTTCAGGCCCTGCGCGACCGTAAGATGATGGATTTCAAGGAAATCTTCCGCTCTGTCGATGTCCTGATGGTGGATGATGTTCAGTTCATCGCCGGCAAGGGCAGCACACAGGAAGAATTCTTTCACACGTTCAATGCGCTGGTGGATCAGAACAAACAGATCATCATTTCAGGCGACCGCGCGCCGGGCGAGATCAAAGACATGGAAGAGCGTGTGAAATCGCGCCTGCAGTGTGGCCTGGTCGTCGACCTGCATCCGACAGATTACGAACTGCGGCTCGGCATTTTGCAGAGCAAGGTAGAACAGCAGCGCGAGACTTACCCGGACCTCGAAATCGACGAGGGTGTTCTGGAGTTCCTGGCGCACCGCATCTCGACAAACGTGCGGGTTCTTGAGGGCGCGCTGACACGCCTGTTTGCCTTTGCCTCGCTTGTGGGTCGCGAGATCAACATGGAGCTGACGCAGGATTGCCTGTCGGATGTTCTGCGGGCCTCCGAGCGTAAGATCACCGTCGAGGAGATCCAGCGCCGCGTCTCGGATCACTACAACATCCGGCTGAGCGACATGATCGGCCCCAAGCGTCTGCGCAGCTATGCGCGCCCACGTCAGGTGGCGATGTATCTGTGCAAGCGGATGACAAGCCGGTCGCTGCCGGAGATTGGCCGCCGTTTCGGCGGGCGGGACCACACCACCGTCATGCACGGTGTGAAGCGCATCGAAGAACTCAAGGTGCAGGACGGTCAGATCGCCGAGGACCTCGAACTGCTGCGCCGGGCGCTCGAAGAATAACTTTCTGCGGGCCTGCTGCTGCACCGGCATGCAGCAGGCCTTGACGCCCTGCCCGTATGCTGGGACTACTCCATAAAATGCTTGTTATGTCGGGCAAACCGGGTACTTTGCCTGTCCCGACTGTCGACCAGGAAGTAGCACCATGAAGATCAGCATCGAACGCACAGCACTGCTCAAGGCCGTGTCCCAGGCACAGTCGGTTGTCGAGCGCCGCAATACCATTCCGATCCTTGCCAACGTGCTGATCGAAGCCGAAGGCAGCGATGTAACTTTCCGCGCGACCGATCTGGATATTGAGGTGGTCGACAAAGCCCCCGCACAGGTCGAGCGGGCCGGCGCCACAACCGTGGCTGCCACGACACTGCACGAGATCGTGCGCAAACTGCCCGACGGCGCGCTGGTTACGCTGACCGCTGACAGTGCCACCGGTCGCCTGACTGTCGAGGCAGGCCGCTCGAACTTCTCGCTGGCGACGCTGCCCAAAGAAGATTTCCCGGTGATGGCGTCTTCGGAATACGCCTCCAACTTCTCAGCCGCCGCTCCGGCGCTGCGCCGTCTGTTCGACAAATCCAAATTCGCCATCTCAACCGAAGAAACGCGGTATTATCTGAATGGCGTCTACATGCATGTCTCTGACGCTGAAGGTGGCCAGGTTCTGCGCTGCGTCGCCACAGATGGTCACCGTCTGGCGCGTATCGATTCCGACCTGCCCGATGGCGCAGCGGAGATGCCCGGCGTGATCGTGCCGCGCAAAACAGTCGGTGAACTGCGCAAGCTGCTGGATGACGACGAAATGAAGATTGCGGTGTCGGTGTCCGAGACCAAGATCCGTTTTGCGACGCCGGATATCACACTGACGTCCAAAGTCATTGACGGCACATTCCCGGATTACACGCGGGTCATTCCGCAGGGCAACACGCGAAAGCTGGAGGTGGATGCGGCCGATTTTGCGCAGGCTGTAGACCGTGTGGCCACTGTGAGTTCGGAGCGGTCGCGGGCGGTGAAACTGCAGCTGGACGAGGATCGCCTTGTTCTGTCGGTCAACGCTCCGGATTCCGGGGCCGCCGAGGAAGAGCTGGCCGTCGCCTATGGCGATGAACGCCTGGAGATCGGGTTCAACGCCAAATATCTTCTTGAGATTGCCAGCCAGGTGGATCGTGAAAATGCGGTGTTTCTGTTCAATTCATCGGGCGATCCGACGCTGATGCGCGAAGGCAATGATCAGACGGCTGTTTATGTTGTCATGCCGATGCGCGTGTAATTTTCCGCCTCCGGCGGGGATATTTTCAGCCAGAAGAAGGGGCGCGGCATGGCGCTTTGCCTGACAGCCCTGACCCTGTCCCATTTCCGGTCCCATAAAACTGCGCGTCTTGCTCTGGATGGCAGACCTGTTGCGCTTTTTGGTCCAAATGGCGCCGGCAAGACCAATATTCTTGAGGCTGTGTCTCTGTTTTCTCCCGGGCGTGGTCTGCGGCGGTCGAGCGCGCAGGATATGACGCGGCGACCGGAGGCACTGGGCTGGAAAACCAGTGCCGAACTGAGATCCCTGCACCAGATCCACGAAGTTGAAATCTGGTCCGAGGAAGGCGCTGCGCGTCAGGTGAAAATCGACGGCAAGACTGCGGCGCAGGTGACATTGGGGCGCATCGCGCGGGTGCTCTGGCTGATCCCGTCGATGGACAGGCTCTGGATCGAGGGCGCTGAAGGCAGGCGGCGTTTTCTGGACCGGATGACCCTGAGCTTTGAGCCGGGGCATGCGGATGTGTCTCTGGTCTATGAAAAGGCGATGCGGGAGCGGAACCGGTTGCTGAAGGATATGGTCAGAGAACCTTCCTGGTACGCGGCGCTGGAAGCTCAGATGGCAGAGGCCGCCGTCAGTATCAGCGTGCACCGGGATGCGGCCCTGAAACAGTTGTCCGCGGCACAGGAGGGGGCGGCCACGGCCTTTCCGACCGCGGCACTGGAGCTTGTCTATGCGGAAACGGCCCCCCTGCGTCGGCTGATGATCTGCGCACAATGCTGGCGGATAACAGAAGCCGCGACATGGCAGCCGGGCGGACCCTGACCGGCCCGCACAGAGCCGATCTGGTGGGCACATATGCCGCCAAGGGGGTGCCGGCCCGTGACTGTTCCACCGGTGAGCAGAAAGCGCTGCTGGTCTCGCTGATCCTCGCAAATGCCCGGGCGCTGGCGGGTAGTTTCGGCGCGCCGCCTCTGTTGCTGCTGGATGAGGTCGCGGCGCATCTGGACCCGGACCGGCGCGCCGCCCTTTATGATGAGATTGCAGCCCTGGGAGCCCAGGCCTGGATGACCGGGACCGAACGCAGCCTGTTCGATGCGATGGGCGACCGGGCGCAGTATTTTGAAGTCACCGAAGCCAGTGGCACATCGGAGATTGCGCCGCAGTGACAATCTTCATTTCAGATCTGTTCCTCTATGCGGGTGCGCTGGTGATCCTCTTTCTGACGCCTGGGCCGGTCTGGCTGGCGCTGATGGCACGGGCACTTTCGGGCGGCTTCAGCGCCGCGTGGCCGCTTGCGCTGGGTGTGGCCGTCGGAGACATCCTCTGGCCCCTTCTGGCGGTTCTGGGCATCTCGTGGATCCTGTCCGTCTTTGACACCTTTATGGTCGTCCTGCGCTGGATCGCCTGTGGCGTTTTCATCACGATGGGTATCCTGCTGATCAGACATGCGGGCCAGGCCATCAACACAGACAGCCGCCTGACGCGCCCTGGCCTTTGGGCGGGCTTTATGGCGGGCATCATCGCCATCCTGGGCAATCCCAAGGCCGTGCTGTTCTATATGGGTGTGCTGCCGGGTTTTTTTGATCTGCGTGGTATTTCCTGGCTGGATGTCACGGCGATCATCGGAATGTCAGTTGCGGTCCCTCTGATCGGGAACATCATTCTGGCCGCCTGCGTGGGCAAAATCCGCAGCGGTATCACCCGCCCGGAAACACTGCGACGGATCAATATCTGGTCGGGCGCTGCACTGATCCTCGTTGGCCTGGTGATCCCGCTCACCTGAGCCAGGCGCGCAGATAGTTGGTCAGCCTGTCCTGGGCCTGCGACGACGCGTGCAGGGCGCAGAACTGCAGCGACATAGCCTGGATCAGAAAGGCCTGAATGCCCTCGGCCTGCAGTTCAGCCGACATTGTCTCACGCGGTTCGGCCCATGTGACGAACAGTCGGAACTGCTGTTCGAAGCTGCGGGCAATAGGGCCGACGTCGCTGATACCGGCGGCACCGCTGTAGCGCAGGATCACATCAAAAACATAGCGTTCTGAGGTCATGAAATGCACAAGCGGCGCGAGCGCTTCTGCCATCTCATCAGGCGTGCGGGGAACGGGGCCCGCCTCGATCCTGGAGAGAATAAGCGCCATTTCCGCGCCCAGAAGCTGATCCATCAGCGCGTCCTTGTCGCGGAAGTGCGCAAAGAACGTTCCTTTGGCCACCCCTGCGCGCTGTACCACTTCTTCAACGCGCAAGCCCTCGTAACCGGAACGCGCGACAACGGCGCGTGCGGCTTCGGTGAGTTTCGAACGGGTTTTCAGGGTACGGGCCTGAACAGGTTTGTTCATACGCCTGTTCTGGCAGAGAAAATGACCGGGGTCAAATTTATTATTGACCGTGGTCAGTTTTTTACCCAGAAAAATGACCACGGTCACTTTAATCCTCAGGAGTCTCTCATGACACCCAAACGCATCACTGTTCTCAACGGTCATCCGGGCGCTTCGTCCCTCTCGCATCTGTTCACGGAAACCTACGCTGCTGCCGCCAGACAGGCGGGACATGACGTGCGGCTGATCCATCTGGCAACGCTCGACTTCGACATGGATTTCGGAGAGGGCGGATTTCAAAGCTGGAAACCGCTGGAACCGCAGATCGAAGCCGTACTTGAAGACCTCGAGTGGGCCGATCACGTCGTCATGTCGGCGCCAATCTGGTGGGGCGGGCTGCCCGCCAAGCTCAAAGGGCTGCTGGACCGCATTCTGCTGCCAGGACGGACGTACGATACACGCAAATCGAACTGGCTGGGTGTACCCGCACCGCTGCTGACCGGTAAAACCGGACGGATCATCCTGACCTCAGACAGCCCGCGCTGGTTCATGCGGCTCGCCTATGGCAGCGCAATCCTGCGGCAGCTGACCGGCCAGATTTTCGGCTTTGTCGGCATCAGGCCCACTCGTTTCACCTACTTTGCCGGCGCCAGCGACCCCAAAGAAGGGCTGATCGACCGCTGGACCCGTGAGGTTCAGAAAATCGGTGCCCGGGGCGCCTGATCACGCCCGCGCGGCGGATGGGTTAACTCCTTTCGCCGCGTCGGAAATTCTTGTGTGGACTGCGTGACATTCCTGGCAAAAAATCGTATAAAATCAAAAAATACAAAGGTGTGACCCGATGTCGGATACCGAGCAGACGCCACAGGAATACGGCGCCGATTCTATCAAAGTTCTCAAAGGCTTGGAAGCCGTCCGCAAACGGCCCGGTATGTATATCGGCGACACCGACGATGGCTCTGGTCTGCACCACATGGTGTACGAGGTCGTGGACAACGGCATCGACGAGGCGCTGGCGGGTCACGCGGACGCTGTGACGGTGACAATTCACGCGGATTCGTCCGTTTCCGTAAGCGATAACGGACGCGGCATTCCGGTGGGTATCCACGAGGAGGAAGGCGTTTCTGCAGCCGAGGTGATCATGACCCAGCTGCACGCCGGCGGTAAGTTCGACAGCAATTCCTATAAGGTGTCGGGCGGTCTGCACGGCGTGGGTGTGTCCGTTGTGAACGCGTTGTCGGACTGGCTGGAACTGCGCATCTGGCGTGAGGGCAAGGAACATGTTGCGCGATTTGAGGGCGGCTTTACGACAAAGCACCTTGAGGTCGTGGGCGAAACCGACCGGACGGGCACAGAAGTCCGGTTTATGGCCTCGACCGACACGTTTTCAAATCTGGACTACTCGTTCGACACGCTGGAAAAGCGTCTGCGCGAACTGGCCTTCCTGAATTCAGGGGTCCGCATCATCCTGGTCGACGAACGGCCCGCTGAACCTCTGAAGGCCGATCTCTATTACGAAGGCGGCGTGAAGGAATTCGTTAAATTCCTCGACCGGTCCAAATCGGCGGTGATGCCGGAACCGATCTTTATCTCGGGCGAACGCGACGACATCGGCATCGAGGTCGCGATGTGGTGGAACGACAGCTATCACGAAAACGTCCTGCCCTTTACCAACAACATCCCGCAGCGCGACGGCGGCACCCACATGGCGGGTTTCCGGGGCGCGCTGACCCGCACGATCAACAATTACGCGCAATCCTCCGGCATTGCCCGCAAGGAAAAGGTCAGCTTCACCGGCGACGACGCGCGCGAGGGTCTGACCTGTGTGCTGTCCGTCAAAGTGCCTGATCCGAAGTTCAGCTCCCAGACCAAAGACAAACTCGTCAGCTCCGAGGTACGCCCCGCAGTTGAGGGTCTGATGAACGAAAAACTGGCGGAATGGTTCGAGGAGAACCCCAACGAGGCCAAAATCGTTGTCAGCAAGATCATTGAAGCCGCCCATGCCCGTGAGGCCGCCCGCAAAGCGCGCGATCTGACCCGGCGCAAAACGGCGATGGATGTGAACTTCCTCGCGGGCAAGCTCAAGGACTGCTCTGAAAAAGACCCTGCCAAAACGGAAGTTTTCCTCGTCGAGGGGGACAGCGCCGGTGGCTCTGCTCAGACCGGGCGCGACCGTCAGACCCAGGCGATCCTGCCGCTCAAAGGTAAGATCCTGAACGTCGAACGGGCGCGTTTTGACCGGATGCTGGGCAGCCAGGAGATCGGCAACCTGGTGATGGCACTCGGCACCGGCATCGGCCGGGACGAATTCAACATCGAAAAACTGCGCTACCATAAGATCGTCATCATGACGGACGCCGATGTGGACGGCGCGCACATCCGCACGCTGCTGCTGACGTTCTTTTACCGGCAGATGCCGGAGCTTATTGAACAGGGGCATCTCTATATCGCCCAGCCGCCGCTCTATAAGGTGTCGCGTGGCAAGTCCGAGGTGTACCTCAAGGACGAAACCGCGATGGAGGAATATCTGATCCAGCAGGGCATCGACGGGGCCATTCTGCGACAGGGCAATGGCGAGGAAATCACCGGCGCCGATCTGGCCCGCGTGGTAGAGCTCGCGCGTCAGATGCGCCGCGTGCTGGATGCCTTCCCGACACATTACCCCCGCCACATCCTGGAACAGGCCGCCATCGCAGGGGCCTTTGCGCCTGGTGTGGTGGACGCTGATCTTCAGGGCACCGCCGACAAGGTCGCCGCGCGTCTGAACCTCATAGCCGAGGAATATGAGCGCGGATGGCAGGGCCGTATCACCCAGGATCATGGCATCCGCCTGGCGCGCATCCTGCGCGGCGTCGAAGAAGTGCGCACGCTGGACGGGCGCATCCTGCGCGGCGGCGAGGCGCGCAAGACCGGCAGCTTCACGCAGAGCCTGCAGGACGTCTACAATCTGCCTGCCACGCTGGTGCGCAAAGACAGAATGCAGATGATTTTCGGGCCGCTGGACCTGCTGAACGCGATTCTGGAAGAGGGCGAAAAAGGGCTGTCTCTTCAACGCTACAAGGGTCTGGGCGAAATGAACCCGGATCAGCTGTGGGAAACGACGCTCGATCCGGATGCGCGCACGCTACTGCAGGTGCGTGTCGAGGATATGGCCGAGGCCGATGATCTTTTCACCAAGCTGATGGGAGACGTTGTGGAGCCGCGGCGCGAATTCATCCAGCAGAATGCGCTGAGCGTGGAAAACCTGGATTTCTGATCCGGCGTCCGGCCCTGACGGTATCGTAAACGCATCGTTAATCCGCGGTGCGCGCCCCTAAATCATGCGAAAGGCTTTTGGATCAGGTTGTGCGGGTCATTCAATACGCACGGGATCCCACATGGCCGATACTTCCAGCAGTCTCTCGCTCCCTTTCATCATGCCCAATCAGGCGCAGAAACACGTCACGCATAACGAAGCGCTGCGTATCCTCGACGTAGTCACGCAACTGGGCGTCATTTCAGACGATCTGACCACACCACCCGCAGGGGCCGCAGCAGGGGCCCGCTATATCGTCGGTGATGCTGCGACCGGCGACTGGACGGGCCGCGACGGCGAGGTCGCATTGTTCGAAGATGGTGCCTGGCGGTTCTTTGTCCCCCGCGCGGGCTGGCGCGCCTGGGTCACAGCGCGCGAAACCCTGCTGGTGCATGATGGCTCCGAATGGATCGATCTCGACAGCGCAGAACTGCAGGACATCGAGGCCTTTGGCCTTGGCATGACCACCCTGCCCGGCACCCCGTTTTCCGCGAAAATCAACGCGGCGGTCTGGACGGCGCTTTATGCCGCTGATGCGGGCAATGGCAGCTTTGTTTCGACCCTGAATAAGGAGAATACCGCTGATGATCTTGGATTTATCTTCCAGCAGGACTTCCAGACACGGGGGCTTTTCGGCCTTTTTGGCAGCGACAATCTTCGCCTGTCCACCACGCCTGATGGCACGACTTTTTTTGACGGGCTGAGCGTTGACGTCGGCACCGGTGTTGTCGACCAGCCGAATCTGCCCGGGTTCAAGGGCACGACCAATTTCGACAATTATTGCGCTGCGGACACCTGGATTACGGTGGGCATCAATGACACCGAATATAACGATCAGAATGTCTTTGACGCGGGCACCAGCAGTTTCACCGCACCGGTTGCCGGCACCTATGTGTTTGGCGCCGGCCTGACGTTCCGCGAGAACACAAGCGCGCTCGTCAGTATTGGTGGCCGGCTGCTGCGCAACGGAACTGACGAAATCTCGGGCTCGCGCGGAGAGATCACAGGGCCCCACGTGACGGAACGAACATCGCTCAACATTCACGCCATGGCTTCGCTGGCGGCAGGCGACACTGTCGAGCTTCAGGGGCGTGTACGGGCACTGGATGGGTATTTCCTGGCCGACCGTACAGCGTTCTGGGGCTACAAAGTCGGCTGACATCCCGTGACAGTCCGCTCTGGTCCTGTAGAAGGGCTTTATGAAGACGGACACACTGATCATCGGGGCCGGGCTTGCCGGTCTGCACCTTGCGCATACCCAAGAACAGCGCGGCCGCGATGTCCTGCTGTGCGAAGCAGCAGACGGCGTTGGCGGCCGCGTCAGGACACAACAGATCGGCGGTATTCCCGTCGATCTGGGGCCTGCCTGGATCTGGCCGGATCAACCGCGTATCGCTGCACTGGCCGACGCGCTTGGGCTGACTGTTTTCGATCAGTTCAGCACTGGCGCAGGCCTTTGGCGAGACCGGTAATGGTGACGTACACCGCAGCCCCGGCGCGGGATCCATGCGGGGGTCCTGGCGTATTGCCGGAGGGTTGGGCGGGATCACCGGACGCTTGGCTGATCGGCTGTCATCGGCGCGTTTGCTCCTCAACACCCCTGTACAGAGACTGATACAAACAGGTGATGGCATCACGGCCACAACGCCGGATGGAACAATAGAGGCACAGCACGTTGTGCTCGCCCTGCCCCCGCGCATTGCTCATGGCGGGATATCGTTTGAACCGGAACTTCCCCAGGCCGTCGCCGCAGAGATGCAGAACGTACCAACCTGGATGGCGGGCCACGCCAAACTCGTCGCCGTCTATGACCGGCCCTGGTGGCGCGAGGCAGGATTGTCAGGTGATGCCATCAGCCAGCGTGGCCCTCTGGCCGAAATCCATGATGCGTCTCCCCATGACGAAAGCGGGTTTGCCCTGTTCGGCTTTGTCGGCACGCCGCCCGCACCCCGCGCCGCGCATCGCGACGCGGTTATCTGTGAGGCCGTCAACCAGCTGGTCACGTTGTTCGGCCCCGAACTGGCGCAGCCAAAAGCGGTTCACATGGAAGACTGGGCCACAGATCCGCTGATCGCGACCATGGCTGATCATGATGGTCCGACCCACCATCCTGCCTATGGCACACCGGATGCGCTGCGCGACCTGTGGGGCGGCAGGCTGATATTCGCCTCATCCGAAATGGGGGATGAATATGGCGGTTTCCTTGAAGGTGCCCTCGTCGCAGCCGAACAGGCGGCCGCGCGCCTCGGCTGATCTCAGTCGTCCTGCCACTCCGGCATCGGCTCCTTGGCAATAAACGCGTCGATCCCCGCACGGGTGTCCCGCGCCATCATATTGTCCGCCATGGTCCTGCCCGCATAGGCATAGGCCTGCTCCAGCGGCATATCCGCCTGTTCATAAAATGCCCGTTTGCCGGTGCGCACCGCCGCCGGTGCCTTGCTGACGATCTGCTGCGCCATCGCCATGGCCGCCGCATCCAGATCCTCCGCCGGCACCACCCGGTTGATCAGACCGATTTCTGCGGCCTTTTCCGCCGCGATGAAATCACCCAGCAGCAGCATTTCCATTGCCTGTTTGCGTGGCACGTTCCGTGACAGCGCGACCATCGGCGTCGAACAGAAGAGGCCGATATTGACACCCGACGTGGCAAACCGCGCATCCTCTGCTGCCACCGCCAGATCACAGGTCGCAACCAGCTGGCATCCGGCGGCAGTCGCAATCCCCTGGACCTGCACGATCACGGGCTGGGGCAGGTTCACGATCGACAGCATCATCTTCGAACAACGGGCAAAGAGATCGTTGAAATAGGCTTCCCCACCATCCTCATCGCCCCGTCGCAGGGTCATTTCCTTGAGGTTATGTCCCGCACAGAAATGATTGCCGGCCGCCCGCAGGATCACTACTTTGACCTCCCGGTTCACGACCAGCCCGTCCCATGTTTCCTGCAGGGCGGCCAGAACATCCTCGGAAAGCGCATTCATCGCTTTTGGGTTGTTGATGGTGACCACGGCTATCCCGCGATCAATGGACAGAAGAACCGGTGCTTCCTGGTCGGACATAAATCGCCTCGTAAACCTGTGTGTTTCGCCAAGGCAGCATGGCACCGGTGTGGGCCGGACACAAACGTATTTGACCTCAGGCCGGATCAGGCGGCGGTATTTTCCCGCGCAGCGGTTGGCCGGGGCGTGCTTTCCGCGGTGTCCCAAAGGCTGTGCGGGACGGGATCCTTGGCGCGCAGCAGAAACATCCGCGCAATCTGCCAGTAAGAGACATAGGCATACCCGCCGTTGCGCTGCAGGAAGGCGGACCGTCGTGCGTGGTAAAACCGGTCCAGCCGGTACCAGGCCAGCGCAGGGCAGGCATGGTGGACGGCGTGCAGGTTGTTTTTCAGAAACAGAACCGACAGCAGCCCCCGGTCTTCGATGATCACGCTGCGACAGCGTGCCTTTTCATGGGCCCTGTGCTCCAGAAATGTGCGTATCTTGAGCACTGACAGGCTGGCATATGCCGCGGTCAGATAAGCGGTCACGGACATATCCGCCACCAGCACCCACCACAGGATCACCGGCACCAGTGCCGCTGCGTGAAATACCCATGCCGACAGAATACGGCGGTCTCCCGCAGCTATGGCCCGGGCATCCCCCAGCCAGAATGTGCCCGTACTGATCAGCGGACCAATCACCATCCGGCCCAGCAAGGTGTTGTTGAACGCATAAATGGCGCGGCGGGGTGTCGACCAGCGCGCCCAGACGGCGGGATCAACGAAATTGGTTTCCGGATCATCATAGGGGTCGGTCAGCGACGGATCATGGTGGTGCGCCAGATGCGTATCGCGAAATCTCGGATACGGAATGAAAAGCCCAAGCGCCGGAAAGACCAGTGCTGTATTCAGCGCCTTTGTCCGGAACGGATGCCCGTGCAGAACTTCGTGGTTCAGTGACGAATAAAGCGTCAGGATCAGCGCCAGCACGAGGATCGCAGGAACCGTCCCAAGAGTTCCGGAAAAAGCTGTGGTCAGAATAAATCCGGCATAGCAGATGGCAGCGACAGCCAGGGTAGGCCATTCTATGCTGTGTTTTTCGGGGCAGTCGGGGGTCGTCAATTGGTGCCTTTCGCATAACGCTGTTACGGGTCCGGCATGAATTTTCGGGGTCTGAGCGCCTGTTCACAAGCGCGTGAGTTTGCGATGCAAAGATTACTTCTGCATCGTTTTGTCCTGTTTGTTGTATTTTCGCTGCATATTTGTGTAAATGCATCATGGATAAACGTGATCTCGCGGTTCAGTTCCGCAGAAGGCTACGGACCGTTCTGGAGTCCCATGCAGAGGGAAAGTCTCACTTCATGGCTCAGACGGGCCTGGACCGTTCCGCGCTCAGTCAGTTTCTGAGCCCCGCGTCAGACCGTCTGCCCCGCGCGGAAACCCTGCGGCGGATCGCGGAAATCAGCGGCGTCTCGGCGGACTGGCTGCTTTGTCTGGAAAACGCACCCGAGGGCCGGCAGGAAGTGGCCGGCAGTGTCCAGATTGAGCAGGAAATTCAGGCCGACGGTTCCACACCGCTCGATCAATGGCGCAGCGAAGCCGCCGGTTTCAAACTGCGCTACGTACCCTCAACACTGCCCGACATGTTCAGTCTGGCCCCCAGGCGCTGGACGACACGCCCGAGGATGCCCGGGGTGGTGGTGTTGAAAATGTTCTGGGGCATATCTCGCTCGACGATATGGATGTTGAGATCGCGATGCCCATTCAGACCCTGCAGGATCTCGCGGCGCGCACGGGCCTTTGGCGGAACACCCCCGCCCGGCAATGCAGGCGCCAGCTGGAACATATGGCGCGGATCTGCGCACGAACCTATCCCGCGCTGCGCCTGCACCTTTATGACGGCAGCAAAACCTATTCCGCGCCGTTCACCGTCTTTGGCCGTCAGCGTGTCGCGCTGTATATCGGCGACGCCTATCTGGTGGTCAGCAGCCCGGAACAGGTTCGGGGCTTTTCCCGCCAGTTTGACCGGCTGGTGCGTTCGGCGGTGATCGGGTCCGACCAGGTGAACCTCACGCTGGAACGACTGGCGCAATCGGTGAAAAACTACTGATCGGCCGCAGCAAGCGTCGCACGCGCGATGATCACTTTCTGCACGTCCGACGCCCCTTCATAGATGCGCAACGCCCGGATTTCGCGGTACAGACGCTCCGGTACAGAGCCGCTTTGCACACCTTCCCCGCCAAACAGCTGCACCGTTTTGTCGATCACGCGCTGCGCCTGATCGGTGGCAAAGAGCTTGGCCATGGCCGCCTCGCGCGTCACCCGCGCGGCCCCTGTGTCCCGCGCCCAGGCCGCGCGATAGACAAGCAACGCCGCAGCGTCCACATCCAGCGCCATGTCCGCGATATGCCCCTGCACCATCTGCAGATCAGCCAGCGGCGCGCCAAAAAGCTCCCGTTTGCGCACACGCTCCAGCGCCGCATCCAGCGCACAGCGGGCAAAGCCCAGCGCGGCGGCCGCCACGGTGGCGCGAAATACATCCAGCACGGACATCGCGATCCGGAACCCCTGCCCTGACCCACCGATCATCGCATCAGCAGGCAGGTGCACGTTCTCAAAGGACAGCCGTGCCAGCGGATGCGGCGCCATGACCTCAAGCCGTTCCGCGATCTCCAGACCAGGCGTATCCGCGGGCACCACAAAAGCGGACAGACCACCGGCCCCCGGCGCCTCTCCGGTGCGGGCGAACACGGTGTAAAGATCCGCAATACCGCCATTCGAAATCCAGGTCTTCTCGCCATTCAGCACAAACCCGGCACCCTTCCGGTCTGCCCGCAGCGTGATATTCGCCACATCAGAGCCTGATGCAGGCTCTGTCAGGGCAAAGGCGGAAAGCGCCTCGCCTGACCGCGTGCGCTCCAGCCAGCGTTGCTGTTCCGGTGTGCCGAACAGCGACAGCGCGCCGGTGCCGAGGCCCTGCATCGCAAAGGCGAAATCCGCGAGGCCATCATATCGCGCCAGCGTTTCGCGGATCAGGCACAGGCTGCGCACATCCAGCGTGCCGGGATTTGCCGGATCAACCGCCGCGTGGCGCAGCCAGCCACCCTGCCCCAGCATCCGAACAAGGCCGATACAGGCTGCATCCACATCCGCGTGATCAATGCGGCCCAGGTTTTCTGCGCACCAGGTCTCCAGCGCATCGGCCAGTTCGCGGTGACGCTCCTCGAAAAACGGCCAGCTGAGAAAACTGCGGTCACTCATCGGCAACGTCCTGTCTTTATGGGCTCAGTCACCCTGAAATACCGGTTTTTCTTTGGCGACGAAGGCCTCATAAGCCCGGCGGAAATCCTCCGTTTGCATACAGATGGCCTGTGCCTGCGCCTCCGCCTCAATCGCCTGATCCAGCGTCATGGACCATTCCTGGTTCAGCATCGTCTTGGTCATCATATGCGCAAAATTCGGGCCTTCGGCGATCTTCTGCGCAAGAGCCGTCGCCTCAGGCAGCAGGTCATCGGCAGCAACCAGTCGGTTGAAAAAGCCCCAGGCTTCACCTTCTGCCGCAGACATGCTGCGTCCGCTGTACAGCAGTTCCGCCGCGCGCCCCTGCCCGATGATCCGGGGCAGCATGGCACAGGCCCCCATATCGCAGCCCGCCAGCCCGACGCGGGTGAACAGAAAGGCGGTACGGGCCTCGGGTGTCGCAAGTCGCAGATCGGACGCCATCGCGATAATTGCACCAGCCCCTACGCAGATGCCGTCCACCGCAGCGATCACGGGTTTGCCGCATGCCAGCATCGCTTTGACCAGATCACCGGTCATACGCGTAAACTTAAGCAGGTCTTTCATATCCATGCCAACAAGCGGCCCGATGATGTCATGCACATCACCGCCTGAGCTGAAATTTCCTCCGTTAGAGCCGAAAACCACAGCTTTGATCTCATCGTCATCACGCAGGGCCCGGAACCAGTCGCGCAGCTCCGCATAGCTTTCAAAGGTCAGCGGGTTCTTCCGCTCCGGCCGGTCCAGCGTGACGACCGCCACATCACCCGCCCGGGCCAGTCTGAAATGATCCGGCATCAGCTGTCCTCCTCCGTCTGCTCCGCGATGCGGCCCAGCCGCGAATACACCGTGGCCAGACCCTGAGCACCGATGGGCAACAGAAGTTCGTCCACCCAGGCCTCGTGCACAGCGGCCATTTCATCAAACAGTGTGCGCCCTTTCGGGGTCAGCACCACGCGCATCGCACGTCTGTCGCCTTCCACCGTGCGCCGCTCGACCAGCCCGTCCGCAACCAGCCGGTCCACAATGCCGGTGACATTACCATTCGAGACCCGCAGCACACCGCTGAGATCGCTCATCTTCATGCCTTCGCCGTTGCGGTGCAGTGCGGACATCACGTCAAAGCGCGGCAGCGTGGTATCCCACTCCTGGCGCAGACGCTCGCGCAGTTCGGCCTCAATCATCCGCGTGACCTTGAGCATCCGCAGCCAGACGCGCAGCCGGTCCTTACTCAGATCGCTCGGGGTGTCCGGGTGCTGGTTCACATGACTTCTCCACCTGAAACTGACAGGGCCTGGCCGGTGACCGCCCCGGCACCCGGACCGCAGAGCCACTGCACGGTATCGGCCACTTCGCCGGGCTGAACGAGGCGCCCCTGCGGGTTGGTCGCTGTCAGCGCCGCTTCCGCCTCGTCCGCACTGCGCCCGGTCTGGCGCATGATATTGCTGACGCTCTCCTGCAGCATCGGCGTGTCGGTGAACCCGGGGCAGACCGCATTCACCGTGATCCCGGTCCGCGCCAGTTCCAGCGCCAGCGACCGGGTCAACCCGACCACCGCGTGTTTTGCTGCCACATAGGCACTGACATAGGCATATCCTTTCAGCCCGGCGGTCGAGGCCACCGCGATCAGCCGCCCCTGCCCCACCTCGCGCAGGGCCGGCAGGGCTGCAGACCAGATGTTGAAGACGCCAAAAAGGTTCACGTCGATCATTGCATGCAGGTCCTCCGCCGACATGCGGTGAAAAGGTTTCGACGTGGCCGCCCCGGCATTGGCGACGATAATGCCCGGGCCATCGGCGGTTTCAATCATACGCGCGCAGTCATCGGGCCGGGTGACGTCACCGGAGACCGTGTGGATGCGCTCATGCGTGGCGGCTGTGTCCTGCAGGACATCAGCGCGGCGGCCGCTGATCCAGACATCGGCACCGGCTTCCGCCAGGGTCCGGGCAATGGCGGCCCCCACGCCCGTACCACCCCCGGTGACAAGTGCCCGCTGTCCGGTCAAATCGTTCATACCCGCGCCCCCTCGATGGCGGCATCCTTGTCCGCAAGCCGCCAGGCCTGATCGCGCCCGGCCAGATAGGGGGCGGGCCAGGTCTCCGCGCGGTCGCCCAGCGCTGTCGCCGCATGCAGCAACCAGTAAGGATCGGCCAGATGCGGACGCGCCAGGCACACCAGGTCAGCGCGCCCTGCCATCAGGATCGAATTCACGTGATCGGGTTCGAAAATATTGCCCACCGCCATCGTCGGCATGTTTGTCTCGTTGCGGATACGGTCCGAGAATGGCGTCTGGAACATCCGGCCATAGACGGGCGCTGCCTCCGCCGAGGTCTGGCCCGCAGACACATCGCAGATATCCACGCCATGCGCCTGGAACGCGCGGGCCACCGCCACCGCATCATCGGGTGTGATACCGCCCTCTCCGACCCAGTCATGCGCCGAAATCCGGACCGACATCGGCCGGTCCTCCGGCCAGACGGCGCGCATGGCGTCGAATACCTCCAGCGGATAGCGCAGGCGGTTTTCCAGGGACCCGCCGTATTCATCCGTGCGCCGGTTCTGCAGCGGCGTGATGAAACTTGACAGCAGATACCCGTGCGCCGCATGCAGTTCGATCATGTCAAAACCGGCCCGTGCGGCGCGGCGTGCGGCATCGGCAAACAGGACTGTCACGCGGTCCATATCCTCACGGGTCATGGCGCGCGGCGCGGCGTTCCTGTCGGACCAGGGCACGTCAGAGGCCGCAATCAGCGGCCAGTTTCCCTCGGCCAGCGGCGCATCCATCTTTTCCCAGCCAACCTGCGTAGACCCTTTGGCCCCCGCATGGCCGATCTGCAGACAAACCTTTGCCTCGCTTTCATTGTGGATGAAATCGACGATGCGTTTCCAGGCGGCTTCCTGGTCGTCCGTGCTGATACAGGGACAGCCCGGCGTGATACGCGCATCGTCACTGATACAGGTCATTTCAGTGTAAATCAGACCCGCGCCGCCTTTGGCACGCTCGCCGTAATGCACCAGATGCCAGTCCGTCGGCACGCCATTCACTGCCTTGTACTGCGCCATCGGCGACACCACGACACGGTTTTTCACCGTCATGTCCCGCAACCGGAACGGCGCGAACATCGGGTGCCGCACCGGGGCGTTTTCACTGACACCAGCGGTTGTCTGAAACCACTTCTCGGCGGAGGCCAGCCAGTCCGGATCACGCTCCCGCAGGTTCTCGTGGCTGATCCGCTGGGACCGGGTCAGCAGAGAATAACTGAACTGCACCGGGTCCAGATCCAGATAGCGCTCCACATCCTCGAACCACTCCAGCGAATTGCGCGCCGCCGACTGAAGTTTCAGCACCTCGACCCGGCGGTCCTCCTCGTAGCGTGCAAAGGCGGCCTGCATGTCGTCCTCATCCGTCAGGTAGTCCGCCAGCGCGATGGCCGATTCCAATGCCAGTTTGGTACCCGACCCGATGGAAAAATGCGCCGTGGCTGCGGCATCGCCCATCAGGACGATATTCTCGTGGTGCCACCGGTCGCAGAGCACCCGTGGAAACCGGATCCAGGCCGATCCGCGCACATGGTTTGCATTCGACATCAGGGCTTGACCCCCGAGGTGACCTGCAAAAATCCGCTCGCAGGTGGCGATGCTTTCCTCTTTGGACATGCTGCCGATGCCCCAGGCCTCCCAGGTCTCCTGACTGCATTCCACAATGAAAGTCGCCGTATCAGGGTCGAACTGATAGGCATGCGCCCAGACCCAGCCGTGTTCCGTCTCCTCGAAAATGAACGTAAAGGCATCGTCGAATTTCTGACGCGTGCCCAGCCAGGTGAACTGACATTTGCGGACATCTGTCTGTGGGCCAAAGGCATCGCTGAATTCCGTGCGGGTGCGCGAGTTCAGCCCGTCTGTGGCCACCACCAGATCATAGTCACGCGCCAGCGCTGCGGCACTGTCGACCTCGCTTTCGAACTGCAGGTCAACGCCCAGCGCCCGCGCCCGGTCCTGCAACAGGATCAGCAGTTTTTTGCGCCCGATCCCGCAGAACCCGTGCCCCGACGACACCGTGCGGGTCCCGCGCAGCACCACGGCAATGTCATCCCACCAGGCGAAATGGTCCCGGATCAGCGCCGCACTTTCAGGATCATTGGCCGACAGGTTGCCAAGTGTCTCATCAGACAGCACAACCCCCCAGCCAAAGGTATCATCCGGGCGGTTCCGCTCAAACACCGTGATCTCATGACCCGGATCGCGCAGCTTCATCGAAATGGCAAAATAGAGACCGGCAGGACCGCCACCCAGACAGGCAATTCTCATGAGGCACCCGTGATTGATTCATCCCAAAGCCTACTGCAGGCTCAGAATGTTTCAAGTATAAAATTTTTAGGTGTAAAGCTATTCAGCAACCAGATACTGCTGCATCTTTGCGCGCATCGCTTCAGGCCAGGGTACAGGTCGGCCGGTGCTCATATCGACCGAAACCAGCACCGGTGTCGCAGTCATCCGCAGCTGATCGGCACAATGCGCCTGGACAAAGAGATGCGCCGAGGTGCGCCCCAGTTTTGTCACCCAAAGCTGCCAGGTCAGCATATCACCCATGCGGCTGGGTGCCGAGAATTCCGCCCCGATAGAGACTGTTGGCACACCGTGACCGCGCTCCAGATGCATGTCCGAAAAAGAATGCCCCAGGCCCGTCTCGTGCCATTCCTCGACCGTCTGGTTCACCATTTCAAAGTACCGCGGGTAAAAGACGATCCCCGCCGGGTCGCAGTGCTGAAACAGAACTTTGATGTTATGCTGAAAAATCTCGCTCATGGTGGTGATGTGATGCCCGGCGGCCCCGTTTCAAGACTGCCCGTCTGCGGCGAGATCAGCAAGAATGGGACAATCGGGACGTTCATTGCCGGCACAGGCGTCAATCAGATGGGCCAGCGTGTCACGCATCTGGGTCAGCTCGTCCCGTTTGCGCTCGATCTCCTGCAGATGGGCGCGAGCGATCTGTTTCACGTCGGCGCTCGCGCGGTCCCGGTCGTTGTACAGGTGCAGCAGACTGCGGCAGGCGTCGATAGAGAACCCAAGGGACCGCGCCCGGCCCAGAAACGCCAGCTTGTGACGATCCGCATCACTGAAAAAGCGATAGCCGTTTGCTGTACGGTCCGGCGTGATCAGGCCGATCTCTTCGTAGTACCGGATGGTTTTCACCGGCAGGCCTGTGGCCTCTGAAACCTCGCTGATGTTCATCACAAGGCTCCCGTCATGCCACGCAGCCGCAGCGCGTTGGACAGGACAAAGACGCTCGACAGCGCCATGGCACCGGCCGCCAGCATGGGCGACAGCATCCAGCCTGTCAGGCTGAAAAACACACCCGCGGCAACGGGGATCAGCGCAACATTGTAACCGAAGGCCCAGAACAGGTTCTGCCGGATGTTGCGCATCGCGTGGCCTGACACCGCGATGGCCTTTGCCACACCGGCCGGGTCCCCGGACATCAGGACCACGTCTGCCGCTTCGATCGCCACGTCAGTGCCCGTGCCGATAGCGATGCCCACATCTGCGGCGGCCAGCGCCGGTGCGTCGTTGATCCCGTCGCCCACAAAGGCGAGCGTACCGCCCTCTGCGCGCATGCGTTCCACCGCCTGCGATTTCTCGCCCGGCAGGACGCGGGCAATGACCTCGCTGATGCCGATCTCATCTGCAATGACGCGGGCCGCCGCTTCGGTATCGCCGGTGATCATCGCCACGCGGACCCCCGCGCAGTTAACCCGCGGATCAGCGCGGCAGCCCCCGGCCGGACCGTGTCCGCCACGGCCAGCATGGCCAGCGGCTGATCATCTGCCGCCGCGAAAAAGACCGACTGCCCCTGCGCTTCAACGGATGCGCGTGCCTCGTCAAACGGACTGATATCAACGCCCGTCGCGGCCATGAAACGGTCCGAGCCAATGCGCACCGCGACGCCATCCACCACGCCGGCGATCCCCATCCCGTCCTCGGCGCGGACATCCTGCGCGTCAGACCATGACAGATCATCTTCACGTGCGGCCGTGGTCACAGCCTGCGCCAGCGGATGTTCGGACCGCGCCTCCAGGGCGGCCACAAGCGGCAAGGCCTGAGCCCGCGTATATCCGGAGGCCGCTTCAAAAGTCGTCAAGGTCGGGCGACCTTCGGTCAGAGTGCCGGTTTTGTCGAATACAACCGTGTCCACCGCTGACAACCGCTGCAGCGCGTCCCCCTTGCGAAAGAGCACACCCAGCTCTGCCGCACGCCCGACCGCAACCATGATCGACGTGGGTGTCGCCAGACCCATCGCGCAGGGGCAGGCAATGATCAGAACGGATACACCCGCAACCAGCGCATAGGACACAACAGGCGCCGGCCCCATGATCAGCCAAGCCAGAATGGTCACCGCCGCCACCATCAGAACCGCCGGCACGAACCACAGGGTGATGCGGTCTACCAGAGCCTGCACGGGCAGTTTCGCGCCCTGTGCGGCCTGTACCATGCGGATGATTCCGGCCAGAACCGTGTCTTCGCCCACGCCCCGGGTATCAAGAACGATACTGCCGGATCCGTTGACCGTCCCGGCGGTCACCGGGTCGCCCACATGCCGGGCCACCGGCAGCGGCTCGCCGGTAATCATGGATTCGTCCACAAAGGTTGATCCTTCGAGCACCACACCATCCACCGGGACTTTTTCGCCGGGCCGCAGCAGAACACGGTCGCCCTGCACGATCTCTGCCAGCGCCACATCGCGGGCCACACCATCGCGCTCGACGCGTGCCGATGCAGGGCGCAGCCCGATCAACGCCCGGATAGCCGCGCCGGTACGGCCGCGAGCGCGTGCCTCCAGCCAGCGCCCTGTGAGGATCAGCGTCACGATCACCGCTGCCGCCTCAAAATACACGCCATGCGCACCGGGCGGAAAGAGACCGGGGGCCAGCATCAGCAGCGCTGAATACCCCCACGCCGCAGCCGTTCCGATGGCGACCAGAGTGTTCATATCCGGCGCGCCTTTGAACAGCGCTGTCAGACCATCAGTGTAGAAATGACGCCCGGGCCCGGCCAGAACCAGTGTCGTCGACAGAGCCTGTATAAGGTTATTTGTATCATGCCCGATCATGTGAACGAGGCCCGGGAACACATGACTGCCCATCGCCAGAACGAAAACCGGGGCGGTCAGAAAAGCGGCAATCAGCATCTTCTGATGCAGCCGCACTGGCTTCTTCGTCTCGCCTCGTATCGCGGTCGGTCGTGTCGGATCCTGACTGCGCGGCCGGATAGCCCGCATCACCCGACGCGCGGATCAGCGCCGCAGCCGTCATATCCCCGATGACCGTGGCGGTATCCGTCGCCAGGTTCACCGACACATCCCGCACGCCATTCACCGCGGACAGCGCCCGGTCGACGCGCCCGACACAGGAGGCGCAGTTCATTTTTTCAATGGTCAGCGTGACGGTGCGCGACATAGCAGCGGCCTCAGCAGGGAGATTTGCTCCCTACATAAGGGTTCCAGTTACTGGAGGGTCAAGAGCGTACGCCCGAAAATCAGACCTTTGCGGCAGTGTCCTCTGTCACGTCGGTCGCATCGGTCAGCAGCTCGGCGTCTTCGATCTCTGCATCCGCCTCATCTGCCTTATCCTCAAGCGCCCCGACAATCAGCGGCAGCATCTGCACACCACCCGGCATCGCCATCTCAGCTTCCGGCGGTCGCTTCCATTCCAGCGTGTCAAAGCTCTCGCAGTTTTCACAGACCGGCGCCCATTCCGCATGGATATGCTGGCAGTTGTCACAGATCCACTGCGGGCCGCGCGACACAGTCACCGCGCGGGCCAGCCAGCCACGCACAATAGAATCATCCGCGCCCTCGCCCCGCTCAATAGCCGCCATCAGCGTCACAGACCGCGCGGTCGGATCGCTCTCGGCCAGATCGCCCAGCGACCGGCGCGCCTCCGGGAAATCCTCATTTGCGATATGCAGCTCGGCCATGAGCATTTTGGTTTCCGGATCCCCCAGCGTGGACCGCGTCAGTGCGGTAAACCTGCGGATGCGCTGCAAGGCCGTTTCATCCGGTTCGATCTCCGCATAAGCGGCCGCGAGATCGGGGTGCGGCTGCGCTTCCCAGGCTTTCTTAAGCAGACGCGTGGCCAGTTTGGGCTTTTTGGCTTCTATATAGCTGCGCGCGGCCATCACCGCCGCGGGCACCAGATCAGGCGAGAGTTTGTTGGCCTCAATCGCCTTTTCCCGCACCTCAATCGAGCTTTCGTCCGACAGAATGGACTTCGCCTGTGACAGCGCCAGAACGGCATCACGCCGGCGGTGCACGTCACGGGGCAGGCTGCCATGCTTGAGCTTGGCGTTCAGCGTTTCCCGCGCACCGGACCAGTTTTCGTTCTGGGCCTGCAGTTTCAGCAGAACGTCCTGCACCTCTTCATGCTTGGGTTTGATCGCAAAAGCCTTTTCCGCCAGCGCCAGCGCGGTGTCTGTATCACCGTCCTCCAGCTTTTGGCGCATGATCCCGCGCACGCCCACAAACCGCGTGGCACTGTTGGCCACCAGCTTTTTGTAGGTTTCCTCGGCCTTGCGCCGGTCCCCGGCCATCTCAGCCGCCTGTGCGGTCAGCAGGTTGGTCAGCTCCGGCTTGTTCAGGTAGCGGTCGGCTTTCGCGGCCTTCGCCATCGCCACACGGCCCTCGCCGCTGGCCAGCGCCATCAGACCCTCTGACAGGGCATCAAACCCTTTGCGCTCACGGTTACGGTCGAAATACCGCGACAGCGCGGTTTCATCACCGTTCAGGAACCGCCATGTGGCCACCAGCAGCGACAGCACCTTGAGCAAAATCCACACGGCAACCACAAAGCCAACGACCGCGATCACGGACTGCAGCGGGCCAAAGGTGTATTCGCTGCCCATCACAGTGACCTGCACGCCACCCTCGCTTTCGAGCAGGTAACCCGCCCCCAGCGCCAGAGCAGCCACTGCAGCGACGAACAGGATTATCTTAATCAGAGACCACAACATATTCGTCTTCCTCAGTTACTTTGCAGGCTGTCAGACAGCGTGTTCGCAGCGTCCTGTGCCGCCCGGCGGGCTTCGGCCGATGACAGCCAGCCCTGCATGGCTGCCCGCGCAGGTTCCGGCAGGCCTTCCATCTCTGACAATGCTGTCGCCAGATCGCCCTGCCCCAGGGCAGCCTCGGCGCGGGACAAAACCGCATCCGGGTCCGTTCCTTCGCGTGGCGTCACGGACCGCGCGCTCAGCTGACGGCGCAGAAATCCACCAATGCCCTGAACATCGCTCTCGGGCACTTCGGCACGCGCTGCCGCAAGGCCGCTGCGCGCGGCTTCCGGGAAGCTTTCGCGCAGGGAGGCCATGGTCGGCACACCCTCGGCGGCGGCTGATTTCAGCGCTGCGGGCACCTCAACAGGCGTGACCTCTTCCAGATCTTCAATGGCCGGCGTGAAAGTCTCTCCGCTGTCCACAGCGGTGACCACACGGGTCAGCGCCGCACGGGCCAGAATACGCGCCGCCTCGCTTCGCGCAGCGGCTTCGGCCTCTTCTGCAATCGCATTCAGCGCCTGAATTTCGGCGCGTTGCGCTTCCAGCGCGGATTGCAGGGCGGCAACATCCGCGGCACTCGCACCGTCCGGTGCAGGTTCGGCGGGCCGCGCCTCCAACGCATCAAGACGCCCGGCGAGGGCTTCAAGCTCAGCCGAGACCAGTGCTACATTTTCCGTCAGGCTTTCTGTCGCCGCGGCCAGTTCGGGGGAATCTCGGGGGCCGGCGCCGGTGCAGGCTCCGGGGCGGGCTGCGATTCCAGCGCGGCAAGCCGCTCCGCCTGTGCCTCAGTTGCTGCCGCAAGTTCCGCGGTCTGCGTTTCAATCGCCGTCAGATCAACCGCGCTGCGCTGCATCGAAGCGGGCAGCCACTGATCCAGCGTATCGCCCCGTCCGGCGATAAACCCGATCATCGCAGCGATCACACCGCCGAAAACAGCCGGCCACATGCTGCTGCGCTCCACCACCACTTCGGGCGCGGGGCGGGGCTCTTCGGCAGGCTCCTCTGCCTGTTCCTGCGGCTCCTCTTCAACAGGTTCCTGATCTTCCTCAATCAGGTCCGTTTCTTCCGGATCGACCTCGGATTCAGTCTCTGTTTCTGCTGTATCAGTCTCTGTTTCGTCCGCTTCGCTGACCGGCTCGTCTTCGTCGGCATCAACCGTTTCACCGGTCTCCGGCTCCTCTTCGGACACATCATCCGACGAGGTTTCATCGGCAGTATCCGGCGTGGGCCCGGTGGTATCCTCAACGGTTTCAGGGGCAGGATCGGCGTGCTCACTCCCGTCCTGCACGGGGGTATCCGTATCGTCCGTCTGCTGTTCGGTGACCGCTTCAGAAACTGCGTCGGTCTTTGCCGCGTCCTCTTCGGGTCCGGCGTCCGAATTGCGTGATTTTGCCAAAGTCTCCACCCCTAATTCGATTCTCCGCTGGCAGGCGGTATCCTGAAAGCATACTCCGCAGCCTGATCACCCTCAACCCGGACGGGCGCTGACTGTCAGGTTTTCTATACAGTTGACGACAGATCGGGCATCCGGCCACGCCGATATAACCTGTTGTGCAAACCGCGCTTGTCCAGTGGCGCGCGCCACCGCCGCACTCAGAAACACGGCGATCACATTTCCCGGCTCCGGGCATTGCTCAACGAACCACGCTGCGGTCCGGGGGGAAAAGAGCGGAACAATCACCGGATCATCACCCGCAAGCACCGCACGGGCCGCCTCTGACAGCGCCAGCAACGGCTGGTCATAAACCGTGACCCGGCGCACAGACAAACCATCCTGTACCAGCTTCTCCGCAACTTTCCCGCGGGTGTGCACACCGCTGAAATGTACCAGCGACACCTCAGGGCGCTCCCTGCGCAGTGTCTCAATCAGTCCGGCAGAATCAGGCCCGACTGTCACAGCATCCCAACCCGCGTCCCGCGCGGCTTGTGTCGTTGATCTGCCCACACACCAGGCTTTCCGCCCCCGCGCCTCCGGCGCAAAACGGACACCGTTGGCAGATGTGAAAATGGCCGCTCCGGCGTCACCAGATCCGGGGTCCTGAGCCACCGCCTCTATGGAAAGCAGAGGGCTTTCAATGATATTCAGACGCTGCCGCAGGTCCGCCGGCATGTTCCGGACGAACGCCTGACCGCCCGCTTCGGGCCGCGTCATGATCATCGGTATCGGCGCCTGCTGCATGTCCCGTGCCATTGTTTAACCCCGCTGCCGGTGTTACCTGCAGCCCACCGATCTTGCAACGGGACGCCCACCTTGACCACGGCCTGCACTGTTCTTGCCATCGAAAGCAGCTGCGATGACACGGCGGCGGCGATCCTGCGCCGTGACGCCGGTGGAAAAACCCGCGTCTTGTCTTCTGTGGTGCGCGGCCAGGCCAGCCTGCACGCAGCATACGGGGGCGTTGTGCCGGAAATTGCGGCGCGTGCCCATGCTGAAACGCTCGATCTCTGTGCTGACGAGGCCCTGCAGGAAGCCGGGCTGAAAATCAGCGACATTGATGCGTTTGCCGTCACATCCGGCCCCGGTCTGATCGGCGGCGTGGTCTCGGGCGTCATGTGTGCCAAGGGCCTCGCCATGGCCACCGGCAAACCGCTCTACGGCGTCAATCATCTGGCGGGGCACGCGCTGACCCCCGGCTCACGGATGGGGTCGCGTACCCTTACCTGATGTTGCTTGTCTCGGGCGGTCATTGCCAGTTCCTGCTGGTGCGCGGCGCGGACACCTTCGAACGGCTGGGCGGCACCATTGATGACGCTCCGGGCGAGGCGTTCGACAAGGTCGCGCGACTTCTCGGGCTGGGCCAGCCCGGCGGTCCCGCGGTGGAACAGGCTGCAGTCGTGGGCGTGGCTGACAGGTTCCGCCTGCCGCGGCCGCTGCTGGACCGGGACGGCTGTGATCTGTCCTTCTCCGGGTTGAAAACGGCCGTTCTGCGGGCCCGCGATGGCGTGGTCGCTGAAAAGGGTGGTCTGACGCGCCAGGATGTGGCCGATCTGTGTGCCGGATTTCAGGCAGCCGTCACCGATGTGCTGGCCGAAAAAACCAGACGGGCACTGCGTCTTTGTGCAGCGCAGGGCGACAGGCCAACAGCGCTGTGCGTGGCAGGAGGCGTTGCCGCCAATCAGGCGATACGGGCCGGATTAGAGACTGTTTCATCTGAGTTAGAGACTGAATTCATTGCACCGCCGCTTGCGCTCTGCACGGATAACGCGGCCATGATCGGCTATGCAGCGCTCGAACAGATGGCGCTGTCCGAACCGGCTGGCATGACCCTCGCGGCACGGCCCCGCTGGCCGCTGGACCAGACCCGGCCCGCGATGCTGGGCAGCGGCAAGAAGGGCGCCAAGGCATGAGCATTGCGGTCCTGGGATCTGGTGCCTTCGGCACGGCCACTGGCGCTGTCTCTGGCCACAAAATCCAGCGTCACGCTCTGGGCCCGTAACGCCGACCACAGCCGCGAGATGCAGCACCAGCGCTGCAACAGGCGCAGGCTGGGCGACTTCGTGTTCCCCGAAACCCTGACCGTTACCGACGATCTGCAGACCGCGCTGAAGGCCGATATTCTGCTGCTGGCTGTGCCGCTCCAGCAGCTGCGCGGCTTTCTTGCCAGCTGCGGGGACGCGCTGGGTGGCAAAACGCTGGTCGCCTGCTGCAAGGGGATCGAACGGGGCACGGGCATGTGCCCCCATGACATCATCAGCGCCGCAGCCCCCACCGCCACGCCCGCCATTCT